>CAZAQL010000086.1:0-11211 GCA_964487295.1 uncultured bacterium | reverse complement strand
ACGTCTCGAGCCGGGCGCGGAGTACGCATATCTTGAGCGTCACGTCCACGGCTCGGAGGGCGGCGTCTCCATCGTCGCGAAGTCTCACGTCACACTTGAAGAGGCGGCACAGTTTCGCACGGACTTCGAGCTCTTGAAGGGGCGCGCCGGTGCGATCGAGATCGAGTACGCAGCCGACTGTGATGCCTCGAGCGTGCTCGAGATGTCGGCCAGGATCAGTGGCAGCGGAGATGACAGAATCAACATCCATGAGAAGGCTCATCTTCAGGGTGCCGATGCCCGTGGTGTCCTCACGACGAAGATCGCCGTGGCCGACAGGGCGAAAGCCGACATCCGGAACACGCTCATCGCGTCTGCGGCGCGGGCACGCGGTCACGTGGATTGCAAGGAGATCGTCCGGGGTGAGGCGGTGGCCGCCGCCGTGCCCATCGTCGAGGTACGCCATCCGAAGGCGCACGTGACGCACGAGGCGGCCATCGGCAGCGTCGACGCGAAACAGCTCGAGACGCTGATGTCGCGAGGTCTCGATGACGATGCTGCCACGGAGCTCATCATCGAGGGGCTCCTGAGCCCCGCGGTGCGCTCCGACGATCACTGAGCTGCTTCAGGACAGGAAGCGAGGACGACATGGGGAGAGTGTACGTAGGACGGAGGCTCTCGTCGCCGGTTCAGAAGTTCGCCGATCGAGAGGACGCGGGACGGCGGCTGGCGGCGCTGTTGTCCGGCGAAGTCCCGGACAAAGCTCTCGTGTACGGTCTCCCGCGCGGCGGGCTCGCGACCGGTGCGCCCATCGCCGACGTTCTCGGATCGCCGCTCCTGCCGCTCGTTGTGCGGAAGCTCCCTATCCCCGCGTCGCCGGAGATGGGGTTCGGCGCCGTGGCGATCGACGGCACGAGGGTGCTCAACCAGGGCGCGATGACGGGCTTCGGGATTTCGAGTGAGGAAGCGGACCGCGTCACCGAGGATGTTCTCACGGAGGTGAGGCGCCGTGCGGCGGTCTACTCCGGAAGCGATGCGCCACCTGAGGTTTCCGGAAGACACGTCGTCCTGGTGGACGACGGGCTCGCGACCGGATTCACGATGCTCGTGGCCGCGAGGCTGATGCACGGCCGCGAGCCGGCCTCGCTGACGCTGGCCGTCCCGTGCAGCCCGGTGGAGACGCTCAATCTGCTGCGGGACGGCTTCGACAGCGTCTTCTGCCTGTTCGCACAGAAGGAGGGCCCGTTCGCCGTCGCTTCGTTCTACCGCGACTTCCACGAGATGAGTGACGCGGAGGTGAAGGAGTGCCTGCAGGGGAGGCTGTCGCGATCGCGGCCGTCTGAGGACGCCATTGCGCGTCAGATCGCCGTAGACGAGGCGTAGTCACGCCCCAACCCGAGCGGGAGGAGCCAGGTGATTCCGGGGCTGGAGGAGGCCGTTCTCGGCATCGGGTAGCCCGACGCCAGACAGATGCTGTGCACGAGAGCAGCGCCCCGACGGGTGCCGCGAGGAAGAGGGAGCTTCGAGAATGGAAGAGCACGATGTTGTCGTGATCGGTTCGGGCAGCGCATCCCACGTGGTGGACCGCGCCCTGGCAGACGGACTGGACGTCGGGTGGATCGACAGAGGGCCCGTCGGAGGCACCTGCATGAACCTGGGGTGCGTCCCTTCGAAGATGCTCATCTCCGTCGCCGACCGGGTGTCCGAGATCCGGGAGTCCGGCCGGCTCGGCATAGACGCGGAGATCTCCGGTGTCGACTTCGGCGCTGTCATGAGCAGGATGCGCGAGGCGGTCGAAAGACGCCGGCGTGGTGTTCTCGAGGGTATTCGGCACTCGGAGGGACTGCGCTTCTATCGCGGGACAGCTCGCTTCACGGGCGAGCGGACGCTTCGTGTGAACGACCACGAGGTCCACGGTGGGAAGGTCTTCGTGGCGAGCGGCGCCCGTCCCCTCATCCCACAGATCGACGGACTGGACGAGATCGACTATCTCACGAACGAGACCGTGCTCGAGATCGAGGCCCTGCCCGAGAGCGTCGTCATCGTTGGTGGCGGATACGTGGGTGTGGAGTACGCCCACTTCCTCTCGGCGATGGGCGCCCATGTCACACTGATCCAGCGCGACCGGCGACTCGTCCCGAACGAGGAGGAGGATGTCTCGTGGCTGCTTGCCGAGAAGCTCGCCGAGCGGATGGATGTTCGCACCGGGATCACGGTAACCGGCGTTCGTCCAGCGGGAACACGCTATACCGTGACCGGGAGCTCTGAAGGCGGCGACGGAGATGTCGAGCTTCCAACGGACGCCGTCTTCATGGCCGCGGGACGACGCTCCAACGCCGACCTCCTCGGCGTCGAGGCAGCAGGCATCGAGACGACAGAGAGCGGGTACATCGCCGTCAGCGACAGGCTCGAGACCTCGGCGGAGGGCGTCTGGGCCTTCGGCGATATCATTGGGAGGTCGATGTTCACACACGCGGCGGTGCGTGAGTCGATCATCGCGTGGCACAACGCAACGCACGACGACCCGATCACGGTGGATCATGCAACCGTGCCTCATGCCGTCTTCTCGCATCCGCAGATAGCTTCGGTGGGCATCACGGAGGCTGAGGCCAGGACTCAAGGACTCGACTACCTGGTGGGCCGACGCGAGTACTCCGACGTGATGAAGGGCGAAGGCCTCATGATCCGGGACGGCTTCGCGAAGGCCATCGTGGGCGCGAAGGACAGACGCATCCTCGGCTTTCACGTCATCGGTCCATACGCTCCCATACTCATTCAGGAGGTCGTAAACGCGATGGTGGCGGGTCACCAGCCCGGAGATGTCGCCGCCGGTCTCCACATCCACCCCGCGCTTACCGAACTCGTCGTCGAGACGCTCACCAGCGTCGCTTCGCCGGAGCACGTTCTCGAAGTGTAGAGCGAACCGGCAGCGACCCCCATCCCGGTGTTTGCGCACCGTTTGCGACCCCTCGTTGGATCATTCCATCCCTGAGCGCTCATCAGTTCGACGGGACAGCGACCACCTGGTATGATACTATCTCCGCGACGCGACTCACTTCAGATGAGCGACAGGAGGAACTGATGGCCGATCTCAAGACGACGTTCATGGGACTCGACCTGAGGAATCCGGTGATCGTGGCCAGCTCCGGACTGACGAGCTCCCTTGAGAAGCTCAAGGAGTGCGAACAGGCCGGAGCGGGCGCGGTCGTTCTCAAGTCGATTTTCGAGGAGCAGATCGAGGCGGAGGTGGACGGGATCGTCGCGGCGGGGGAGACGCCGTACGCGCACACGGAGGCCGCCGACTACATCCGGAACTACGGACGCGAGAACGCGGTGAGGCGTTTCATCGAACTCATCACGGCCGCGAAGCGCGAGCTCGACATCCCGGTGATCGCGAGCGTCCACTGCGTCTCCGCGGGCGGCTGGACGGACTTCGCGGGCCGCGTCGAGCAGGCCGGCGCCGACGCGCTCGAACTCAACGTCTTCGTTCTGCCGTCGGACACGGAGCGCGATGGGCGGGCCTACGAGCAGGTCTACTTCGACGTGCTCTCCGCCGTGAAGGGGAAGATCGACATCCCCGTAGCGCTCAAGATCGGCTCGCGATTCTCCGGTCTCGCGCACACCGCGAAGGGGCTTGCCGACGCGGGAGCCGACGCGCTCGTGCTGTTCAACCGCTTCGCGCGGTTCGACTTCGACATCGATGCGATGGAGATGGTGTCGGCCAGCTACCTGAGCGAGCCCTCCGAGATGCTCGTGCCTCTGCGGTGGATCGCACTGCTCTCCGGCGAGCTCCCGTGCGACCTCGTCGCCACGACCGGCGTCCACGACGGCAGGGACGTCGTCAAGATGCTGCTCGCCGGCGCCGCCGCCGTCGAGGTCTGCTCGGTCTTCTATCGACACGGCCTCTCGCGGATCGGACCGATGCTCGATGAGATGGGTGCCTGGATGGCCGCGCACGATTTCGGCACGATCGCCGACTTCAAGGGGCGGATGAGCCAGGAGTCGAGCCTCGATCCCGCGAGCTACGAGCGCGTCCAGTTCATGAAGACGTCGGAGGCGGAGGTCTGATGAAGAGCTACCGGAAGGAGCTGTGGTTCGATATCCCAGGCAGACGGGCGTTCGTGAACATCACCTCCGAAGTGGAGGATGCGCTCGCGGAATCCGGCGTGCGCGAGGGGCTCGTGCTCGTCAACGCCATGCACATCACCGCGTCCGTGTTCATCAACGATGACGAACGCGGATTGCACGCCGACTACGAGGAGTGGCTCGAGGGGCTCGCTCCCCACGAGCCGACCTCGCGATACCGGCACAACAGGACCGGCGAGGACAACGGTGACGCGCACCTGAAGCGCCAGATCATGGGCCGCGAGGTCGTCGTGGCGGTGACTGATGGCGCACTCGACTTCGGTCCCTGGGAGCAGATCTTCTACGGCGAGTTCGACGGAGGGCGCCGAAAGCGCGTGCTCGTCAAGATCATCGGGGAGTAGCCGCGCGCGGCGACCGAGGGAGGTCGACATGATGAGGCTGAGAGGAGCTCGATTCGCACTTGCGACGGCGGCATCCGTGGCCGTGGCGCTCGTCGCCGGCGGGTGTGCGACGACGAACATCCGTTCGCAGGTCTCGCCGGACTTCTCAGGCGAGCCGTACGGGCGAGTGCTCGTCTGGATCGATCTGGAGGACGACATGCTCGTCCAGAGCGCCGAGGACTATCTCGTCGAGGAGCTCGAGTCACGGGGTATCGACGCGGTCGCCCAGTACACGGTCTTCTTCGGAGGCAGAGAGTACTCGTTCGATGAGCGCCAGAGAAGGCTCGAGGAACGCGGCGTCGACGCGGTGTTGACGCTCGTCCTCACGGACGCGGGTGCGACGAGGCACCGCATACCGCCCACGCGGCACACGGTCCATCGCGTGAATCCGTACACCGGGCGCGTGCATCGGGTGACCCGGTGGTCGGGTGGCGGGGTGGATGTCGACGCCTGGGCCGACTTCAGGGCCGAGCTGCTCGACCAGGAGACCGGCGAGATCGTCTGGCGGGCCCTGGCGAAGACCGCCGGGGACGCGAGCGTCGGCAAGGTCGCGTTCCTGCAATCGGTGTCGCGTGAGATCGCGGCCGAGCTCGACAGGGACGGCGTCGTCGCGACCGACTAGGCGCGCCGAAGAGGGGTGCCGCGACGAGCCGTCTCAGCGGGCGTCGGCGAACCCAGCCTCTTGGAACTGCGGTGCTTAAAGGCTCCGAGCCGCTCGTTTGTTCCCCGGGAGAAGGAGAGAGCGCTGTGAGGATCGTCGCCATCAGCGACACACACGCGAAGCACAGGGCGATCCCCGAGGTCCCCGACGGCGATGTTCTCGTGCACGCCGGAGACCTGACGAGCGTGGGCGAGATCGAGCACGTGTTCGATTTCAACGCGTGGCTCGGTGAACTGCCGCACCCTCACAAGATCGTGATCGCCGGGAATCACGACTTCCCGTTCGAGCGCGCGCCGGCGAGCGTCGAGCCGCTCCTGACGAACTGCGTCTACCTTCGCGACAGCGCGGTCGTCGTCGAGGGGATGACCTTCTACGGTAGTCCCTGGCAGCCGGCGTTCATGGACTGGGCGTTCAATCTCGAGCGCGGCGAGGAACTCAGGCGGAAGTGGAGCCTGATACCGGAAGGAACGGACGTGCTCGTCACGCACGGACCTCCGGCGGGGCACGGCGACGAGACCGTTCGCGGCGACGCCGCGGGATGCGAGGACCTCATGGACGCGGTCCTGCGTGTCAGGCCGCGGCTTCACGTCTTCGGCCACATCCACGAGGGTGCGGGCGTGACCGAGCAGGCCGGCATCCGGTTCGCCAACGCGAGCTCGGTCACGGAGAGATACGAACCGACGAACGCGGCCATCGTCGTCGACCTGTAGAGGCCGGCTGCCCGCGCCTGGGAGCGCGCCTCTTACCCGTGGACGCGGCTCGAACTCCTTCACGGAGAGACGCATGTCCTTCTACTCGGACTTCGCCGAATACTACGAGAAGGTCTTCCCGGTCGAGGACGCCGTCGACCAGTTCCTCCAGGAGACCATGCCGAAGTCCGGTCGCGTGCTCGACGTCGGCTGCGGGACGGGCGACTACTGCGCCCGACTCGCCCGCACGGGGCGCACCCCCGTTGGCATCGACGTGGATCCGCGGATGATCGAGCGGGCGCGGGCGCGCTACCCGGACGTCGATTTCCGCACGATGGGGATGGCCGATATCGACCGGCTTGGACGGCGCCTCGACGGCGCGTTCTGCATCGGCAACGTGGCCTCACACATCGACCGGGCCGCCTTCGAGCGGTTCGTCGACGATCTGGCCGACCTCACGGAGCCCGGTGCGCCCTGGGTGCTGCAGTTCGTCAACTGGGACTACATCCTCACGCGAAGCTCGTACCGATTCCCGGACGTCGAGGTCGAGGGGGGAGCGGTCGTCTTCGAACGTCGCTATCCCGTCATCACGCAGGAACGCGTCGAGTTCAAGACGCGCCTCCTGAGGGGCGACGCCGTGCTGTTCGAGGGCTCGGTGGATCTCCATCCGGTGGGCTTCGAAGACTGCGTGACCATCCACGACGAACGCGGGTTCGCGCTGGTCGAGAGCCTCGGCAACTTCAAGGGCGCCGAGTTCGAGCCGGGCGTGATGTCCTCGATGATCCACGTCTTCGCGAGGGTCTGAACCAGCGTCAGAGTTAGCCCTTGCCCGGGCCCCTGTCCCCTGAGAGAATCGGCAGAACGCATGCAGAACCGGCCTCGCGGCGGCCGGGGCGTGGTCCGCCCCGCCGACGGGAGGGCGCAGGTCTTTTCGAACCGCAGTATGTCAGGAGCAGGCACATGGCAATCGTTCTGGACGGAAGCGGACTCACGGTCGAGAAGCTGGTCGCGGTCGCACGTCACGGCGAGAAGGTCGAGATATCGGCGGACTCGGTCGAGCGGATCAACGTCTGTCGAGCGATGCTCGAGGAGAAGATCCAGGCGCACGAGATCATGTACGGTGTCAACACCGGCATCGGTGAGTTCTCCGAGGTCGTCCTCGACGACGAGCAGGTCGAGCAGTTCCAGAAGTTCCTCATCTACAATCACGCCGCCGGCATCGGCGATCCCGCTCCGATCGAGTACGTTCGCGGCGCGATGGTCGGTCGAATCAACGTGCACTGTCACGGCAACTCCGGCTGTCGACCCGAGATCACACAGACGCTGGTCGACATGCTCAACAAGGGTGTCACGCCGTTCGTCTGTCAGAAGGGTTCGGTCGGCGCGTGCGGTGATCTCGCCCCGATGAGCCAGATCGCACTCCTGATGATGGGTGAGGGGCACGCGTATTACGACGGCGAGCTGCTTCCGGGGAAGGAGGCGCTCGACAGGGCCGGTATCCCGGTCCCCGGTCTCCAGGCGCGCGACGGTCTCGCGACGATCAACGGGTCGAACCTCCTGACCGCGATGAGCGCCATCCACATCTACGACATGAACCGCATCCTCAAGCAGGCGGAGATCGCGTGTTCGATGTCGCTCGAAGCGCTCATGGCGAACACGAAGCCGTACGATGAGCGGCTCCACAAGATCCGCGGGTTCAAGGGCGCCGTCCGTACCGCCAAGTCGCTCATGACGTGCATGGCGGGCGGCGATGTGGCCGAGGGCCGTCTCAAGATGAAGGTCCAGGACGCCTACTCGATGCGCTCGACCCCCCAGGTCATCGGCGCCGCGCACGACGCGGTTGCGTACGCCAGGAGCCAGGTCGAGGTCGAGCTGAACGGCGTCGGTGACAACCCGATCTTCTTCCCCGAGTACAAGCTGACGCTCACGGGCGCCAACTTCCAGGGGTCGCCGGTTTGTCTGCCGATGGACATGGCGGGCGCGGCCATCACGATGGTCTGCGTCCTGTCCGAACGCCGGTTGAACCGGATGACGAACCCGGCGCTGTCGGTCGGTCTTCCGTCGTTCCTGACGAAGGGCGCGGGGATGATGTCGGGGATGATGCTCTCGCAGTACACGGCCGACAGCCTCATCGTCGAGCAGCGTATCCTCTCGGCCCCGGCGAGTATCCAGTCGATCCCTGCCGCGGCCGACCAGGAGGACTTCGTCTCGATGGGCATGAACACGGCCATCAAGAACCATCAGATCATCGACAACGCCTATGGCATCCTCGGTATCGAGTTCATGGCGGCGGCGCAGGCGATGGACTTCAGGGAGTTCGAGAAGGGGAAGGGTACGACGGTGGCGCACGACGTCATCCGGAAGCATGTTGAGTTCCTCGACATCGACCGGCCGCTCTACCCGGACCACACCACGATGAAGGAGCTCGTGAAGTCGTGCGAGATCCTCGACGCGGTCGAGGCGGCGGTGGGAAGTCTCGAAGGATAAGGGCCGCCCTGCGGGCGACGCGTGCCCTGCGGGCACGCCAGCGCTTCGTCCGGCGGGCCGGACGAAGACGCAGCACTGGGGCAGTTCGAAGACAAAGGAGGGTTACATCATGGGGCAGACCGGGTGACCAATCCTGAGGAGAAGAGGGGGCTCGACTTCGTGCGGGCGAAGGTGGAGGAGGACCTCGCGTCGGGGAGGTACGATGGCCGCGTCCAGACGCGGTTTCCCCCGGAGCCGAACGGCTACCTCCACATCGGCCACGCGAAGGCGTTCAACCTGAACTTCTCGATCGCCGAGGAGTACGGAGGTCTGTGCAACCTCAGGTTCGACGACACGAACCCGTGCACGGAGGAGACCCACTACGTCGAGCAGATCCAGGAGGACATCCGCTGGTTCGGCTTCGACTGGGGCGACCGGCTCTATTACGCCTCGGACTACTTCGAGCAGCTCTACGACTACGCCGTCAGGCTCATCGAGCTGGGCAAGGCCTTCGTCTGCGACCTCTCGCAGGACCAGATGCGCGAATACCGCGGCACGCTCACAGAGCCCGGCCGCGAGAGTCCGTACCGGAACCGCACGGTCGAGGAGAACCTCGACCTCTTCGCGCGGATGCGCGCGGGTGAGTTCCCCGACGGCGCGCGCACGCTGCGGGCGAAGATCGACATGGCGAGCCCGAACATCAACATGCGTGACCCGGTGATGTATCGAATCCTGCACGCGGAGCACCACCGGACCGGCGACGCGTGGTGCATCTACCCGATGTACGACTTCACGCACTGCCTGTCCGATTCGATCGAACGTGTCACGCACTCGAACTGCTCCATCGAGTTCGAGGACCATCGCGCGCTCTACGACTGGTTCCTCGATGAGCTCGGAGTGTTCCACCCGCAGCAGCTCGAGTTCGCGAGGCTCAATATCACGCGCACGGTGCTCTCGAAGCGGAGGCTCCTGAGCCTCGTCGAGGGGGGGCACGTGTCCGGGTGGGACGATCCGCGGATGCCGACGCTTGCCGGCATGCGCCGGCGCGGCTACACGCCCGAGGCCATCCGGGACTTTCTCGGCCGAGTCGGCGTCGCGAAGACGCCGACGACCATCGAGGTGGAGCTGCTGGAACACTGTCTCCGGGATGACCTCAACCAGCGCGCGCTCCGCGTGATGGCCGTGCTCGACCCGCTCAGGGTGGTCATCGAGAACTACCCGGAGGGTCAGGTCGAGGAGTTCGAGGCCGTCAATAATCCAGAGGACGAGACGGCGGGCACGCGCACGCTGCCGTTCTCGCGCGAGGTTCTGATCGAGCGCGCCGACTTCATGGAGGATCCTCCGAAGAAGTTCTTCCGCCTGGCGCCCGGTCGCGAGGTCCGGCTCAAGCACGCGTATCTGATCACCTGTACGGGCGTCGTGAAGGACGACGCGGGCAACGTCGTGGAGCTCCGTTGTACGTACGACCCGGCGACCCGGGGCGGGGACGCGCCGGACGGGCGGCGCGTGAAGGGCACGCTCCACTGGGTGTCGGCGGGACACGCCGTGCCTGCCGAGATCAGGCTCTTCGATCACCTGTTCCTGGACGAGCCACCCGAGGAGGAGCTACCTCCGGGAGCGGAGATCTCGGCGGACGGAGAGCCGCTCGACGAGGCGCGCTGCGGAGCCGCCGACCAGCGCTGCGGGGAGGGTCGGGGCGGGCCTGCCCCGACGTCGGGCGACCCGGTGGGGCCTCCGAGGACGTTCGACTTCTCGAACCTCCTCAATCCGGAGTCCCGCGTCGTGCTCACCGGATGCATGGTCGAGCCCGGGCTGCGTGAGGCAGAGCCGGGCGTTCCGTATCAGTTCCTGAGACAGGGCTACTTCACGGCCGACTCCTCCGATTCGAGTCCGGATCATCTCGTCTTCAACCGGTCGGTCGGCTTGAGGGACACCTGGGGCAAGATCCAGAAGGCGCAGAAGAAGGGCTAGACGATGGAGCAGGAGAATACGCTGGACATGGCGGCGCTTAAGGAAGCGGCCGATCTCATACGAAGCCTCGGGGACATTCTCGTGTTCACCGGAGCGGGCATCTCGGTCGAGAGCGGCGTCCCGCCGTTCCGCGGGCCGGACGGCCTGTGGGAAACGCACGATCCGAGCTTCATCGAGCTCAGGCGCTTCATGCGCGAGCCCGAGGTGTGCTGGCCGACCATCCACGAGCTCTTCTTCGACGCCGTCCTCCGCGCCGAGCCGAACGCCGCGCACTACGCGATCGTCGAGCTCGAGAAGGCGGGGCTCGTCCACGCGGTCGTGACGCAGAACATCGACGGACTTCATCAGGCCGCCGGCAGCAGGAACGTGCTCGAGTTTCACGGCACGACCGAGACGCTCCACTGCATGAAGTGCGGCGCAGTCTACAACCGAGAGCACGCGGACCTCGGCGCGGCGCTCCCGACGTGCGGAGCGTGCGGCGGGTTCCTCAAGCCCGACTTCGTGTTCTTCAGCGAGCCGATCCCCGAGGACGTCGCGCAGGCGTCGTTCGACGCGGCGGAGGCCGCGTCGCTGGCGCTCGTGATCGGGACGATGGGCGAGGTTCTGCCGGCGGCGCACGTTCCGCTCGCCGCGAAGCGCGTGGGGAAGCCGATCATCGAGGTCAACACGATCCCGTCGACCTACACGAACGACTACACCGACATCTTCCTTCAGGGGAGAGCGGGCGAGATCATGCCGCTTCTCGTGCGGGAGGTGCTTGCGAAGTAACGACCCAGGGAGACGGGTAGCATGTGAGGCGTCGCGCGTTGCGCGGCGCCTCTTTGCTTGCGGGCGGGTCGCGCGGGCCCTCTGCGTCACTCCGCCCTAACGGACGAGGACGATCTTGCGCGTCGCGCCGGGAGTGCCCGCGACCGAGAGC
>CAZAQL010000085.1:0-11280 GCA_964487295.1 uncultured bacterium | reverse complement strand
GCGCTCCGGTCAGGCTCGTCCGGGCGAAGGGGATCTCTGCGAGAGGCGCGACGTATCCGTCGTACGCCACGGCCGGCACGGCCAGAGGCCCGAGCAAGCAGAGGCCGACCGTGAGAACCAGGACCGTGTGGAGTGCGCGGTGCATGAGTGACATCATCAGAATCCCTTCTTCCGCTCTTTCCAGAGCCCGCCGTCGTCACCGTCATCGTCGTCATCATCGTCCTGGTTCGGTGGGTCCGGCTTCTTCGGCGGCTCCTCCTTGTGTCCGGTCGAGGGCTGCGACTGGTTCGATGAGGGCGGAGGCGGCGTGCGCGGGCCGTCATCCGGAGCCGTCGAGGAGCCGAAGCCCCAGCCCTTCGTGGGCCATCCGCCGGCACCCCAGAGGTGCCTGACACCCGTCTCGGGAGGCGGTCCGGGGTCGCCCGGCTCGTCCCCGTGGTAGTAGTCATCGTCGTACCACCACCAGTCGTGGTCGTACCACCACGGGGAACCGGAGTATCCGTTCCACCGGTAGTGGCTCGAGCCGTAGTTGTAGTAGGGATGGTAGTAGGCGGCGTCCGCGTGGCAGTCGGCGCACGTCCTGTAGCCGTACGACGCATAGCCGGAGCTCTCGACGATCTCGCTTCCGGTCGGATGCCGCAGCACGGTGTAGCACCCGGCGAGCGAGATCAGAAGCAGCACGGTCGCCATGAGTGCAAGCGTTTGTCGTCGAGTCATGATCGTCGTCCCCTCCGGGATCGCACACGCGCGATCCGGCGACGGGCGGCACGCCCGACGCCTCGCTGGTCTGAGTGTCGTGTCGTCGAACGATTCGACGGCTCGAACGTCTCATCATTCAAGGTAGCACAGGGGGAGACCGCGGGCAATCGGTCATCATCGCCCCCTCCCGTGGCCCAGCGCTCCGGTTGCCGCCTCCGAGCCGGCGTGCTAGACTCCGGGCGGTCCATACGGGAAAGGGGACACATGAACGCGCTTCCAGAAAGAGCCCGGCGGCGCGGGCTCCCGACGCTCACCGAGCGAATGACCGGGGCGGTGGCCTTCGCGGTCGTGCTCGCGCTTCTCTCGACGGCACCGAGAACAGCATCGGCCTTCCGTCCGGACACGATTCGCGAGATCGACTCGTCCGCGGCGGCCTATCTTCACTACAGCCTCGGCCGGCTCATGGAGCTCGAGGGCCTCCACGCGGAGGCGCTCGTGCAGTACCGTCGGGTGCTCTCCTTCCGGCCGCAGGACTGCGAGGTCATGACGGCCGAGTCCCGGGTCCTTATGGCCGCGGACCGGCACGAGGAGGCGCTTGCCCGCTCGCTCGAGGCGCTCGAGCGCTGCCCCGATGAGCTTGAGGCGACCGTCGTCGCGGCGGAGGCGCTGCTGGCGCTCGACCGGCCTGCCGAGGCGCGGGAGGCCATCGCGTCGTCGCTGGAAGAAACCGTCGGCGGACCCGGCGAGTCAGGCGCGAACCCGACGACGCGTCTCATCGTGCTCCTGGGACGCTCGCTCGAGGCCGAGGGCCGACTGGCCGAAGCGGCCGCCCTCTACGAGGAGTCGGCGCTCGCGGATACGCTCGACCCGGAACTCGCCTTCCACAACGCGCGGGCCGGCCTGGCTCTCGGAGACACGGCGCGCGGCGTGGCCGAGCTCAAGCGCTCGCATCGGCTCATGCCTGAGAATCGAACCGCGGCCCTGATGCTCGCGCGCGAACTGACCGCGCTTGAACGCTACCACGAAGCCGTGCCGGTCCTCGAATCGCTCGTTCGCCAGGGAGAGTCCTCCGCCGCCATTCACGTTCTGCTGGCGCGGACACACCTTGTCTCCGGGGACCACGCGCGAGCGGCCGCGCTGCTCACAGACGCGGAACGACTCTGGGGCGAGACGCCGCTCATCCTCTCAACAAGGGCGCAGCTGCTTCTCGATCAGGGCGACCGGGACGCGGCCGTCCGGCTCTTCGAACGCGCATACGATGAAGACCCCTCCGCCATCGTCTCGCCGGTCTCCCTCAACTTCCTGGCGTACCGCTACGCGGAGAGCGGCACGCAGCTCGAACGCGCGCTCGACCTCGCGCTCCGCGCCGCCGACATGCAGCCGACGAGCCCGCAGATACGCGACACGCTCGGCTGGGTGTACTATCGTCTCGGCAGGCTGGCCGACGCCGTTCGCGAGCTCGAGCTCGCGGTATCGCTCGGCATCGAGGAGGCGGTCGTCTTCGAGCATCTGGGCGACGCGTACTCCGCCATCGGCAGACGGGAAGAGGCCAGAGAGGCCTGGGGGCGAGCGATCGAGCTCGACCCCGACCGGGCATCGACGCTCCGGAGGCTCAGCGGTGAGACAGGGCCAGACAGCATCAACGAGTAGGAACGGTCGTCCGCCCGGACGCCCGACGTTGGCCGTCGCTGCCGGCTGCACGCTTGTCGCGCTGCTCGTCGTCCAGGGATGCGGCGGGCCGCACCTCGAGGCCGACCCGCTTTCGCCGTCCGAGGTGGAAGCGATCGCCGCGCGACTCGACGCCGATCTCGAAGACATCTCCGCCGTGCGCATATCGGGGCACGCGGTGCTCTCGACGCAGACCCGAAGGAGCCGTGCCGATTTCGCCGCGCTGTACGACAGACCGTCCTGGCTCAGGGCGGACGCGCGCCCGTCCTCGCCGGCCGCTCCCGCGGGCATGGCCGCGCAAATCCTGGCCGAGGGCACGTGCGCACGCATGCTCTTCCCCGGTCGGGAGCAGCTCGTCACGGGCTGTATGCAGGAGTCGCCCTTCACCGACCCGGCGCTCCTCATGCTCGGGATGGCGCCCGGCGAGGACCTCCGGCGTCTTGAGGCCCCCGCGATGACACGCCTGGGCGGCGAGATCAGGATCACGGGACTCCGGGGCGCCTCGATGCTCACGTACGTCATCTCCGAGGACCGGGGCACGCTCGAAAGCCTCGAAGTCGTCGAGGAGGGCGGCGGCCATCTGTCGCTCGAGTTCGAGCGCGACGACGGCAGGCTTCCTCGAGTCGTGGTGCTCCGGGCCGGGAGAGGAGACCGGACGGAGATCCGCCTGAGGCTCGAGGTCGAGCGCCGTCGGACCGTTGACCACATCGACCGGAAGGAACACGAGCTCATGATCCCGCCGGGCGTCTCGATCGCGCATTGGGGAGACCTGACCATCTGGAGGTGAACCATGAGAAGAACAGCCTGCGGGCTCGCGGCGCTGGCCTGTCTGCTCGCCGCCTGTTCGGGCCCGACCATGCCGGCATTCGGGGACAGCGACGACCTCGTCATCGTGATGGAACCCGGCGCGGGGGAGGCGTTGCGGGCCGCCGTCGCAGACGTATTCGAGGCGACCGATCCCTGGCTCGTCGGGGAACCCGTCTTCGAGGCCGAGTATGCGGCTCCGGCCGATCTCGCTGACTACACGACCCGGCGCAATCTCCTGCTCTGTGGAACGTGGAGCGACGCCGGCGTCGCCGGCATCGTCCGGGACCGCGTCCCGGGCGTCCCCGTTTCGGATGAGCCGGGCATGGCCGTAGCGACCGATATCTGGGCCGGCCGCCAGGTGGTCGCGGCGCTGATGGCAGGGTCGGAGGACCAGCTGGTGGCGTATCTCGCGGAGCAGGACGGGGAGCTCGCGGACCGTCTCGTGGACGCCGTCAGGAAGCGGCTCGTCACCGCGCTCGACCGCGACGCCGAGACCTCGGGATTGCACGACGCTCTCGAGCAGCGATTCGGTTGGACGATCTCGGTGCCGGAGGACTACGAGCTGGATACCGGGGCGGAGGACGATGGGTTCGTCCGCTTCGACCGCCGGAAGCCGGACCGGTACATCTTCGTGACGTGGCGCCCGGGCCTTCCGGAGGATGTGACGCTCGAGTTCGCGCTCGAGGAGCGGACACGGCTCTGCGCCGCGTATCACAACGGCGACGTCGTCCAGGAGGGACGGCCGGTCAGGTCCGACACGGTTCGCATCGACGGGCATCCCGCGCTCAGGATCCGTGGCTGGTGGGGCAACAGCGACTACACGGCGGGCGGCCCGTTCGTCGCGTACTGCTTCGCCGTGCCCGAGGAGCGCCGCGTCTACTACCTCGACGCCAATCTCTTCGCGCCGGGACTCGACAAGACACCTCTGATGCGGCACCTGGACGCCGTCCTGCGGAGCTTTCGTCCATGATCCGAGTCGTGCCATCCGCGACGGCGCCCCGGGAGACAGGACGGTCGGCCGCGCGTCTCGCGCCGTTGACAGCATCGTGAGGTTCTGCTAGCGTTCGGTCGTCGTTTCAACCTTGTCGGCACCGTAGCCGAGGCGTTCGCACACACCAGGCGAGGTCCTCTCGTGCGGGAACCACGATCTCTCCAGGAAGCCGTCGCGCGCCTGGAACGCATGCACGCAACACAGCGCGGCGCGCGGGTCATCGCTCCGCTCGCCGAGGCGTATCGCATCGAGCGCCGCCTCGCCGAGGCGGAAGCGACCGCACGCGACGGCGTTCGTGACTTCCCCGAGAGCATCTCAACCCGCGTCGTGCTGGCGCGGGTCATCCGCGATCTCGGACGCCACGAGGAGGCGCGGGAGGCCTTCCGCGACGTCGTCGGTCTCGACCCCGAGAACATGGAGGCGATCCTCTTCATCGAGTCGACGCCTGATCCGAAGTGGGAGCAGACGAACGGCGACACGGTGAATCGGGATGAAGCGACGGCCGACGGGAACGACCGGCCCTCGTCGGCGGAAGAGGCTGCGACCGCCGGGAACGGTCGGCCCGCGTTCGCGGAGGATGCGACGGCCGACGAGCGCCGGGAACCGGCTGCTGACGCGCCGGGCGGTTCGGAACTGCCCCGAGCCGGCGAGGAACCGGTCAGCCTGTCCGACGAGCTCGCGCACCTCTCGGACCTGTTTGGTCCGTCTCCATCCGGGAATGTGGACCAACGGGCGGACGACGGCCTCGAAGGCATCGCGACCCTCACGCTCGCCGAGATCTATGCCCGACAGGGGCTCCCGGACAAAGCCATCGAGGTCTGTGAACTGCTCCTCGGCCGCGATCCGGCAAACGACGAGGTGAGGGGACGCCTCGAGGAGTACCGCCGCGCGCTCGCAGAGTCGCGATGAACACGTTCTTCGGACGTGTCCTCTTTGGCGCACAACTTCCTTTCCAGCTTCGAGTTCCGCCCGGGAACATACCGGTTGACGACTCCTGACGCCGGTTGTATTCTGCATGGGTTCCGCTCCGACAGACGGTCCGTGCCTGACAGGGCGGGAACGGATCACTGCGAGCAACGCGACCGGCCACAGATGGGTGAGGCGATGGCGACGACAAGCAACGATTTCCGCAACGGCATGGTGATCCGCAAGGACGGCAAGCTCTACTCGATCGTGGAGTTCCTGCACGTCAAACCGGGCAAGGGCGCGGCCTTCGTCCGGAGCAAGCTCAAAGAGGTGAAGACGGGGAAGGTGCTCGATGTGACGTGGCGCGCCGGGGAGAAGGTCGAGGACGTCCGGCTCGAGCGCGTGACCGCTCAGTTCCTCTACCGCGACGACCTGCTCAACTTCATGAAGATGGACACGTACGATCAGATCGCTCTCACGACGGAGGCCGTCGGCGAGGAGAACGCGCAGTTCCTCAAGGACGGCATGGAGGTCGAGATGCTGTTCGACGGGGACGAACCCGTGTCCGTCGAGTTGCCGACCTTCGTCGAACTCGAGATCAAGCGGACGGACCCAGGTGTCAAGGGCGACACGGTGTCCGGCGGCTCGAAGCCGGCCACGCTCGAGACGGGCGCCGTCGTCCAGGTCCCGCTCTTCCTCTCGGAGGGCGACGTCGTGAAGGTGGACACACGAACCGGGCAGTACGTCTCGCGCGTCTGAGCCGGGCGCTCTCACGCCGCCGCATCACGCGCTGGCCGGCATCTGGAGGCAACATATGGACCGAAAGGAACTCGAGGATCTCATCAGACTGGTCGAGGACAGCGACGTTCAGGAGCTTCACGTCCGGAGCCTGCTCTCCTCGGTGAGGATCGTGAAGACGACATCGCCTCCGCCGCCCGCAGGACCGGTACCCGCGGCAGCCGCATCGGCCGCGGCGCCGACGGCCGCCCCGGTCGACCGCACCGTCGCGCCTGACGACGACCAGGAAGAGAAGCCATCCACGGATGCGGACCTCGTGCCGATCGTCTCTCCGATGGTCGGAACGCTCTATCACGCATCGTCGCCGGAGTCCCCGCCGTACGTCAAGCAGGGCGACCATATCAGCAAGGGGCAGGTGGTCTGCATTGTTGAGGCGATGAAGCTCATGAACGAGATCGAGTCCGAGGTATCGGGCAGGGTCGTCCGCATCGTCGCGGAGAACGGCAAGCCCGTTGAGTTCGGCGAGACGCTCTTCCTGGTGCAGCCCGACTAGTCGGGCACGGCGCGAGAGGACCTCTTCGTGTTCAAGAAGATCCTGGTGGCCAATCGCGGTGAGATCGCGCTCCGCGTGATGCGAGCCTGCAAGGAACTCGATATCCCGACGGTCGCCGTCCACTCCGAGGCCGACGAGGAGGCGCTCCACGTCAAGTTCGCCGACGAGAGCGTCTGCATCGGTCCCCCTCCGAGCAGCCAGAGCTACCTGAACGTTCGCGCCATCCTGAGCGCCTGTGAGCTCACGGGCGCCGACGCGCTGCACCCCGGATACGGGTTCCTCGCCGAGAACGCCGAGTTCGCCGAGATCTGCGCGGTCCACAAGATCGTTTTCATCGGACCGACGGGCGAGATGATGCGGCTCATGGGGAACAAGGCGCAGGCCAGGACCATGATGAAGCGTGCCGGGGTGCCCGTCATTCCGGGGACCGAGGGCGCGGTCGCCGATCTCGAGACGGCCAGGCGGGAGGCCGACCGCATCGGATACCCGGTGATGATCAAGGCCTCGGCCGGCGGCGGCGGCAAGGGCATGCGACTGGCCGCCGATCCCAGGGCGCTCGAGGACAACTTCGCCATCGCGAGCGGCGAAGCGGAGGCCGCGTTCGGTGATGGCGAGGTCTACATCGAGAAGCTGCTAATCGCACCGAGGCACATCGAGTTCCAGATCCTGGGCGACGCGCACGGAAACGTCATTCACCTCGGCGAGCGCGACTGCTCGATCCAGCGAAGGCATCAGAAGCTTATCGAGGAGTCGCCGTCGCCCGCCGTCGACCCGGACCTCCGCGAGCGCATGGGTCGTGCGGCAGTCGACGGTGCCCGCGGCATCGGATACGCCAGCGCCGGGACGGTCGAGTTCCTCCTCGACGCGCGGGGCGGGTTCTACTTCATGGAGATGAACACCCGCATTCAGGTCGAACATCCGGTGACGGAGCTCGTCACCGGGATCGATCTCGTCAAGGAGCAGATCCGGGTCGCGGCGGGGGAGCCGCTCACCATGGCGCAGGAGGACGTGCACCTGCGCGGTCACGCGATCGAGTGCCGGATCAACGCGGAGGATCCGGACCACGACTTCGCCCCGCGTCCGGGCACCGTGACCGAGCTCTACGTGCCCGGCGGCCCGGGCGTCCGGGTGGACACGCACGTCTTCAGCGGCTACACGATCCCTCCGTACTACGATTCGATGATCGCCAAGCTCCTCACGCACGGAAGCACACGTGAGGAGGCCCTCGCACGGATGCGACGCGCCCTGAGCGAGTTCGTGATCGAGGGGTTGACGACGACCATTCCCTTCCATCGGGAGATGATGCACGACCCGAGCTTCGTCTCCGGCGTCTTCGACACCGGCACGCTTGAGCGGCGCCGCGCCCCGACGCCGGCTCGAGATCAGCAGTGAGGCGCCCCGCCGACCTGCGCGACATCTGAGAGGGGAGTCACCGCCATGGAGCTCGATCTTCTCGCCACCCCCAGGCTGTTCACGGAGGCGCTCGCCAAGGGCGCGCACGTGATCGTCATCGACGTCCTCAGGGCGTCCAGCACGATCGTGCAGTCGTGTGAGAGCGGCATCGAGCGCATCATCCCGGTTTCGGAGGTCGAAGACGCGACGAGGCTCCTGCCGACGCTCGAACGTTCGAACACGCTGTTGGGCGGCGAGCAGGACGGACACCGGATCGAGGGATTCGATCTGGGGAACTCGCCCATCGAGTACACGCGAAAGGCGGTCGGCGGGAAGACGCTGATATTCTGCACGACCAACGGGACGGTCGCCATGACGAAGAGCGCGGCTGCGGAGGACATCGCGGTGGGGTGCTTCCTGAACCTCTCGGCCGTCGTGAACCGTCTGCTCGAGTCCCCTCCGGAGAGAGCGGTGGTGCTGTGCGCCGGGAACAAGGGCCTCCTCTCTCTGGAGGATCTCGTCTGCGGCGGACACATGGTGGCGCGCATTCAGGGCGCGCTCGGCACGGGTGTTACCCTCAACGACGGAGCGCTTGCCGCAAGCGCCCTCTCGGGATGCATGCCGGATCCCGAGACCGTGATCCGGACGTCCGTGCACGGAAAGCGCCTGGCGGAGCTCGGCTTCGAGCAGGATATCGAGTTCTGTGCCAGGCTGGACCGATACGAGGTCGTCCCCGTCGTCGTCGACGGCAGGATATCGGGCACCGGCTCGCGAACGAGCTGAGACGAAACGCGTGCCGCGGCGCGCGCCGGCGGGACGCCACGTACGCGGGAGGCTACTCCACATGGGGTTCTTCGATCACATGGATGATGACAGGCGCCGCCAGGTATTCGGCGTTCTGCTTCTCTTCCTCGGCCTGCTGCTAGCAGCCAGTCTGGGCACGCACGTCTACCTCAGGATGGCGGGCGCGATGCCGCTCGGCGCGACGAATGCCAGCCGCGCGGTCTCAACATACCTCTTCGAGCTGCTCGGGGTCATCGCCTGGGTCGTCCCGGTCCTCTCAATAGCGTGGGGCTGGAACCGGCTCGTGGACGGCGACGCGGAAACGCTCGCGCTCCGGAGCGTCTTCCTGACGGCGACGGGCATCCTCGTCATGACCCTGATCCACGTGGCTGGAGGCCCGGAGAACGTCACAGGCGTTGTCGGGACGTTCCTCTCGGAGACCGGCAGCCGGCACATCGGCAGCATCTGGACGTTCATCGCCGGCGTCGGCGCCATCATCCTCATCGCGCTTCTGACGACCGAGTTCGACATCGATGCGCTCACGTATCCGTTCCTGCGGATGGGCGAGCTCATCGCCGGCTGGGCCGGTTCGTTCGCGGACTGGGCACGGGAGTTCGTGACGAGCCTGTTCGACCGCGAGGAGCGAAGCGAACCCCGACGAGAGAGGAAGCGGGCCGCTCCGAAGGCCTCGCGAAGACGCCAGGAGCCGTCGTCGAACGCCACGAAGGGCACGGCCCGCCGCGCCGCGAGAGGCCGCCGGAAACGCGCGGGGGAGACCGACCCGCACCGGTCGCAACCGGCGTCCCGGCCCGCCGCCGACGCCCCACCGGCTCGCAGGAAGTCGAAGCAGCCGACGATCATGCAGCCATCGAAGACGGCGGTCCGTGCCGCCACGAAGGTCCGGAAGACCACCAGCTACAGACTGCCGCCGATCTCTCTTCTCGACGATCCGCCGGCGAACGCGCACAACGAGGTCTCGCGTGACGAACTGCTGACACGATCGAAGCTGCTCGAGGAGAAGCTCGCCGATTTCGGCGTCGAGGCGACGGTCGCCCAGGTCCAGCCCGGCCCGATCATCACACGATTCGAGATCGAGCCGGCGCGCGGCGTCAAGGTGAGCCAGATCGCGAATCTCCAGGACGACCTCGCGCTCGCCATGCGCGCCACAGCGATCCGAATCATCGCCCCCATCCCGGGGAAGGGAGCCGTCGGCATCGAGATCCCGAACGCGAACCCGGCCGTCGTCTACCTGAAGGACACGCTGGCATCCGACGTCTTCGACAACCTGGCCACCGAGATCCCTCTCGCGCTCGGCAAGGACACGACGGGCAAGGTCTACTGCTCCGATCTCGCCAAGATGCCGCATCTGCTCGTCGCCGGCGCGACCGGATCCGGCAAGAGCATCTGCCTGAACACTCTCATCACGGGAATCCTGTTCCGTTCGACGCCTGACGAGGTGCGCTTCCTGATGATCGACCCGAAGCGGCTCGAGCTCACGCGGTACGCGGACATACCGCATCTGCTCTCCCCGGTCGTGACGGAGGCCAAGTCCGCTGCGATGGCGCTTCAGTGGCTCGTCGGGGAGATGGACCGGCGATACGACATGCTGTCGCTCGTCGGCGTCCGCGACATCTACGGGTTCAACAAGCGGATCGCCGACAGGGACGACCTGGACGCGCTCCGGGATGAGCAGCGTGTGCGACTGCCTCACGTGGTGGTCGTTGTCGACGAGTTCGCGGACCTCATGGTTCGTGCTCCCCGGGAGGTGGAGGCGCCCGTGCAACGTCTTGCGCAGATGGCCCGTGCCGTCGGCATTCATCTGGTCTTCGCTACCCAGCGTCCGTCCGTGGACGTCATCACGGGCGTGATCAAGGCGAATTTCGCGTCGCGGATAGCGTTCCGCGTCATCTCGATGACGGACTCGAGAACGGTTCTCGACAGGAACGGCGCGCAGACGCTGCTGGGCAACGGCGACATGCTGTTCCTCCCAACGGGCAAGCCGGACCCCATCCGCCTCCACGGCGCCTTCATGTCGAGCCAGGAGACGGCGAGGATCGTCTCTCACTGGCGGGGGCAGGGCAAGCCGGACTACCTCTTCGACTTCGAGGACGCCCAGAGCGTCGCCAGGATGTCGGCGGTGAAGTCCGATGAGCTCTACGAGCAGGCGCTCGAGGTGGTCGTGGGGACCCAGATGGGCTCCACGTCGCTCCTGCAGCGGAGGCTCTCGGTCGGATACGCCCGAGCCGGGCGGCTGATGGACCTCCTCGAAGCCAACGGGATCGTTGGCCCGTTCCAGGGCAGCAAGGCTCGAGACGTGCTCGTAGGTCCGGAGTATCTGGAGCACGGCCCGGGCGTGGCCGTGGCCCTCGAGGACCCTCCCGAGGCACCGATGCCGGGAGCCGGCGGCCTGCCCGACGACGATGCCCTTGAATACGCGGGGCCTGGCGACGACGGAGAGGATGATCCGCCGGATCTCGACGAGGACGACGAGGAAGAGGAGTACGACGAGGAGGACGAAGAGGACGAGGAAGACGAGGACGAGGACGAAGAGGACGAGGAAGACGAGGACGAGGACGAGGACAACGAGGAAGAAGAAGAAGAAGAAGAAGAGGAGTACGAGGAGGACGAGGAAGAGGAGTACGACGAGGACGACGAAGAGGATGAGGATGAGGATGACGAAGAGGATGAGGATGAGCGCTGAGAGCGCAGCCCCCCGGATGATCGCGGCCGTCACGCTCGCGGC
>CAZAQL010000084.1:0-11745 GCA_964487295.1 uncultured bacterium | reverse complement strand
CCATCCGCGAGGGCGGCAGGACCGTCGGCGCCGGCACGATCACGAAGATCATCGAGTAGACAGAGACACACTGAACGATTGGTAGCGCGGCGATCCATTCGGAGCAGCGTGACCAGAGCACGGGAGCACTGACGTGCGTGACATCGTGGTGATCGCTTGCACCGAGTGCAAGCGCCGGAACTATACATACACGAAGAACAAACAGAAGCATCCGGACCGCCTGGAGTACAAGAAGTACTGTCGCTTCTGCAACAAGCACACGGTGCACAAGCAGACGCGGTAGGCAGGCGTGGAGCGCCCGGGAGACCGCACGTCCTGTGAGGGACGGGGCGGCCGAAGGGGCGCCGGCTGAGCGAGGGGCCGAAGCGGCCGCGAGTTCGGCGATGCGCCACATCCGGAGGCGAAGAGACGGCGAGCTCAGGCGAGCGCGGAGCACCGTGTGCGTCGCGACCGCCCGCGTGTCCGCGCCATCGGATGACGCCCAAGGGTAGTCCAGTGAGCGAAGAGCACACGCAGGCCTGTAGCTCAGTTGGCTAGAGCGCCGGTCTCCAAAACCGGATGTCGGGGGTTCGAGTCCCTCCAGGCCTGCCACTGCCTCTCAACGCTTCAGGCGTCCGGATAGGTGGGGTTATGTTCGACAGACTGGTCAAGTTCATCCGTGAGGTGAGAAACGAGATGCGGCGCGTGTCGTGGCCCTCGCGCAATGAAGTGCGTGAGTCCACGACGGTCGTGATCGTGATCGTTATCATCCTTGCAGTGTTCATTGGCCTGGTCGACTGGACGCTGACGCAACTCATTAGCCTCCTGTTCGCCAGATAGCCACGAACACTGCATACCGGTGAATCGACTGGACGGGGTTACGCCAGTGAAGCATTGGTATGCCATTCATACGTACTCGGGACACGAGTATAAGGTCCGGGACAAGCTGACCGCGAAGATCGCGGCCGAGAACCTCGAGGACCGCTTCGGCCAGATCATCATCGCGACGGAGGAGTTCGTCGAGATGAAGGACGGCAAGCGCCGCACGGCCGAGCGAAAGCTCTTCCCGGGATATCTCCTCATTGAGATGGAGATGGACGACCAGACGTTCTTCCTGGTGAAGGAGACCCAGGGAGTCTCCGCGTTCATCGGAACGACGTCGGGGCCGCAGCCGCTCGAGCAGACCGAGATCGACAGGATTCTCGGCCGCATCGAGAAGAAGCCGTCGAAGGAGCGTCCGGAGATCCCGTACCAGGTCGGTGAGCAGGTGCGCGTGATCGACGGTCCCTTCAGCGGGTTCAACGGTCTCATCGATGAGATCGACGGCGAGCGGGGCAAGGTCAAGGTGATGGTGTCGATCTTCGGCAGGGCGACGCCCGTCGAACTCGACTTCCTGCAGGTGGAAGCGACGTAGGGTGACGAGCCGGTCGCCCGGATGCACCGGACAGCAACACGAGGGACACGCGAATGGCGAAGAAGGTCATCGGAACCGTGAAGCTCCAGATCCCCGCCGGGCAGGCGACCTCCGCCCCTCCGGTGGGACCGGCGCTCGGTCCGTACGGAATGGACATCGGCGGTTTCTGCAAGCAGTTCAACGCGAAGACGAAGGACCAGCCGGGCATGATCATCCCGGTCGTACTCACGGTCTACCAGGACCGGACGTTCACCTTCATCACGAAGACGCCGCCGGCGGCGGTGCTCCTGAAGAAGGCGGCCGGTCTCGCGAAGGGGTCGTCCATCCCGAACCGCGACAAGGTCGGGAAGGTGACGAAGAAGCAGCTCCTGGAGATCGCGAAGCTCAAGGCGGTCGATCTCAACGCGGCGGACGACGCGGCCGCGATCAAGATGATCGCGGGGACGGCCCGGAGCATGGGGATCGAGATAGTCGGCTGATGCACGGCCGCCGCGAGCGTCGGCAAAGCGCGTCAGCTTGGGAGTTCCCTTCCGGAACTCCAGCACGGGTGGTGAGCAAGCGTTGCAGTTCCCGAAGGGAACTGCCTTGGTGACCGCGGAGCGGTCACCCCGCGACCACGCCGGCAAGCGTGGGAGGGTCTGAGGGCCCGAGGAGCAAGGAGAGAGGATGAAGCACGGGAAGCGATACAACGGGATCAGGACGGTCGTCCGGGAGGGCGCACCGTTCAGTCTCGACCGCGGACTCGAGCTGGCGAAGGAGAACGCGACGGCCAAGTTCGATGAGACCATCGAGGTCGCCATCCGACTCGGCGTCGATGTGAAGCGCTCCGACCAGCAGCTCCGCGGCACGATCGTCCTTCCGCACGGCACGGGTCGCAGCGTGACGATCCTGGTGCTGGCGTCGGGCGAGAAGGTCAAGGAGGCCGAGGAGGCAGGGGCCGACTACGTCGGCGGCGAGGATCTCGTCGAGAAGATCCAGGGCGGCTGGACGGACTTCGACACCGCCATCGCCACGCCCGACATGATGAAGCACGTGGGCAAGCTCGGCAAGATCCTCGGTCCGCGCGGACTCATGCCGAACCCGAAGACGGGGACGGTCACCATGGACGTCGCCAAGGCCATTCAGGACGCCAAGGCCGGCAAGGTCGAGTACCGCACGGACAAGACCGGGAACCTGCACGTCGGCATCGGCAAGGCCTCGTTCGAGGTCGATGCGCTCAGGGGGAACCTGACCGACCTCATGCGTGAGGTCCTCCGCGCGAAGCCGGCCGCCGCGAAGGGTGTCTACATCAGGAACGTGACGATCTCCTCGACGATGGGGCCGGGCATCGATCTCGACGTGCCCGCGCTCATCGACGCGGTCAAGCAGTAGCCGAGCCGTTCCGCCGCGCGAGCGGCGGTAGGGCCATCAACAGAGAGGCAACGGATGCAGAGACACCAGAAAGAGGCCTTCGTCGAGGAGTTCGACAAGCAGCTCGAGGGCATCGGCGTCCTGATCCTCAGCGATTTCTCGGGGATGGATGTTGAGACCGCCAATGAGATCCGGCGTCGGTTCCGCGAGTCCGCGGTGCAGTATCGGGTCGTGAAGAACACGCTGGCGCGGCGTGTCTTCGAGTCGCGGGGCCTGGGTGCTCTCGCCGAGCACCTGACGGGACCGAGCGGACTCGTGATGTCGGAGGACGATCCCGTGGCTCCGGCGAAGATCCTCGTTGAGTTCGAGAAGTCGAGGAAGACCCCCCAGATCAAGCTTGGGTGGGTCGATGCCACACTCATGTCGGCGGCCGATATCCGCAAGCTTGCGGATCTCCCGTCCCGCGAGGTTCTGCTGGCGCAGATCGCGGCCGGGTTCCAGGCGCCGGTGGCCGGACTTGCGCGACTGCTCCACGAGCTGACGCGGAAGCTGGTCGCCACGCTCGACGAGGTGGCGAAGCAGAAGGCCGCGGCCTAGGGCACCGTCGCCCGGGGCGCGCCGCAACCAGCGAGGCATGTCGCCGGTTCGTGACAGGGACGCAGGCGGCGGGACCGGAAGTCCTCGTTGTTCAGATAGGGCCGTTTGAACGTTCTGTGGCAACACGATGAAGAACCCGTTGGAGGTGGAGCATGGCAGAAGAGACGAAGGACGCCGTCGAGACGACCGAGGCTCCGGCCGAGGAGAAGAAGGCTGAGCCGACAGGCAAGGTCGCCGACATCATCGCTACGATCGAGGGCATGACCGTGCTCGAGATGGCCGACCTCGTGAAGGCGCTCGAGGACAGGTTCGGTGTCACAGCGGCCGCTCCGGTCGCGATGGCCGCGGCGCCCGCCGCCGCCGGCGGCGACGCGGAGGAGGAGAAGACGGAGTTCGACGTCATCCTCGCGGACACCGGTGAGAAGAAGTTCCAGGTCGTGAAGGTCATCCGTCAGATGACCGATCTGGGTCTCAAGGAGGCCAAGGAACTCGTCGACAATCCGGGACAGGCCATCAAGAAGGAAGTCACGAAGGAAGAGGCCGACGAGATGAAGAAGAAGCTCGAGGAGGCGGGAGCCAAGGTCGAGCTGAAGTAGCTCTCTTGCGACCGGGGCGGACGCTCCGGGTGTGATAGCAGAGATTGGAGATGGGGGGCGGAGGCTGCGCCTCCGTTCCCCAGCTCCGGCGAGAGGCGAGAGCCCGAAGCAAGGGCCCGGGCTTCTCAAGACGGAGGGTGATGGATCGGTGAGTGGACCCCGTATGATCGAGAGAAAGACCTTCTTCAAGTTCCCGGTCGAGCGTGAGCTGCCCATGCCCAACCTTCTCGATGTCCAGCTGGAGTCGTTCTACTCCTGTCTGGGCAGCGGGCGCTCAGACGGCACGCAGACATCCGGACTGGACGAGGTCTTCAGCAAGTTCTTCCCCGTGGAAGGACACCAGGGGGCCTACACCCTTGAGTACCGGGGCTTCCGGATGGGTACGCCCAAGCACACCATTCAGGAGTGCCGCGAGCGCAATCTGACGTTCGAGGCGCCCCTGAAGGCGACGCTCAGGCTCGTCCGGTGGGAGCTGCGTGAGGGCGGGGAGAGGAAGCTCATAGAGGCTGAGGAGGGCGAGATCTACCTCGGCGACATCCCGCTCATCACAGAGCGTGGGACGTTCGTCATCAACGGCGCGGAGCGTGTCATCGTCAGTCAGCTCCACCGCTCGCCCGGCGTCTTCTTCCAGGACAAGCTGCATCCGAACGGGACGACGCTCTACTTCGCGAAGATCATCCCGTACCGCGGGACCTGGGTCGAGGTCCGCATGGGCATCAAGGACGAGATGTTCATCCGGACCGACCGTCGTCATCAGTTCCGGATGACCACGTTCCTGAGGGCCCTCGGCTATTCGAAGGACGAGGACATCCGCGCGCTCTTCTACGAGACGGAGGAAGTCGAGATCCCGTCGGGCCGTCCGACCCGGTCGACCGAGCCGTGCGGGAGGCTTCTCGCGAAGAGCGTCATCGATGAGGAGACCGGCGAGGTCGTCGCGATGCGCGGCGAGGAGCTGGCTCCCAAGCACGTGAAGCAGTTCCAGGATATGGGGCTCGCAAAGATCCCGGTCCTGGTCACCGAGACGGCGCGCATCCTCGTCAAGAAGGACGAGGAGAGGGACGCTGAGCTCGCCGGGCGCATCGTGGCCCGCACGTACAAGGACAAGAAGACGCGTGAGACGATCGTCACGAACGACGAGAAGCTCTCGATGACCGTGATCGATCTGCTCCGGAAGGCGGACGTCCGCGAGGTCGAACTCGTCAAGATCAACCCGGTCGACCTCAGGATCCTCGAGTCGACGCTCTCGCGCGACAAGACGCACTCGATGGAGGATGCCCTTCAGGAGATCTACAAGACGATGAAGGGCGGCAACCTGCCGAGCATCGAGGCGGGTCGCGAACTCGTCGACCGCATGTTCTTCGATCCCAACCGCTACGATCTCAAGAACGTCGGGCGGTACAAGATCAACCGGCAGCTGAAGCTGGACGACGAGGAGGTGCCGCTCGACACGACGTGCCTGACGCACCTCGACTTCATCGCGACCATCCGAGCCGTGCTCGACGTCGTCAAGGGAAAGCGCGAGATCGACGATATCGACCACCTCGGCAACCGCCGCGTCCGCTCCGTGGGAGAGCTCCTTGAGAACCAGCTCTCGGCGGGTCTGTCGCGGATGGTGCGGGTCATCAAGGACCGGATGTCGACGGGCGACGGTGACGACTTCGACCTCGCGTCGCTCGTGAACTCCCGTCCGATCTCCGCGGTCGTCCGTGCGTTCTTCGGTTCGAACCAGCTCTCGCAGTTCATGGAGCAGACGAACCCGCTGGCCGAGTTGACGCACAAGCGACGACTCTCCGCGCTTGGTCCCGGAGGGCTCACGCGCGAGCGGGCGGGGTTCGAGGTTCGAGACGTGCACTACAGCCACTACGGCCGGATGTGCCCGATCGAGACGCCCGAGGGACCGAACATCGGCCTAATCAGTTCGCTCGCGACCTACGGGCGGATCAACGAGTTCGGCTTCATCGAGACCCCGTACTATCAGGTCAGGGGCGGCGTCGTCACGAGCAGCATCCAGTACCTGACCGCCTCCGAGGAGGACCAGTACATCATCTCCCAGGCGGGTGAGCAGGTCGACACGAAGGGGAAGCTCGTCGCGAAGTCTCTTCTTGCGAGACACATGGACGACTTCCCGCAGGTGCTTCGCGAGGACATCCAGTTCATGGACGTCTCGCCGAAGCAGCTGGTCTCGGCGGCCGCGGCGCTCATCCCGTTCCTCGAGCACGATGACGCGAACCGCGCGCTCATGGGCTCGAACATGCAGCGCCAGGCCGTGCCTCTTCTCAAGACCGAGGCGCCGTACGTGGGCACCGGTATCGAGCACCGCGTCGCGGTCGATTCGGGAGCCGTGATCACGGCGAAGCACGGCGGCGTCGTGGAGAGCGTTTCGGCCGATTTCGTCGCGATCCGGCACAAGGACACGCTGGATGGGTCGGAGGCGGTCGACGAGTACCCGCTCAGGAAGTTCCAGCGGACGAATCAGAACACGTGCATCAACCAGCGGCCCATCGTCAAGGCGGGGGACCGCATCGAGAAGGGTGACGTGATCGCGGACGGCCCCTCGACGAAGGACGGCGAGCTGGCGCTTGGCGCCAACCTCCTCGTCGCGTTCATGCCGTGGGAGGGATACAACTTCGAGGACGCCATTCTCGTCTCCGAGAAGCTCCTCAAGGAGGACCGACTCACGTCGATCCACATCGAGGAGTTCGAGTCGCAGGTACGCGAGACGAAGCGGGGCATGGAGGAGTTCACGCCTGAGATCCCGAACGTCAGCGAGGAGCGGCTCAAGAACCTCGACGAGAACGGCCTCGTGCGCGCCGGAGCGCGCGTCTCGGCCGGCGACATCCTCATCGGGAAGGTCACGCCGAAGGGTGAGACCGAGCTGACGCCGGAGGAGAACCTGCTGAGGGCGATCTTCGGCGACAGGGCCGGTGACGTGAGGGACACCTCGCTCAAGGCGCCTCCGGGCATGAACGGTATCGTCATCGACACGAAGCTGTTCTCGCGCCGCGCGCGCGATGAGCGAAGCAAGAAGGTCGTGCAGAAGGAGATCGACCGTATCAAGAGCGACGCCCGAACGACGCTCAAGCGCCTCCTCCGGGAGCGCGACCGCCGTATCTTCGGCCTCATCGAGGGACTCAAGACGAAGTCGCTCAGGGACGCGAAGACGAACGAGCTCGTCATCCGGGCCGGTCGCGTCGTCAACGACGACGTGATGTCGCTCCTCAAGTTCGAGAAGCTCGACTGGGCCGATGGCGTCGTGCAGGACGATCCGATCAACGAGAAGGTCCGCGCCCTCTACACCGAGTACCAGGAGAAGATCGACGAGGTCGAGCCGGAGCGCGATCGCAACATCGACAAGGTCAAGCTCGGCGAAGACCTGCCGCGAGGCGTCGTGAAGCTCGCGAAGGTCTACGTCGCGGTGAAGCGCAAGCTCTCCGTCGGCGACAAGATCGCAGGACGCCACGGCAACAAGGGCGTCATCGCCAAGATCATGGCCGAGGAGGACATGCCGCATCTGCCGGACGGCACCCCGGTCGATATCGTCCTGAACCCGCTCGGCGTGCCGTCGCGAATGAACCTCGGGCAGATCCTCGAGACCCATCTCGGATGGGCGGCGGAGAAGCTCGGGTACCACGCGGCGACGCCGGTGTTCAACGGCGCCACCGTCGCGGCCATCAAGGAGGAGCTCGAGAGGGCGGGTCTGCCGACCTCGGGCAAGAGCATCCTCTACGACGGCAGGACCGGTGAACCGTTCGAGCACGAGGTGACGGTGGGCATGATCTACACGCTCAAGCTCCTGCATCTCGTCGACGACAAGATCCACGCGCGCTCCATCGGTCCCTACTCGCTCGTGACGCAGCAGCCGCTGGGCGGCAAGGCCCAGTTCGGCGGCCAGCGCTTCGGCGAGATGGAGGTCTGGGCCCTCGAGGCCTACGGAGCGTCGCACACACTGCAGGAGCTTCTGACGGTCAAGTCCGACGACGTGGTCGGACGCTCGAAGACGTACGAGGCGATCGTGAAGGGGCAGGATCCGCCGAAGCCCGGCACGCCTGCTTCATTCGATGTCCTTCTGAGAGAGCTTCAGAGCCTCGGACTGGACGTCACGCTGGTGAGAGAGTAGGCCCCGGGCGAGGAGGGAGTTCCGTGTATTTCGGCATCTTTGAAGACAACAAAGAGCCACAGGACTTCAAGGCGATCCAGATCCGTCTGGCGTCGCCCGAAGCGATCCGGAGCTGGTCTCACGGCGAGGTGACTCTCCCGGAGACGATCAACTACCGGTCGTTCAAGCCGGAGAAGGGCGGGCTCTTCTGCGAGCGCATCTTCGGGCCCGTCAAGGACTGGGAGTGCAACTGCGGCAAGTACCGTCGGATCCGCTACCGCGGCATGATCTGCGAGAACTGCGGCGTCGAGGTCACGCAGTCGAAGGTCCGTCGTGAGCGGCTCGGGCATATCGAGCTCTCGGTTCCGGTCGCGCACGTCTGGTTCTTCCGGGGCAATCCGAACATCATCGGACGGCTCCTGGACATGAAGCGGCGCGACCTCGAGCGCGTGCTGTACTACGAGTCGTACGTGGTCCTCGACCCCGGGACGACCGATCTTAAGGTCGGAGAGCTGCTGTCCGGTGAGCGCCACGCCGAGTACGCCGCGAACACCGAGTCGGGGCTCCGCGCTGAGATGGGCGCGGGCGCCATCGGCGAGCTTCTCGAGGCCGTCGACATCGAGACCGGTTACAAGGAGCTCCGCGCTCTGGCGCGCGACGAGGAGGCGACGAAGCAGTCGCGCAAGAAGGCGCTCAAGCGTCTTCAGGTCTTCGATGCGTTCCTGGATTCGGGCAACGAGCCGTCCTGGATGGTCATGGAGACCGTTCCCGTGCTTCCGCCCGACCTCAGGCCGCTCGTGCCGCTCGAGGGCGGGAGGTTCGCGACGTCGGACCTCAATGACCTCTACCGCAGGGTCATCTACAGGAACAACAGGCTCAAGAGCCTGCTCAAGATCAAGGCCCCGGAGATCATCCTCCGCAACGAGAAGAGGATGCTCCAGCAGGCCGTCGATGCGCTCTTTGACAACGGCAGAGGCTCCCGCGCGGTCCGCGGCCGCGGTCGCCGGGTCCTGAAGTCGCTCTCGCATCTTCTCAAGGGGAAGAAGGGCCGCTTCCGCCAGAACCTGCTGGGCAAGCGCGTCGACTACTCCGGCCGTTCGGTCATCGTGGTCGGTCCCGAGCTCAAGCTGCACCAGTGCGGGATCCCGAAGACGATGGCGCTCGAGCTCTTCAGTCCGTTCATCGTGCGGAGGCTGCAGGAGCTCGGTCACGCGCAGACCGTCAAGGCCGCCAAGAACCTGATCGAGCGGAAGAGCCCGGAGGTCTGGGACGCCCTCGAGGACGTCATCACGGACCATCCGGTGTTCCTCAACCGCGCGCCGACGCTGCACAGACTCGGCATTCAGGCGTTCGAGCCGATCCTCGTCGAGGGCAAGGCGATCCGCATCCATCCGCTCGTCTGCGCCGCGTTCAACGCGGACTTCGACGGCGACCAGATGGCGGTCCATGTCCCGCTCTCGTTCGAGGCGCAGATCGAGAACCGAGTGCTGATGCTCGCATCGAACAACATCCTGCTCCCGGCGGACGGCAAGCCCGTCGCGACGCCGTCGCAGGACATCGTTCTCGGCTGCTACTACCTGACGAAGTCGGTCCTGGAGCAGCCGGACGAGGAGAAGATGCGGGCGTTCGCCGGACCCGATGAGATGCAGTTCGCGCTGGACGAGGGGCTGGTCAACCTTCACGAGTGGGTGAAGGTCCGGATCGACGGACGGACGCGCATCACGACTCCAGGCCGGGTGCTCTTCAACAGCATCTTCCCGGCTGGTCTCTCGTTCGTGAACACGGCCATGACGAAGGGCAGTCTCCGGGAACTCGTCGGCAAGTGCCACCGTGTGTTCGGGCAGGCCGAGACGGCGGAGATCCTCGACAAGCTCAAGAACCTCGGGTTCCACTACGCGACGCTCGGCGGCATCACCATCGGCGTTGACGACGTGATCGTTCCCGACAGCAAGGTCGAGATCCTGGCCGAGGCGCAGAAGGCGGTCGACAAGATCCTCAAGTACTACCGCGACGGCGTCATCACGGACACCGAGCGCTACAACCGGGTCGTCGACACGTGGACGCACGCGGCGAGCGACGTCGCGGACGCGATGGGTGTCAGGCTCGAGGAGGCCAGCGGCGGCTTCAACCCGATCCACATGATGGCCGACTCGGGCGCGCGAGGTTCCAAGGACCAGATCCGCCAGCTGGCCGGCATGCGAGGACTCATGGCCAAGCCGGCGAAGAAGCTCACGGGACAGATGGGCGAGATCATCGAGTCGCCCATCAAGTCGAACTTCCGTGAGGGTCTCACGGCGCTCGAGTACTTCATCTCGACGCACGGAGCGCGAAAGGGACTGGCCGATACCGCTCTGAAGACCGCGGACGCCGGCTACCTCACGCGGCGACTCGTGGATGTCGCCCAGGAGGTCGTCATCAGCGAGATCGACTGCGGGACGAGTCGGGGCACGCACACGCGTGCGCTCATCGAGGCGGGCAAGGTCGTCGAGCCGCTGCACGAGCGTCTGCTCGGCAGGGTGGCGTCGGAGGACGTGAAGGATCCGACGACGGGCGAGGTCATCGTCGCGCGGAACGAGACCATCGACGAGGAGGCTGTGGACCGGATCCGGAACGCCAACGTCGAGGAGGTCGTCATCCGGTCCGTGCTGACCTGCGAGTCAGGCCACGGCGTCTGCGCCATGTGCTACGGCCGGAACCTCGCGACGGGTCGAATGGTCGAGATCGGAGAGGTCGTCGGCATCGTGGCCGCCCAGTCGATCGGCGAGCCGGGGACGCAGCTGACGCTCCGGACGTTCCACATCGGCGGCACGTCGGCACGAATCGCCGAGGTCTCCCGCCGCGAGGCGGCGGTCGCAGGGACCATCCGCTTCGAGTTCAAGGAGCGGAGCAGCATCCGCCAGGACGGCGAGGGCAACCAGGTCGTCATCGGTCGGAACGCGCGTATCGTCAAGGAAGGTGACGACGGGCGCGAGCGCGCCTACAACGTTCCGTACGGCGCGGTCCTGTATGTCAAGGACGGCGACCGCGTCGAGGAGGGCGATCCCCTCTTCGAGTGGGACCCGTACAACGATCCGATCATCGCGCGGGCGGGAGGCACCGTCCGGTTCGAGGAGGTCGTCGCGGGACGGACGATGGAGCGCGTGGCCGACGAGGCGACGGGCCATCGCGAGCGTGTCATCGTCGAGGACGATCAGAAGGAGCTGCATCCCTCGATCGTCGTCGAGTCCAAGTCCGGCAAGACGAGCGACCGCTATATTCTGCCGACGGGCGCTCGCGTGCTCGTCAAGGACGGCGATGAGATCGCACCGGGCACCGTGCTCGGCAAGGTCCTGCGCGAGTTCGGCAAGACGCGCGACATCACCGGCGGTCTTCCGCGTGTCGAGGAGCTCTTCGAGGCGCGTCCTCCGAAGAGCCCCGCAACGATCAGCGAGATCGATGGCGCGGTCCGCTTCGGCGACGTCAAGAAGGGTCTGAGGGAGATCTTCGTCGTCGGCGAGGGCGTGGAGAAGGTCTACAAGCTCCCGCACGGGACGCACCTGAGGGTCCATGACGGGGAGGCGGTCTCCGCGGGCGACAGGCTCTCCGAGGGGCCGATCAACCCGCACGACATCCTCGCGATCAAGGGTGAGAAGGCGGTCCAGGAGTACCTGCTCAATGAGATCCAGGAGGTCTACCGCCTGCAGGGCGTGAAGATCAACGACAAGCACATCGAG
>CAZAQL010000083.1:4652-11778 GCA_964487295.1 uncultured bacterium | reverse complement strand
CACCCCAGGACCTCTAGCCATATCGGAGGCCCATCATCAAGAAGAAAGCACTGATCAAGGAAGAGCGCGCGATCCTCGTCGGCGTCAGCCTCCCCGAGACCACGGTCGAGGCGGAGGAGGAGTCGCTGGATGAGCTCGCGCAGCTGGCACGCACCGCGGGCGCGACGGTCGTCGACCGCTTCGTGCAGAACCGCACGCGGATCGACGGCAGGACGTACGTCGGGAAGGGACTTCTCGACCGCATCAAGGCGGCTGCGGAGTTCCACGACGCGAACCTCCTGATCTTCGACAACGATCTCAGGCCCGCGCAGGTGCGGGAGATCGAGAAGGCGACCGACATCAAGTCGATCGACCGGACCGAGCTCATCCTCGACATCTTCGCGAGTCGCGCGCAGACGAAGGTCGCCCGCGCGCAGGTGGAGCTCGCCCAGCTCGAGTACGAGCTGCCTCGGCTCCGTCGGCTGTGGGACCACCTCGAGCGGCTGGGCGGCGGCATCGGAACGCGCGGCCCCGGAGAGACGCAGCTTGAGACGGACCGCCGTCTCGTTCACAAGCGCGTGAAGATCCTCAAGAAGGTCCTCGAGGGCGTCGAGACCGACCGGGCCGTGCAGCGCAAGCAGCGCGGGACGATGACGCGCGTCGCGCTCGTGGGATACACCAACGCGGGGAAGTCGACCCTCATGAACGCGCTGGCCGACGCGGGAGTCTTCACCGAGGATCTGCTGTTCGCGACGCTGGACGCGACGACGCGGCGCATCGAGCTCCCCGGCGGGCACGCGGCGCTTCTGACCGACACCGTCGGTCTCATCAAGAAGTTGCCCCACCATCTGGTCGTGAGCTTCCACGCGACGCTCGAGGAGGTCGCGGAGGCCGACCTGCTGCTCCACGTCGTGGACGCCTCACGGCCGCACTGCGAGCGGTATCTCGAGCTGGCGAACGAGGTGATCACCGATATCGGTGTGACCGACAAGCCGACCCGGATCGTGTTCAACAAGATCGACCGCGTCCGGGACGATAGCGAGCTCGAGCGGCTCGAGCGGAACCACCCGGGCGCCGTCATGACGAGCGCGACGCAGGGGAAGGGGATCGACGACATCCGCAACGCCATCGTCGCCTTCGTCGAGAGCCGCGAACAGGTCGTCACCGTCGCGGTGCCGCATGACGACGGGAAGCTCCTCGCGAGGCTCCACGAGCGCGGCGAGGTGCTCTCGCGCGAGGTCACCGAGGACTGCATCGAGGTGCGGGTCCGCGTCGAGCGCCCGGAGGCCGAACGCCTCAGGAAGCTCGGCGTGGTGAAGTAGGCGGCACGAGCGATGCCGTCTCAGATGAGAAGGGCCCCCGGGCTGCGGCTACGCCCGGGGGCCTGGTATCGTGCGGGAGGTCGGGCGGCGCCTGTTCTCCTACCTGATGAGAGCGACCTTCGCCGAGAGGCGGTTTCCGCCGACCGTCGCTCGGACGAAGTAGATGCCGGAGGAGACTGCTGCTCCGCCGTCCGTGCGGCCATCCCACTCCACCGAGTGGATCCCGGCCGCCATCTCCCCGTCCGCCAGTGTCGCGATGGCGCGACCGGCGACGTCGTAGACCGCAACAAATACCGGCGCGGCCTCGGGCATCGACAACTCGACTCGTGACGCGCCGTCAGTCGACGGCGTCGGCAGGAGCGCCGGCTTGCCCGGATCGCGGTCCGTGGGTTGCGCGGTCCGGTACGGCCCCGGGAACGCCTCGTTCCACAGCGGCGTCACCTCGTCGCGCAGACGCCAGTGGACCTGCTGTCCGAGCTGCTTGCTGTAGTATCCATCGCGGACCGTGACGGCCGTGGCCGCGTTCTCAAGGAAGCCGTCGAGGCCGTTGCCGCAGACGAACGCGATGTCCAGAGACAGCGTCTCGCCCGGTGCGAGCGAGGCGAACGGTCCGGCGACCAGGAGCGCTCTGACGTCGCTCGGCGGGGTCGGATCCTCCGGCGTTCCCGCGCCCGCCATGAAGGCGTGGCGGCTGCCATCGGTCTCCGGCTCGCCGCCGCCGGACCAGAACCGGTACCCGTGCGGCGCCACCTCGACCGGGGCGTTCACGCCGCCGGGGTCGACGGGATGGTCCAGCAGCACCGCACCGAAGTAGCTCTCGCAGTCTCCGTCGGCTCCGCCCGGGGCGTCGTGTCCGTAGACCGCCATCACGCGAACAGGATCGTAGTATCCGTCGAGACCGGGCGTAGCCAGCCCGTCGCTGAAGAAAGCGATGTCGTCGGTCCAGTTGTACTCCACGTCGGGGTCACCCACGTCCGGATCCACGAGGATGCCGATGTAGATGTCCTCGAACTCCAGCGAGGAGATGTTCGTGAATTCGTAGTGCACGCCGACGAAATCATCCCGGTCATCGGCCGACCAGACGTAGGATTCTTCGCGAACCGCCAGCCCGAGCGGGACATGCGGATCGGTCGGCGGCTGCGGCTCCTGGACGAGCGTGTCGGCGTACTCCCGGACGAACATCTGATCGGAGATGCCGCCGTAGTCCTCATCGATGACGCCGTCAAGGTCGTCGTCGAACCCGTTGAGCGGGTCCTCGTCGACGGACCCGTCCCCGTCGTCGTCGACGAACCTGAGCCCGCCGGCCGCGTCCAGGCTGCCGGTGTAGATGACGTATGTTGAGTCGTTCGGTGGAGGCCGGAACTCCATGGTGAACGCGCTGGTCGTCACCAGCGTGTCTCCACCTGAGATCGCCCCGAACCAAGGCCCGGCGACGTACAAATGTTCGACGCCCGACGCCGCGGGCCACTCGGCGGACGGAGCGGAAGCGTCGGAGCCGAAGGAGCCGTAGAAGCCGAAGTTGGAGACGTGAAGAAGCAGCTCCCCCGCATCGTGCCACCATCCGTAGAAGACACCGTCGCGTTCGGGCGCGTCGGCCGTCGCGACCGCGCCGCCGTTTGGAGCGGCCAGCGCGATGGCGAGCAGGACGAAGAACAGTGTGCGAAGTCCCATCTCGGCACTCCTCTGCTGGAGTTCGGGGGGAGAGAGTCTCGGACCCTGGGCCAGAACCAGAACGCCCCGGACGCGCGTTGCTGCGCGAATCGGGGCGACCAGCACTCACGATATCAGAGAAGGTCATCGCGCGTCAACAGCGGATATACCGAATTCGAGAGGTGCGCCGGTCCTGTGGGTTGCTGCTGCATCGTGCTTTACACACCAAGACCCACCATGCTACCCTTGGCATCCGGATTTGGCCCCTAGCTAGGGGCCTTTTCGGGCATGACGAGCGAAACCGAAGTCACAGGGGTCGGCACCGATGCGGCCGCCCGGCTGGTTTCCGGGGCCGCGAGGAGGAGAGTCAGTATGCCGATAATGAACTCGAAGACCGGCAAGGTCAGGAAGCAGTACACCATCGAGCAGCTCGAGGAGGCCGCGAGCATCATGCGGGCGTACGACCTCGTCGCGCTCAACGCGGCCGGGTCGGGTCACGCCGGCGGGACCCTCTCGATCATGGACATCACCGCGGCGCTCTATCTCCACGTCGCGAACCACGATCCGAAGGACGCGTTCTGGAAGAAGCGCGACCGCATCGTCTGGTCGGTCGGGCACAAGGCGCCCTCGCTCTACATCGGTCTCGGCATGGCGGGCTTCTTCAACATAGACGACGTCGTCACCCTCCGGAAGCTCTACTCGCCGTTCCAGGGCCATCCGCACTGGCTCAAGCTCGACGGCGTCGAGGCGTCGACCGGTTCGCTCGGCCAGGGGCTCTCGCTCGCGGTCGGCATGGCGCTCGCGGCGCGGCTCGACAAGAGCGACCATCGCGTCTACTGCCTGATGGGCGACGGCGAGCAGCAGGAGGGGCAGATCTGGGAGGCCGCGATGGAGGCCGCGCACTTCCAGCTCGACAACCTCTGCGGCATCATCGACAAGAACCGTCTTCAGATCGACGGCTGGGTCGACGACGTGATGTGCGTCGACTGTCTCATCGAGAAGTACCGCTCGTTCGGGTGGGAGGTCGTCGAGTGCGACGGCCACGACATGCAGGAGCTCGTCGACGCGTTCGAGATGGCCAAGACCATCAAGGGCAAGCCGACCCTCATCCTCGCGCACACCATCAAGGGCAAGGGCGTCGACTTCATGGAGGACGTCGCCGGCTGGCACGGCAAGGCCCCGAACACCGAGCAGATGTGGGAGGGCCTCAGGCAGCTCGGGCTCGACAAGACGTTCCCGGTCAAGAAGCTCCTCAAGAAGGCCGAGGACTGGCAGAAGAGGGTCGAGAAGGAGCTCGAGGCCAAGCAGCCGAAGTTCTCGAAGGACTACTTCTGGAACAAGACGCGCAACATGAAGGCCGAGATGGACCCGACACGGAAGGGGTTCGGACGCTGTCTGGCGGAGAAGGGCGGCGACAAGCGGGTCGTGGCGCTGGGCGCGGACATCTCCGGCTCGATCACCATCAGCCAGTTCTACGAGGGCTGCCCCGAGCGGGAGGACCGCTGGTTCTCCATGGGCATCGCCGAGCAGTCGGCGACGGCCGCGGCCGCCGGTCTGGCGAAGGAGGGGAAGCTCCCCGTGTTCGGGACCTATGGCGTGTTTGCCTCGGGCCGTAACCTCGACCAGCTCCGCACGACGGTCGCGTACGGCGAGTTCAACGTGTTCATCGCGGGCGCGCACGGCGGCGTCTCGGTCGGACCGGACGGAGCGACGCACCAGGCGCTCGAGGAGCTCTTCCAGATGTGCGGCATTCCGAACATGAACGTCGAGGTGCCGTGCGATGCGGTCGAGACGAAGCGGGCCAGCGAGCACCTGCTGTTCAAGGTGAAGGGCCCGAAGTACGTGCGGTTCGCTCGCGAGGCGACGCCCGTCGTCACGGACGAGAAGACGCCGTACAAGTTCGGGAAGGCCAACGTCATCCGGTTCCGCGGGACGAAGCCGAAGTTCAAGGACGCCTTCGAGCACACGCTCGCCTCGAAGTACAAGAACGAGAACGAGGACGTCGCCATCATCGCGTGCGGCCCATCCGTTCCCGAGGCGATGCGCGCCGCGTGGATCCTCAAGGCCGAGTACGGCATCGAGACGCGCGTGCTCAACGTTCACACCGTCAAGCCGCTCGACACGACCGCCATCCTCAAGGCGGCGAAGGACTGCGGCGTGGTCGTGACGGCCGAGGAGCATCAGGTGGGCGGATTCGGGAACAAGGTCGCCGCGGCGATCTCCGGCAGCGAGAAGCTCTACGGCAAGCCCATGATCGTCGGCATGATCGGCGTGAAGGACCGGTTCGGCGAGTCGGGCGCGCCGTGGGAGCTCGTCAAGGAGTTCGAGGTCTCGGCGGAGCACATCGCCGTCGAGGCGAAGCGGCTCTACGACCTCAAGGTGAGCAAGATGCCGGCTGCTGACAGGGCAGACGCGCAGCGGAAGCCCGGAGCTTCCGCCGGCAAGGCCAAGACGAAGACCTCGGCACGCAAGAAGACGGCGGCCAAGGCGAAGCCGAAGAAGAAGACGGAGGCCAAGGCGAAGCCGAAGAAGAAGGCCGCGGCCAAGGCCAAGGCGAAGCCGAAGCGCAAGGCGGTCGCGAAGCGGAAGGCCGCATCGAAGGGCAAGCCCACCACCAGGAAGAAGGCCGCGGCGAAGAAGACGAAGAAGCGCACGGCGGCGGCCAGGAACGTCGGGAAGAGGCGGGCGCCGTCGGCCGGGAAGTCCGAGGCGAAGCCGAAGCGAAAGACGACGGCCCGGAAGCGGGCGGCGGGCAGGAAGAAGTAGCTGCTCCTCCCGGAGCCGGATGAGAACGAGGGGCGCCTTCGCGGGCGCCCCTCGCTTCGCATGCATCCTGCGACGCGTCGGCGCGCGCCGTCCCGAGCGCCGGTCTAGCGCTCCCTCGCCTCGAGCGCGGCGCGTCTCCCGGCGCAGCGCATCATACGGTCGATCGCGCGTATCGCCGAGCGCTTGTGCTCGGGTCCCGTCACGCGAAGCGTCATCATCGAGAATCGACCCGTCTTCGGGTCGCGGTGGCGCCGGTCGAGCGTCACCCGCGCCGCCGAATAACGCGCGCCGCGGCTGAAGCAGGGCCCGAATCCGGGTCCGAGCACAACATCGAAATCGTTGCTGTGGAAGCGGAGCCGGACCACAGGGCGGCCGGCGTAGAGGAACGTCACGCTCGCCTTGCCGAAGCGAACGAAGTCGCCGCCCATCCCGTGCTCGCGAATGAGGTGGTCCACGATCGAGCGCGCGATGTTCCTGAGGTCCCAGCGCTTGATCCGGACGGTCACCGGCTCCAGACGTTCGAAGACGTCGCGAGTCGCGTCCGGGAGGAGCCGGCGACAGACGAAGTCCTGGACGTTGATTCGCGAGAGCCCTTTCGGCGCGCGCTCCACCAGCAGGTCCGTGAGCAGCTCAGCCGCCTCCGCCTCGTGAGCGTGCAGCGTTCGCGCCATCGTCTCCTCGAACGACTCCGGCAGGCGCTCTGCCCCCCGCGCGCCAAGCTCGTACGCGACCGCCTTGGCCGGCTCGATGAGGTCGTAGCCCGCGCGCAGCACGAGGTCCGCGATCCGTCCGACGGGGAGCATCGCGCTCGCCTCGTCGCAACCGGCCCGGCCGGCGATCGTGAGCACGTCGCGCGCCAGCGCCTGAACGTCGGCGTCCGTTCCGTCCACGAACCCGAGGCAGACCGACGGTTCCCCGTCGACGACGTTCTGCTGGTAGATGGCGGCGCCGCGGATGGCGCCCTGTCTCGGGATGATGAGCACACGGCGGCTCTCGAGAAGCGACCTCACCCTCGAGCGCTTGAGCTCGAGGAACTTCCAGTCGACGCCGAGAAGGCCGCTCATGTCGCGATAGCAGCCGGTCCCGCGGATGAACGACAGCACAGCATCGAGCTCCCCCGGTGACGCGACCCGGGCGGTGAGGCTCCCGCGGCTCCGGCTCCTGCCCCAGATCCAGTGAGCGCGGGCGGCCAGCCAGAACCCCCGGATCTCCCCGAGGTGTCTGGATGCGCCGTTGCCGGCCCCGGTCGCGTATCGGATGCTCCTGGGGTTGCGCTTGAGCGCCTCGCGGAACGAGACGCGGTTGATCTGCTTGGTGATGGCGCATGAGTATGGACATCCGCAGGCTCAGCGACCGCAAGCGCCGGGGCGAGGAAATGTCGCCGGAGGAGCTGCGCTGGATCGTCGGAT
>CAZAQL010000083.1:0-4642 GCA_964487295.1 uncultured bacterium | reverse complement strand
GGTGAGCCCGCGCCCGTGGAGCTTCGGGTGGAGCCTGAGCCCCTCGAGCCAGACCTCGCCCGGCGAGAGAAGCGTGACCTTGGATACCCCCACCGGTTCTCCGTCGAGCGTGACCGTGAGGAGCCCGCCGTTGGGATCCTCGAGCCATCGGTCCCACGCGTGGGGGAGGTAGTCGAGGCCACCCCAGATCTGCTTCGACATCTCGATGATCGCGTCCCGGTCGGAGGGACGGGCTGGGCGCACGACGAGCTTCTCGTCGTTGGTGTCCGGCCTCTCGATCTTCATCGAGGAAGGGATCTTCATGGCTCGTCCTGTCTCACGGTGGTCCTCGAGCGTGTCCGCGCGGCTGCCGCGGCGTGCCCCTTCCGAAGCTCCGCGCGTTCGCGCCGGTGTTCTCCGGGTTCACGCCCCGGAGATGCTTCGCGCCGGCATTCCTCGAGATCACGCCTCGGAGATGCTTCGCGCCGGCGTCATCGGATGGACGACGCCGGCCGCGATCGCGTCCGCCGGGCGTGCAAAGCCATCGGCGACACAGCTTCTGAGTCGCGTCTGGTCACGGTCCAGCCGACGGGGCAGAGACTCTCATCGATTTCAGGGACAGGAAGATTGTACCCCGTGGTGGCGCGACGAATCAAGGATAAGCGCCACAGCTTGGGCAGGAAGTCGGCCGCCGGCCGACACGTCCGGGAAGTTCAGCGGTGGGCCACCGGCCGAATCGGCGACCCACCGCCTGGCTAGAGGGGGGCTATTGGCCAAATCCCCGCCCCCAGGGGATGCTCGTGTGTCCCATGCCATCAGCCGCAGAGCGGGCGCGGACGCGCCGGCAGTGAGGGCCAGGGGTCCTTTTGGCCGACCGGCTGAACCCCCGTGGAGGGGCTGCCTCTACCCGCTCCACGGCTCGATCTCGTTCATGTGTGTTTCCGGGGCCGCGCGCTCCAGCGGGAGGGCGATTCCGACCACGCTCGGGGTCTCCTGGACCCCTCTGGGGCGTGGCGCGGAGCGCCGGCTTCTTGGCGAGTCATGCGGTTTGACACGGAGGGAGGGCGATGGTTGAAGCGAAACCGTGGCTGGACAGCGGATTACGAGTGTCCGGCCGATGCCGGTTCGCCGGCGGCCGCGTCCCGGCGACGGATTACGAGCGTCCGGCCGATGCTGGTTCGCCGGCCGCCGCCCGCAGCCGGGCGCGCGTTCCGTAGCGCGCATCCCGGCGCCGCATGGAGGCGAGGCGCCGGCGGTCGAACTCGGGGGTCTCTCCGGGGATCTCGAAGACCGACGGCGTGTCGCCGATCCGCGGGGACCGAATGAGGTTTCGGAGCGCGCGGAGTCCCATGCGGCCCTCGGACCACAGCGCGTGATGGTCCCGCCTCTCGCCGAGCTCCTTGAGCGAGTCGTTGGCGTGCAGCGCGTACAACCGCTCCAGTCCCGGACCCCGCTCGACGTCATCGGCCAGCCGCTCGACCTCCGCGGCGTCCCGGAGGTCGTAGCCCATCGCCCAGAGATGGGCCGTGTCGAGCAGGATGCCCACGCGGTCCGCCGGGAACGGGGCCACGATCTCGCCCAGCTCCTCGATCGTGACACCGATGGCGGTCCCCATGCCGGCGCCGTTCTCGATGGCCAGGGGGGCGCACCCGCCGGCCCGCTCGAGCGCCTCGGCGATCGAGTCCCGCGCGGCCTCGATGCCGCGGGCGACGCCGGCTCCCTTGTGGTTGCCGGCGTGGACCACCACGGGTCCTGCATCGAGCTCGGTCGCGCGGACGAGAGCCTCGATGAGCCCGTCGATCGAACGGCGCTTGAGTTCCGGGTCCGGCCCGGCAATGTTGATGAGGTAGGGGGTATGGACGAGCACCGGGGAGATCCCGGCGGCGCGCGTCACCTCGACGAAGCCGTCTCGATCCTCCGGCCTGAGGCGCCCCGTGCTCCACGACATCGGGTTGCCGGAGAAGATCTGCATCGTCTCGCAGCCGATGTCGCGGGCGTACTCGGCCGTCGCCTGCATCGTTCGCTGCTTGGGCACATGAATCCCGAACCTCATTCACGCTCCCTGCGAGTCCTGTGGAGGCGGTGCGGGGTCCCGCCCGGCTCCGACTTGCCACCCGCGCGATTCCGGTCGAGCGCCGGCCCGCCGCGCCGCGGGTGACTGAGCAACGCGTCAGCTCCATCTGATGGCGCGTTCACAGCGTGGATTCTACCACACGAGGGGGATTCCCGTTGAATCCATCCTTGCTAACTGGTATAATCTACCATAGGTTACGGCGATTATGTTCTGAAGCCGGAATCATCCAACGGGTTCGTCTGGCCTGGCCCGGGTTCGAGCCTGGCATGTGGATATCCGAGAGAGATACGTACTGGGGGAGACCCCCTGACTCAACGGACGGCGGCGCCGACGCGGGAACGATGGCCCGACCGTCGAAGGAGGGAACAATGGCCCAGGTGTCGAACCGGAGGGCGTCCGTGGCGGTCATGACCGTGCTGACGGTCCTTCTCGTTGCCGGCAGCGCCCTGGCGGGCGTCGTCACGCAGCGCTACGAGTTCGCCGAGCCATCGATCAAGCTCGTTGACGGCTACCACCGCGTCCAGATGGACGGTGCGTGGCACTTCGGCGCCCCTGGCGCCCCGGTGCTCCCGATGGTCGGCGCCCGTCTTCTGCTTCCGCCCGGCGAGGTCGTGGCTGACGTCACGGTCATCCCCGGCGAGCTTCTCACGCTCGGTGACGGTTTCACCGTCGAGCCCGGACAGGCGCAGTACCCGCTCAGCTTCGAGGGCCCCTACGAGACATTCGGCCCCGACCCGGCCATCTACGGCGTCCGCGGAGCGTACCCCGACCGGATGATCGACGAGCCGGAGATCGGCTCGTTCCGCGGCTACGGCATCGCGACGGCGGCGCTCCATCCGGTCGTCTACGAGCCGGCCGAGGGTCGGCTGTCGTACTACGCCAGCATGGAGGTCGTGGTCACGACCGTCCCCGACCCGGACCAGGGCAGGACGGTCGTCGAGCGCGTCCGCCACGACGACGCGACGCTCGCGAGGCTCGGCCGCATGGTCGACAACCCGTTCGAGGCCGCCGAGTACCGGTCGATCGAGCGCGCGACTCCGGCGTCCCGGTCTCTCGATCCGGCGGACGACTACAACTACCTCATCATCACGACCGACAGCTGGGACGACTACCTCGGCGACCTCGTGGACTTCGAGACCACGATGGGACACAAGGCAGGCGTCTTCCTCAAGAACTGGATCGCACTGAACTACGCCGGCACCGATGAGGCCGAGCAGATCCGCAACTTCATCATCGACGCCTACAACACGTGGGACGTCGACTACGTCCTGCTCGTCGGAGACGCCCGCGACGCCAACGGCATCCAGCACCGCGGCCTCTACTCGAGCACCGATTACGGCGAGTCTGACGCGGACATTCCCGCCGACCTCTACTACGGCGCCCTCGACGGCACCTGGAACGACGACGGCGACAGCTACTGGGGCGAGCCGGGCGAGGACGACCTCTACCCGGAGATCGCGGTCGGCCGCGCGTGCGTGAGCACGGCGTCGGACGTCCAGAACTTCGTGACCAAGGTCACGCGCTACATCAACTCGCCCATCGTCTCCGAGTCGGATGAGGCGCTCATGGTGGGCGAGCTGCTCTGGTCGAGCCCTCTGACCTACGGCGGCACCTACATGAACGAGGTCCGGTACGGCTCGACAGCCAACGGCTACACGACCTCCGGCATCGCGGGCACCATGAACGTCGACACGCTCTACGACATGGACGGCACCTGGAGCAAGAACACGCTCATCAACCTCATGGAGAGTGGTCTCAACATCGTCCACCACCTGGGTCACTGCAGCACGACCTACGCCATGAAGATGACGACCTCGGACGTCCCGTCCTTCGATAACGACGGCACCGTCCACAGCTACAACTTCGTCTACTCGCAGGGCTGCTACGGCGGGTCGTTCGACAACCGCGACACGCAGCCCGGCTACTACGTCGGCGACTGCTTCGCCGAGGAGTTCAATGTCGACGACGACGGCGCCGTGGCCGAGGTGATGAACTCCCGGTACGGCTGGGGCGACCCGGGCGGCACGAACGGTTCGTCGCAATACTTCCATCGCGAGTTCGTCGATGCGATGACGGACGAGGGCATCTACCCGCTCGGCGAGGTCAACGACGACTCCCGCGTCGACGTGATCTGGGCGATCAACTACGGCGCGAACCGCTGGTGCTTCTACGAGCTCAACGTGTTCGGTGACCCGGCCATGCACCTGTGGACGGACTCGCCGACGGCGATGAGCGTGTCGCACCCGAGCGGCATGGTCGTCGGTCAGCCCGACGTGACCGTCAACACCGGCGTCGCCGGCGCGACCGTGACGGCCTACTACGACGACTACTCGGTCTATGCGACCGGCGTCACCAACGGCGCGGGCGAGGTCACGCTGTCGCCCGACCCGGCGGTCCCCGGCACTCTGTACATCAAGGCGTTCGCGCACGACCGTCTCGTGTACGAGGGCAGCATCGACATCGCGCCCGCCGCGGGCCCATACGTCGTCTACCAGAGCTCCACGGTCGACGACGACACGAGCGGAGAGAGCAGCGGCAACGACAACGGCGTCGTGAACGCCGGTGAGACGATCGAGCTTCCCGTGACGC
>CAZAQL010000082.1:4011-11821 GCA_964487295.1 uncultured bacterium | reverse complement strand
CGCACGCTCGCCCCTCCTCCCGATCGGCGCGCATTCTCCCGACCAGCGCCTCTCCTCCCGACCAGCGCCCCTTCTTCCGGTCAGACACCCTCCCAGTCGGCGCACCACCAGCCAGTCAGCGCCCCGACACCGCGCAACACCATCTGAGCCACGCTCACGCCTCCGACACCCCCCTGTCGGGACGCTTTCAACCTCACCTTTTCACCCCTCCAAGCGGCGTCGATCGCGGCGCAACACATCGCCAGAATGCCCTTGCGCTGGGCCTTTCTCCCCATTGTGGAAAAAAGTTTGTGTCAACCTCACAAAATGCTTGCGCGTTCTGAGGGGGTGGTGATATCATCCCCCTTCGCCACACCGGGGGTTGATAACCTGGCCTCCATCGCGGCACTCGAAGCGAGTGACAGGCGGCACCGAGGCACCTCGACCGGACATCCCATCATCGCGTGACACCCTGGCCTCTGGTCGCCGCTCTAACCAACCATACAACAGGCAGTTAGCAAGTTATACACAATTGGGTGCAGCCTTGTCGATAACTGCACCCCCCGGAATCCTGCGGATTCCGTCGGAGAATCGGTTCTTTCTACGACGAGCGGCGATTTTCGCGTGTTGTGGATAACTTGTTGACACCATGTGGATACCATGCGCGCAACTATGACGGCCAGCGACCTCTGGACCCGATGCCTCGAGACGATCAGAGAAGAGACCGAGGGTCAGAGCTTTCGCACCTGGTTCGAACCGACGCGCGCGGTCGAGCTGACCGACGGAACCCTCAGGATCGAGGTTCCGAACCGCTTCTTCGCGGACTGGCTCGAGGAACACTACAGTTCGTTGATATCACGGGCCATCGAGGAACACGCTGGAGAGCCTCTTAAGGCCGATTTCCAGGTCTCCCATCGCCGGCCCGACGAATACGAACCTGTCTCGACGAGAAGACCAGCGCCTCCGCCGCTGACCACAGTTGCGGCCGATGAGTGCCAATTAAACCCGCGATATTCTTTCAAAACTTTTGTCGTGGGGAACGGCAACCGCTTTGCGCAGGCTGCGTCTATGGCAGTCGCGGAGGCGCCAGGGTCAACATATAACCCGCTGTTTATCTATGGCGGTGTTGGGCTTGGCAAGACCCACCTCATGCAGGCGATCGGGCACTACGTGCGGGAGCACCGGCCCGAGATGTCGGTCTACTACGTCTCCTCCGAGACGTTCATGAACGAGCTCATCACGTCCATCCAGCGGGGCACCACCCTCGAGTTCCGGGACAAGTACCGCAGCAAGGACCTGCTCCTGATCGACGACGTGCAGTTCCTCGCCGGCAAGGAGAGCACGCAGGAGGAGTTCTTCCACACCTTCAACGCGCTCTACCTCGCCCACAAGCAGATCGTCCTGACGAGCGACCGGCCGCCCAAGCAGATCGCCACGCTCGAGGAGCGGCTCGTCTCGCGCTTCGAGTCGGGGCTGGTCACCGACATTCAGGCGCCGGACCTCGAGACCAGGATCGCGATCCTCAACCGGAAGGCCGAGCTCGACGGGATCTCGATCCCGAACGACGTCATCCACCTCATCGCCAACAGCGTGACGTCGAACATCCGCGAGCTCGAGGGATCGCTCGTGCGGCTCCTCGCGTTCTCGAGTCTCACCGGGAGCGAGATGACGACGGACCTCGCGCAGGAGGTGCTGTCGGAGTTCCTCGGCAAGCCTCGTGGTCCCGTCTCGGTCGCGCGCATCCAGCAGGCGGTCGCGGAGACGTACGGCGTTCCGGTCGAGAAGATGAAGGCGCGGGGCCGTGCGAGTCAGATCGCGCACGCGAGGCAGGTGGCGATGTACCTGGCGCGTGAGCTCACGCACATGTCGCTCGCTCAGATCGGCGAGCAGTTCGGAGGGCGCGACCACACGACGGTTCTTCACGCGCACCGGAAGATCACCGAGGAGCTTGAGAACAACCGGCAGACCGAGCGCGACATCGAGAACCTTAAGCGCATGCTCGAGACGTAGCGTAGCACCCGTGTTGAAGGCACGGTAGTCCCATCAGCGATGCGGTTCGAGGCGTAGCAGACGGAACCCCCGAATGAACCCTGCCTACGCCGAACGGACGGCCCCGTCCCCGTGACGGGGCCGCACCGTATCAGGGAAGAGGCGGTGGAAAAAGTGTGAGCATCGTGTGAGGACGCGTGAGTATCTATCCACAGTGGCGGGGAGATGTGAGATGCTGTGGAGGAGAACCCGGGTTATCCAACGCGCTCCTCACATGCCCCGACGATGAAGGTCGAACCGAACGCGCCGATGTGCAGGGCGGAAATCGGACACAGCAGTGGAGAAGAGGATGACTTACCCACATGTCCACAGCCCCTACTACTGCTTCTTGAATTTGATATCAGCACAGCAGAAAGCTTCTACCATGTGGAGAACTCGCTCATGACCATCGCAGACAGAGCGAGGACCATCGTGGCGAGGTTCGTCACGAACGTCCGTCGCGCAACCGCAGGATCCCTCGCAGGAGTCTCGCTCGTGATGCTCTTCGCACTCGCAGTCCCCGCGTTCGCGGCGGGGGAGAGGACCGCAGTGGCCGTGTCGCCCGACGGCCGGCTGGCCATCTCGCTTTCGATCGACGGCGGCGTTCCGCGGTATGCGGTCTCTCGCGACGGGCGGCCGGTCGTGCTGCCCTCCGTGCTCGGCTTCCGGTTCGCCGACGGCGAGCCGATGAACCGCGGGTTCGAGTCGCTGACCGCCTCGGGCCGCGGGATCGACGAGACCTGGACTCCCGTCTGGGGCACCGACGAGCTCGTCCGCGACCGGTGCACCGAGACCGTCGCCCGGCTCACCAAGGCGAGCGGGAGGGAGCTCGTGGTGACGCTCCGGGCCTACGACGACGGCGCGGCGTTCCGCTGCGAGCTGCCCGCCGCGGACGGCTTCGCCGAGTACGAGCTTCTCTCCGAGGACACGGAGTTCCGGTTCCCCGGCGACCCCGTGACGTGGTGGATCCCCGGCGACTACGACAGCTACGAGCACCTGTACCGCGAGACCCCGCTGTCCGCGATCGAGACGGCGAACACGCCGGTCACGATGCGGACCGAGGGCGGGCTCTACGTCGCGCTCCACGAGGCGAATCTCACGCGCTACGCCGGGATGACGCTCAGACCCACGGAGGACGCGGAGCGGACCCTCAGGTGCGAGCTCGTCCCGTGGCCGGACGGCGTCAAGGTCCGGGGGACCGCGCCGATGGTGACGCCGTGGCGGACCATCCAGGTGGGGGAGACGCCCGGCGCGCTCGTCGAGTCGCACCTCATCGAGAACCTCAACGAGCCGTGCGCGATCCAGGACACCTCCTGGATCCGGCCGATGAAGTACGTGGGTATCTGGTGGGGGATGCACATCACGAAGCAAACCTGGCACGCCGGTCCGCGCCACGGCGCGACCAACGAGAACGTCCGCCGCACCATCGACTTCGCGTCGAGAAACGGGTTCGGCGGAGTGCTCGTCGAGGGGTGGAACACCGGGTGGGACAAGTGGGGTGCGGAGGGAGCGTACGACTACGTCACGTCGTATCCGGACTTCGACCTGCCCGCGCTCGCCGCGTACGCGGTCGAGAAGGGCGTCACGCTCATCGGCCACCACGAGACAGGCGGCGACGTGCCGACCTACGAGCGCCAGATCGACGCGGCGTTCGAGCTCTACCGGCAGCACGGCGTCCGCGCCGTCAAGACGGGCTACGCGGGAGGCATCTACCCGAGAGGCCAGCACCACCACGGGCAGTGGATGGTCGAGCACTACCGGATGGTCGTCGAGAAGGCGGCCGGGTACGGCATCATGCTCGACGTGCACGAGCCGATCAAGCCGACCGGCATCCGGCGGACCTGGCCGAACATGATGACGCGCGAGGGCGTTCGCGGCATGGAGTACAACGCGTGGAGCGAGGGCAATCCGCCCGAGCACACGACCATCCTGCCGTTCACGCGCATGCTCGCGGGGCCGCTCGACTACACGCCCGGCATCTTTGACCTCACGTTCGACGAGTACAAGCCGAACAACCGCGTGCACACGACCCTCGCCAAGCAGCTGGCGCTCTTCGTCGTTCTCCACAGCCCCCTCCAGATGGCCGCGGACCTCATCGAGAACTACGAGGGGCACCCGATGTTCCACTTCATCCGGATGGTGCCTTGCGACTGGGACGAGACGCGCGTCATCTCCGGCGAGATCGGCGATCACGTGACCATCGCGCGGCGGCGGGGCATGAACTGGTACATCGGCAGCATCACCGACGAGAACGCGCGCACCGTCGAGATCCCGCTCGACTTCCTGGGGGAGGACCGACCGTACAGCGTGACCATCTACCGCGACGCGCCGGACGCGGACTGGGAGACCAACCCGACCGCGTATGAGATCGCGACCGAGTCGATGAGAGCGGGGGAGACGCTCGCGCTTCCGCTCGCGCCGGGCGGCGGCGCGGCCGTGACGCTGTCACCGCACAAGTACGAGTAGCGTCGGCGAACCGGATGCGCTGGCGGCGCGTGAGTGTGCCGGGCGAGCCGGCGAGCGGCAGCTCCCTGAGGCGCCGGAGCCGCCCCGCGCGAGTCCGCGCCCGGCGATGTTCCGGAGGACCCCGGACGAGAGTATCGAGACCCCCTTTCGAGGCCCCCAAACAGACGAGCCGGCACGCACTTAGACACCCCGAAAAGGGCCCGTTTTGCCTTGCGGACGGGGGTGCCCCTCCATATAATGGCGGCGAAGGCGGAACCGTCTTCGCGGCGGTTCAGTCTATCCTTACGACCCATACGCAGCGCGGTATTCCGGACGACTCTGACGCCCGCGAGGGCGCGAACGGGAGGCGGCTCATCATGAAGTTCTCGATTGCCCGGGGGGATCTTGACAAGGCGATCCAGAGGGTGCTGGCGGTCGTGTCACCCAAGACCACGCTTCCCGTGCTCGCCAACTTCCTGCTCAAGGCCGACGAGAAGTCGAACACGATCTCCATGACGGCGACCGACCTCGACATGACGGTGACGACCTCGACCGGCGCGGAGGTGGAGGAGGGCGGCGGGATCACGCTCCCCGCGAAGCGGTTCGCGGAGATCGTGCGCGCGCTCGGCGACGCGGACGTCTCAGTCGCCGTCGACGACGAGGAGATCTCCATCAGGTCGGGTAAGAGCAACTTCCGCATCGTCGGCATTCCCACCGAGGAGTTCCCGACGCTGCCGAAGAGCGACCCGGCCGAGGCGTTCGACATCGACGCCGAGCTTCTCACGAGGATGATCGAGAAGGTCAGCTTCTGCGTGTCGAAGGACGAGACGCGGCCGTCACTGAACGGCGCGTACTGGGAGTTCGGCGACGGCACGATGAGCATGACGGCCACCGACGGCCACCGCCTGGCGACGTTCAGCGTGAAGGGCGAGTTCAAGAAGCAGGCAGGGAAGGACATGATCGTCCCGCCGAAGGCGCTCACGCACGCGGTCCGGATCATCGGGGCCGAGGGCGGCGAGGGCGTCAAGGTCGCGGCTCACGAGAACCACGTCGCGTTCTTCATCGAGAACACGACCATCAACTCGCGGCTGCTCGAGGGACCGTTCCCGAACTACCGCCAGGTCATCCCGAAAGACAACGAGAAGGAGCTTCTCGTCGGACGCGACGACATCACGAACGCCGTCCGCCGCGTGGCCGTTCTGTCGGACACGCTCACGCACCAGGTGAAGCTCGCGATCGGCAAGAAGAAACTCGACCTCACGGTGTCGACACCGGATGTCGGCGAGGCGAAGGAAGAGCTGCCGTGCAGGTTCGACTCCGAGAAGATGGAGGTCGGGTACAACGCGAACTACCTTCTCGACGTGCTCAAGCATCTCGACGGCGACAACGTGCGCTTCATGCTCGGGAGCGAGGTTGGCGCCGCGGTCGTCAGCTCCGCCGAGCCCGCGGAGGGGGAGGAGCACACGTGCCTCCTCATGCCGCTGAGGCTCAACAAGTAGCGCGTCAGGGCGCGGCGGCTGTCGCGAGAACCCGGCCCGGGCTGGCGGCTGACGAGACGTGGGTGCGTGACGGGCGGATGACCGACGGGAGGCGGGCACGTGTGGATCGAGACGCTCAGACTCGAGAACTTCAGGAACTACGAGCGCCTCGAGATCGAGCTTGAGAACGGTCTGAACTTCTTCCACGGCCCGAACGGCTCCGGCAAGACGAGCGTGCTCGAGGCCGTCTCGTACCTCGCGGTCGCCCGCTCGCTCAAGGGCGCGAGCGACAGCGAGGTCATCCGCTGGGGACAGCAGGGGTTCGGCGTCGGCGCCGACGCGCGGTCGGGCGAGAGCTCCATCTCGATCGTGCTCAAGCACGCGCGTGGCGGCGGGAAGCGCGTGACCGTCGACGGGACCGCCCTGAAGCGCCTGTCGGACGTCGTCGGCATCCTCCGCGTCGCCTGGTTCTGCCCCGAGGACACGTGGGTGACCAAGGGCGGCCCCGCGGAGCGGCGCAGGCTTCTCGACATGACGCTGTGCCAGCTCGACTCCGGATACCTTCGCGCGCTGGCCGACTATCGGCGCACGCTGAGGCAGCGCAACGAGGCGCTCCTCGCGTGGACGCCAGACGACGAGGCCGACCGCATCGTCGACGTCTGGACGGAGCGTCTCGTCGATTACGGGAGCAGGGTCATCGCGGCCAGACTGGCCTTCCTCCCGAGGTTCAGCGCCGCCGTCACGCGAGTGCACGACCGCGTCGCGGGCGAGGGCGAGCTGAACCTGGTGTACCGCGGGAACGTCGTCTCCTCGACGGAGGCGGAGTCTTTCGCGCCGGCCGGCGCGGAGATGACGCTCTCGTCCCAGCACGAGATCGTCGGACCCGTCCGCGAGCGGTTCGCCGCCGCGGTCGCGCGCGTGTCCGAGGACGAACGCCGGCGGGGGTTCACGCTCGTCGGGCCGCACCGCGGCGACCTGGAGGTGCGGCTGGACGGACGCGTGCTGAGGCAGTTCGGCTCGCAGGGACAGCATCGCACCGCCGCCATCGCGCTCAAGCTGGGCGAGGCCTCGGTGCTCGACGAGGAGGGACACGGCGTCATCGTCCTCCTCGACGACATCCTGAGCGAGCTCGACGCGGCGCGCGGCGAGGCGCTCGTCGCGTGCACAGGCGAGTTCGGCCAGACGTTCATGACATCGACCCGCCTGCTTCCCGAGGGGTATGAGGGAGCCCGGAATCGCGCGGTCTTCCGCGTGGACGAGGGGGAGGTGGTTCGGCAGTGAGGCGCCGCGCGGAACCCATCGGCAAGATCCTGGCCGAGGTCATCGAGAAGCTCGGGATCGCGGCGAAGCTCTCCGAACAGCGTGCGGTGACCGAGTGGGCGGAGATCGTCGGCGCGAAGGTCGCCGAGCACACCCGGGCGGTGAAGGTCGACGGCGGGCGGCTGCTCGTCGAGGTCGACAGCCCCGTCTGGTCGCAGGAACTGACGTTGATGAAGCGCACGATCACGCGCGAGATCAACCGGAGGATAGGCAGGGAGGCCATCGAACAAGTCCATTTCGTGCTTGGAGGTTCGAAGCCCCATGACCCCACGAGCAACCCTGGAAAGAACGAGGAACATGGCGAAGGATAAGAAGAAGAAGCCGGCTGCCGCCAAGGCGAAAGCCAAAGCCACGCCGAAGGGCAAGGCGAAGGCCAAGCCCAAGGCGAAGGCCAAGGCCACGCCGAAGGGCAAGGCGGCCGCGCGGGGCTCGGCGGAGCAGAAGCCGAAGGCCTCTGCATCCAAGGCCAAAGCCAAGGCGAACAAGGCCAAGGCGAAGCCGAAGAGCAAAGCGGCCGCGCGGGGCGCGGCTCAGTCGAAGGCCAAGTCGAAGGCCAAGTC
>CAZAQL010000082.1:0-3911 GCA_964487295.1 uncultured bacterium | reverse complement strand
AAGTCGAAGGCCAAGTCGAAGGCCAAAGCCACGCCGAAGAGCAAGGCGGCCGCGCGGGGCGCGGCTCAGTCGAAGGCGAAGCCCAAGGCCACGCCCAAGTCGAAACCCAAGGCCTCTGCGGACAAGACGAAGTCCACGGCCAGGGGGAAGACGAAGGCCGCGGAGCCGGAGTCCATCGAGAAGCAGCTCTTCGACGAGTTCCCCCTGGACGAGAAGGGTGACGCGAAGCCCGGGTACGACGCGAAGCACATCCAGGTCCTCAAGGGCCTCGATGCGGTCCGCAAGCGTCCGGCCATGTACATCGGCGACACGGGCAAGCGCGGGCTCCATCATCTCATCTCGGAGGTGGTCGACAACTCCGTTGACGAGGCGATGGCGGGCGTCTGCGACAGGATCGGCGTGACGATCAACAAGGACGGCAGCGTCACGGTCGAGGACAACGGCCGCGGCATCCCCGTCGACATGCATCCCGAGCAGAAGAAGTCCGCGCTCGAGGTCGTCATGACCGTCCTCCATGCCGGCGGCAAGTTCGACAAGGCGACCTACAAGGTCTCGGGCGGACTGCACGGCGTCGGCGTCTCGGTCGTCAACGCGCTCTCCGAGTGGTGCCGCGTCGAGGTGGCGCGCGACGGATCGGTGCACGCGCAGTCGTACAGGCGCGGCGTGCCCGAGGGCAAGGTCAAGATCGTCGGGAAGCGGAAGAAGACGGGGACCACAACGACCTTCTATCCCGACAGCGAGGTCTTCGAGGAAGTCGATTTCGACTTCGAGATCGTCGCGAATCGCTGTCGCGAGCTGGCGTTCCTCAACGCGGGGCTCTCGATTCTGGTCGAGGACGCGCGGAGCGGGAAGAGCAAGGAGTTCAAGTTCAAAGGCGGGCTCTCGGAGTTCGTCAAGCACATCAACAAGAACCACGCGCCCCTCCATAAGAAGGTCGTGCACTTCGAGCGCGAGCGCGACGACACGGTCGTCGAGGTCGCCTTCCAGTACAACGACGTCTACCGTCCGAGCATCTTCTCGTACGCGAACAACATCAACACCGTCGAGGGCGGAACGCATCTGACCGGCTTCAAGCAGGCGCTGACGCGCACCATCAACACCTACGGTGAGAAGAACAACCTGCTCGGCAAGAAGGGCGAGAGCGTCTCGGGCGACGACTGCCTCGAGGGCCTGGCCGCGGTCGTGAGCGTCAAGGTCAAGGAGCCGCAGTTCGAGGGCCAGACCAAGACCAAGCTCGGCAACAGCGAGGTGAAGGGGCTCGTCGCGTCGATCGTTGGGGAGGGGCTCGCCGAGTTCTTCGAGGAGACACCGTCCGTCGCGAAGAAGATCGTTCAGAAGGCCGTGTCCGCGTCGCATGCGAGGACGGCCGCGCGCAAGGCGCGCGACCTCGCAAGGCGGAAGACCGTGCTCGAGAGCGGCTCGCTTCCGGGCAAGCTCGCGGACTGCTCCATCACCGACCCGGAGCTCTGCGAGCTCTTCCTCGTCGAGGGCGACTCGGCGGGCGGCTCGGCGAAGATGGGGCGCGACCGCCGCTTCCAGGCGATCCTCCCGCTTCGGGGGAAGATCCTCAACGTGTTCAAGGCGCGCCTCGACAAGGTATTCAGCAACGAGGCGATCGGCACCATCATCACGGCGCTGGGAACGGGACTCGCCGAGATGGGCGACAGGAACGAGGCTCAGGAGAGCCTCGACCTGACGGCGCTCCGCTACGGCAAGACCATCATCATGACGGACGCCGACGTGGACGGCGCGCACATCCGGACGCTTCTGCTCACCTTCTTCTATAGATACATGCCCGATCTCATCGAGAACGGCCACGTCTACATCGCGCAGCCGCCGCTCTACCGGGTCAAGAAGGGGAAGGACGAGATCTACGCGTACACGGAGAAGGAGCTGGCGCGGGTTCTCAAGCGCGTCGGCAAGGACGGCGCGCACATCCAGCGGTTCAAGGGTCTCGGTGAGATGAACGCGGAGCAGCTCTGGGCGACGACCATGGACCCCGAACGTCGCGTGATGCTCAAGGTGAAGATCGAGAACGCCGCGGAGGCCGACCAGATCTTCGACATCCTGATGGGCGGCGCGGTCGAGCCGAGGCGCCAGTTCATCGAGGAACACGCGGATCAGGTGAGGAACCTGGACGTCTAGGAGGCACGGCGCCCTCGTCCGGGGGAGCCCCGCCGCGAGGTCGCGGCGGCACCCGTGAAGCGGCGCCGCACATCGATGAGAGGAACAGATGGCAAACGACACTGAGCGCATCCTTCCCGTCGTCATCGAAGACGAGATGAAGAAGTCGTACATCGATTACGCGATGAGCGTGATCGTGGCGCGCGCGCTCCCGGACGTCCGGGACGGACTGAAGCCGGTGCAGCGCCGCATCCTCGTCGCGATGGACGAACTCGGGGTCGCGCACAACAAGCCCTACCGGAAGTCCGCGAAGATCTCCGGTGACGTGACGGGCAACTACCACCCGCACGGGACCAGCGCGGTCTACGACGCGATGGTCCGCATGGCGCAGGAGTGGTCGCTCCGCTATCCGCTTGTCCAGGGCCAGGGCAACTTCGGCTCGATCGACGGCGACAGCGCTGCGGCCGAGCGGTACACGGAGGCGCGACTCCGCAGGACCGCCGAGGACCTGCTCGACGACCTCAAGAAGGACACCGTCGATCTCGTCCCGAACTACGACGAGACGAGACAGGAGCCGGTCGTCTTGCCGGCGAAGCTCCCGAACCTTCTGATGAACGGCGCGTCCGGCATCGCCGTCGGCATGGCGACGAACATCCCGCCGCACAATCTCGGCGAGGTCGCCAACGGCATCACGGCCGTCATCGAGAACCCCGAGCTCAAGGACGAGGAGCTTCTCAAGATCGTCACGGGCCCTGACTTTCCGACCGGCGGCATCATCTTCGGACGGAGCGGCATCCGCGACGCGTACCTGACGGGCCGCGGCCGCATCGTGATGCGCGCGCTGGCGAACACTGAGACGCACCAGAACGGTTCGGAGAGCATCGTCGTGACCGAGATCCCGTTCATGGTCAACAAGGCGAACCTCATCACGACGATCGCCGACCTGGTCCGGAACGGGAAGATCGACGGCATCCGCGACATCCGCGACGAGTCCGACCGGGACGGCGTCCGCATCGTCATCGACCTCAAGCGGGACGCGATGGCGGCCGTCATTCTCAACCAGCTCTACAAGCACACGCAGATGCAGTCGACGTTCGGCGCCATCATGCTCGCGCTCGTGGACGGCGTGCCGAAGGTGATGACGCTGCGCGAGATGATCGACGAGTTCATCAGGCACCGCGAGGAAGTCATCATCCGCCGGACGAAGTTCGACCTGGCGAAGGCCGAGGCGCGCGCGCACATTCTCGAGGGCCTCAAGAAGGCGCTCGACCATATCGACGAGATCATCCAGATCATCAAGAAGTCGAAGGACACCGACGACGCGCGCAAGAAGCTCATCAAGAGGTTCACGTTCTCGGAGATCCAGGCGCAGGCGATCCTCGACATGCGCCTCAGGAGACTCACCGGTCTCCAGCGCAAGGAGCTCGAGAACGAGTACAAGGAGCTCATCAAGCTCATCGCAACCCTCAAGGGCATCCTCGAGAGCCGCGCGAAGGTCCTCCAGATCATCAAGGACGACCTCACGGCGGGCGTCGAGGCGTACGGCGATGAGCGGCGCACCGAGATCATCGAGGCCACGACCGATTTCTCGATCGAGGATCTCATCGCCGAGGAGGACATGGCGATCACGATCTCGCACGGCAACTACATCAAGCGCCTGCCCGTCGGCACCTACCGTCGCCAGCAGCGCGGCGGCAAGGGGATCACGGCGATGGGGACGAAGGAGGACGACTTCGTCGAGCACCTGTTCATCGCCTCGACGCACGACTACATCATGTTCTTCACGC
>CAZAQL010000081.1:0-11862 GCA_964487295.1 uncultured bacterium | reverse complement strand
GAAGATCTCGCTGTCGCTCAAGCGCACCGAGAGCGATCCCTGGCAGGACCTCGACACGAAGTACCCGGTCGGCACCAAGATCGAGGGGCGTGTGCGTAACCTCACCGACTTCGGCGCGTTCGTGCAGCTCGAGGAGGGTATGGACGGCCTCGTCCACATCTCCGACATGTCATGGACCAGGCGGATCAAGCATCCGAGCGAGGTCCTGCACCGCGGACAGAAGGCCGAGGTCATGGTGCTGGGCATCGACAAGGACCGCCATCGCATCTCTCTGGGCATCAAGCAGTGCATGGAGAACCCGTGGGAGGACCTGGCGGAGCGGTACGCCGTCGGCACGACCGTTGAGGGCACGGTCAGCCGCATCCACAAGTCCGGCATCGTCGTGGACCTGCCGGAGGACGTGGAGGGCTTCGTCCCGATGTCGCATCTCGCGCTCAACGAGATCAACAGGATCGAGGCGAGGTTCGCGCCGGGCGATGTGCTCCCGCTCGAGGTCATCGAGGTCTCGGCGGACAACCGCCGTATCGTGCTGTCGGTCCGCGCATACATGGACAAGCAGCCGGCGGACGTGCACCAGGAGTATCTCAACGCGCACGGCGTGCGTCCCGAGCTTCTCGAGCCGGAGAAGGACGAGGGCGAGGAAGAGCCCGCGGAGACCGATTCCGCCGCCGATGAGAAGCCGTCCCAGGGGAATGACCAGAAGGCCGAGGACTCGACGGATGAAGCCGCGACGTCCGAGGACGAAGGCTCCGCCGAGGACTCGAAGGACGATGCCGAAACGTCCGACGAAGAAGGCTCCGCCGAGGACTCGAAGGACGATGCCGAAACGTCCGGGGACGAAGGCACGACCGACGAGTCGAAGGACGATGCCCAAACGTCCGGGGACGAAGGCACGACCGACGAGTCGAAGGACGAGGAGAAACACGGCGCCGGAGCGCCGGCCGATGACGAGCCGGCGGACGACGCTTCCTCCGAGAAGAAGGTCGAGGAGGCCGGCGAGGCGTCCGAGACCGAGGAGCAGCAGTAGGGGCAAGCCGGGATGCTGCCGGCACCGCCGACACGCTCGGGGGGACTCGGTCACGAGTCCCCCCGTTGCGTCCACGGGCGGGTCTCCGCCGAAGGGCGGCGACCGAGGAGGAGCGATGGGTGAGAAGGGAACTCCCACGATCGCTCTGACGACGATCGGGTGCAAGCTCAACCAATACGAGACCGAGGGGCTGGCGGAGCTGTTCGAGCGCCGCGGGTGCCGCATCGTGCCGTTCGACGGGCCAGCCGACGCGTACGTCGTCAACACCTGCACCGTGACGGGCAGAAGCGACTACCGCTGCCGCCAGATGATCCGGCGGGCCGCGAGAAGGTCGCCCGATGCCGTCATCGCGGCCGTCGGCTGCTACGCACAGCGCGGTGCGCCGTCCCTCGCGGCGATGCCCGAAACCGACATCGTCGTCGGCAACAGCGACAAGCCGAGGTCCGTCGACCTCGTGCTGGAAGCTCTGAGCGGGAGGCGCCCGACGTTGACGGTCGTCGAGGCCGGCCCGATCGACCCCGCACGCTTCCACGCGCTCGACATCGACCGTTTCCGGGACTACACCCGAGCCTTCCTGAAGATCCAGGACGGGTGCGATTCCCGCTGCGCCTACTGCGCCGTCCCCGACGCGCGCGGGCCGTCCCGCAGCCGGCCGTTCGACGAGGTTCTCAGGCAGGCCAGGACGCTTGCCGCCTCGGGCTACCGCGAGCTCGTGCTCACGGGCGTGCACATCGGAGCGTACGCCGACCACGGCGGCGCCGACCTCTCGCGGCTGATCGAGGGCCTCACGACCGTCCCGGGCATCGAGCGGGTTCGGCTCGGATCGATCGAGCCGCTGCAGCTCACCGACCGCCTCGCGGACGCCATCGTCGACCGGCCGCGGGTCTGCCGCCACCTTCACGTGCCGCTCCAGAGCGGCTCCGATCGCGTGCTCGCCGCGATGCGGCGCGGGTACGGGGCCGGTGAGTACGAGGACGCCGTGACCCGCGTCACCCGGCGCGTCCCCCGGCTCGGACTCGGCGCCGACGTGATGGTGGGGTTCCCCGGCGAGAGCGAGGTCGACTTCGAACGCACGGTGGAGCTTGTCGAACGTCTTCCGATCACGTACCTGCACGTGTTCTCCTTCTCGCCCCGGGCGGGCACGGAGGCGGCCTCGATGCCGGGGCAGATCGACGGGAACGAGAAGAAGCGTCGCAGCAGGCGTCTTCGATCCGTGGGCGCGAGAAAGTCGCTCGAGTTCCGCCGATCGCTCATCGGTGAGAAGCTGGAGATGCTCGTTCTGGACGCCCGGCGGGAAGACGGCTTGCTCACAGGTCTCTCGTCGGAGTACGTTGCCGCGACGTTCGACGGTCCTTCGACTCTGCGCAACCGGTTCGTCTCGGCAACCATCGTCGGAGCGGACGGCGGGAGGACCACTGCCGCTGTCGTGGAGGGAAGTCACCGGTGAAGCGCCGCGCCTACATAGAAACGTACGGCTGTCAGATGAACGTCTACGACTCATCGATGGTCGTCTCTGCGCTCGCCGCCGCCGGGTATGAGCTGACGGACGGGCCCGAGGACGCCGACGTTGTCATCGTCAACACGTGCACCGTCCGCGAGCGAGCGGAGCAGCGCGTCCTGGGGCGCCTGCGACACCTCCGCGGGCTGGCGCCGCCGCACGCGCTCGTCGGCGCCATCGGCTGCGTCGCACAACAGATGGGCGAGGAGCTCTTCGAGGCCGTCCGCGGACTCTCGTTCGTGCTCGGAACCGACGCGTACGGCTCGCTCCCCGGGATCCTCGATCGCGCCTCCTCGGGTCGAGCCGCGATCGACGTCACGATCAATCCCGCCGTCGACTACGCAGAGCGCCCTGCGGCCACGACCGCGAGGCTCTGTGACTTCGTCAGCGTCATGCGCGGATGCGACAACTTCTGCAGCTACTGCATCGTCCCGTACGTACGCGGCCGGGAGCGAAGCCTTCCGGCCCGCGCCGTCGTGCGGGAGGTAGAACACATGGCCGGCCTCGGCACGCGCGACGTCACACTCCTCGGACAGAACGTGAACTCGTACAGCGACGGGTCCATCGACTTCGCCGGGCTCCTCGCGCTCGTCGACGCGGTCGACGGCATCGAGCGGATACGGTTCGCCACGTCGCACCCCAAGGATCTCTCGCCGAGCCTCATCGAGGCCGTCGCCGGACTCGGAAGTGTCTGCGAACACGTTCATCTGCCCGTCCAGTCAGGCTCCGACCGCGTGCTCGCACTGATGAACCGCGGCTACACACGGGCGCACTACATGGAGCTCGTCGCGTCGCTCCGCCGGGCCGTGCCGGACGTCGCCATCACGACCGACATCATTGCCGGCTTCCCCGGGGAGACCCGGGAGGACTTCGAGCGGACGCTCGAGCTCATGCGTTCGGTCCGATTCGATTCGGCGTTCATGTTCCGCTACTCGGTGCGCCGGGGAACCGCGGCGGCCCGCCTGACCGACGATGTGGCGGAGGAAGAGAAGATCGAGCGGCTTGAGGAGGTCATCGCGCTTCAGCGGAGCATCACCTCGAAGATCAACGAGGGGCTCGTCGGCTCGACCGTCCAGGTGCTCGTCGAGGGACCGAGCCAGCGGGATCCCCGAAAGCTCTTCGGGCGAACCAGGGCGGGAAAGGCCGTCGTGCTCGCACTCGCGCCCGGCGCCGTGCCCCACCGCGGAGCAGGCGCGGGCTCGATGCTGGAGGCCGTGGTCACTGAGGCCAGCGCCTGGACGCTCCACGCCACCCCCGTGGCAGGGGAGAAACCGCTTGCCGGACCCCCCGGCGGTTGCTAGACTGACCGCTGCCCGCGCACCGGGGCCTGCTTTGGAAGTGCCCGCCTCGCAGGCGTTTCGGCGTTTCTCCCGGCGCGCCGCGGGTCCATCCGTCTCGCGCTGCGGAGCGGGACCACCCTGTCGTCAGGGCCCACCTCCGATCCGGAGGCGCTTCGCAGGACGGGATCATCCGGTGATCCACGGACGAATGAAACAGGAGGGTGAACGATGTGGGCTGTGCGCATGCTCCTGCTCCTGCTGGTCGTGGTTCTCGTGACCGGCTTCTCCGCCCTGAACGCGGACCAGACCGTCAGCGTCTCGCTCGGCACGATCGCCTACCACAACGTCAGCCTCATCCTCCTCATGTGGGAGGCCTTCATTCTCGGAGCTGTCGTCTGGTTCCTCGTCTCGATCTTCCACGAGATCCAGCTCAGACGCAGGATCCGGGAGCAGAGACGTGAGATCTCGGATCTGCACAGCGAGATCGCGGGCCTCCGCCAGATGTCACTGGATGAGATCGAGGAGGACGACACGGAAGGCTGACAGGGCCAGATGGAGATCTGACACGCAATGGACATGGACCCGAAACTCATCATCGGCATCGGACTCGGCGTCGTCATCGTGCTGTATGCCCTCTCCGGACTGGGACGCCGCCGTGCCCGCCGTGCGGCCGCCCGTCCCAGTTCCTACGAGCTGGGGCTCAATGCCATGGTGGCAGGCGAGCGCGAGTCCGCCGTCCGGCATCTCAAGGGCGCCGTGCGTGAGGATCCGAGGAACCTGGATGCTGTGATCAAGCTGGGCGACCTCCTGAGACAGCGGGGCCACGTCCGGCAGGCTATCCAGCTGCACCGCGAGCTCCTCGTCAAGCGGCGTCTGCCCAAGGAGACCAGGTCGACCATCCTCGAGTGCCTTGCCAAGGATCTCGCGGCGGCGGAACGATGGCCGGACGTCGTGCAGACGATCGGCGAGCTATCGAAGCCCGCCCGTCTCCTTCCCGAGATGCTCGTTCTTCTCCGGGACGCGCACGAGGCCACCGGCGAGCTCAGCCAGGCGATCCATGCGCACGCGGAACTCATCAAGCGCTCTCCGGCGGGTCAGCCGAGCCTCGCCGTGTATCGCGCTCATATCGGCTACATCGCCTACCGCCTCGGCGATGGGGCGAGGGCGAAAAGCGAGTTCCTTGCCGCACTCAAGGACGAGCCGGTCAAGACCGCACAGGCCAATCTCTACCTGGGTGACATGGCCCGCGACGATGGCGAACTCGATCGCGCGGTCGCGCACTGGATGAAACTCGTCTCCGACGCGCCCGAGAAGGCTCACCTCGTCTTCGACCGGCTCGAGCGCGCCTACTACTCGATGGGGGACTTCGGGCGCATGATGGGCGTCTACGAGGACGTCGTCTCCCGTTCCCCGTCGAACACCGCAGCGCTCAACGGCCTCTCGAAGATGCACGAGCGGAAGGGCGACCTGGATGAGGCCTTGCGCCTCGCCCGCGAGTCGATCAAGCACGAAGGGAGATCAGGGGCCGGCCACAGGCGTCTGGTCGAGGTGCTCATCACGGCCGGGAGATTCGAGGAAGCCTCAAGGGTAGCGCTCGAGCATCTCGAGTCCCTCGCGCACGTCCTCGAAGACGAAACCTGCCCGTTCTGCGGGGAGCCCCGCGACGCGGCGCTGTGGCGCTGCCCCGGCTGCAAGGCCTGGACGGATGCGAGCTGAGCGCCCCGCACGACGATCCCTCACGTCAGCGATCGTGGTCCTCGCGACCCTGACCGCCCTCACCGTCGTCCCGGCGTCCGGGAGCGACCCTGAGGTGGTGAGCCGCGCGCGGGCCCTCGAGGCCGACGGCCGGACCGGACTCGCGGTCTCCCGACTGCGGGAGACCCTCGCCGCGCCTGACGCATCGCGCGACCCCCGGATCCTGCTCGAGCTGGCCAGGCTCACGGACGATCCCGACGAGGCTCTTGCGCTTGCCGACGAGGTCCTCGCTCGCGCCGACGGGGAGACGGCCGCGCTCGCGCACGCGCTCCGGGGCGACTACCTCTACACGGCTGCACGGTACCGGGAAGCGGCACAGGAGTACGAGGCGGCGCTCCGCCTCGGCGCCGGCTCCGGCGTCGCGCTGCGCCTCGGGGCCAGCCTGCTCGAGTCCGGCGACGTGACTCGAGCCATCAAGGCCTACGATCGCACAGCGATGGGGGCATCCGGTGACGTCGCCGTGCTGGCCGAGATCGGAGCCGGAAGGGCACGGATCGCCGCGGGGGAGGCCGAGGTCGCGGCGAAGGCGCTGATGGAGCTGGCGGAACGTGCGCCCTCCCCGGGTCTCAGGGCCGACGCGCTGGCGGCGGCCTCCGATGCGCGCCTCGCGCTCGGGGACATCGCGGGTGCGAACGAGCTTCTCGCGCGTCTGGCGATCGAAGCGCCGGAGACGTTCCAGGGAACGCTCGCCGCGGCGCGGGCGGACCGTCTTGAGCGAGAGCTTGCCGCGGTCGATTCGATGACTGTGTCGGACGCGGACACGCTTCCCGAGACCGCCGCCCCCGAGGGGCGCCCCCGCGCCGACGGTTCCGCCGGAGGCGAAGACGAAGCCCCGGAGACCGGACGCGAGTAGCGGACCATCTCGAGCACATACACGCGAGAGCGACCATGAGCAAACTCACCCCCATGATGCAGCAGTACAAGCGGATCAAGGCGGAGCACGAAGACGCCATCCTGCTCTTTCGCATGGGGGACTTCTACGAGACGTTCTTCGAGGACGCGAAGGTCGCATCGCGCGTGCTGGGTCTCGCCCTGACGACTCGCGACAAGGGGAGCGCCAATCCCGTGCCGCTGGCCGGCCTGCCGTACCACGCGCTCGAGTCGTATCTCAGCCGCCTCGTGGCCGCAGGCCACAAGGTGGCCATCTGCGACCAGATCGAGGATCCCAAGACCGCGAAGGGGATCGTCAAGCGAGCCATCACCGAGATCATCACGCCGGGCAGCATCCTGTCGAGCTCGATGCTGGACGAGAAGCGCTCGAACATGCTCCTGGCCGTCGTGCCGGACCGGCCGGCGGTCGGCATCGCCGCCGTCGATCTCTCCACGGGCGAGTTCCTCGTCTCGGAGGTCTCGCCGGCCGAGCTCCGTCGAGAGGTTCTCCGTCTGGACCCCTCTGAGATCATCGTGCCGGAGTCGATGCTCGAGACCCCGGCGCTGGCGGCGCTGCGTTCCGATCTCGAGTCGGTTCCCTTCACGACCGTGGCCGACTGGGAGTTCGCGCACGAGTCGGCGCTCGACACGCTGACCCGGCACTTCGGCGTCGCGAACCTGGACGGCTTCGGCCTGACGCGGCGCGAGTCCGCGGTCCGCGCGGCGGGAGCCGCGCTGTCCTACCTGCGCGACCTCAAGCGACGCGACCTCAGACAGATCACGTCGATCCGAACGACGTCCGTGGCGGATCACATGGTGCTGGACGAGACCTCGCAGCGCAACCTCGAGCTCGTGCAGCCTCTCGAGCATGGGCTTGACGAGGCCACGCTCCTCGCGGTTCTGGACCGCACGGTCACCGCCATGGGAGCACGGATGCTGCGCCGCTGGGTGCTCTACCCGCTCATGGACACGGCCGCCATCGACGAACGGCTCGACGCGGTCGAGGCGTTCGTGGGGCTCCACGAGACCGCGGAGCGACTCACCGGCGTTCTGGCCGAGGCGTGCGATGTCCCGCGGGTCGCCGGAAGGGCCGCGGCGGGTCAGGCGGGGCCGCGCGAGCTTGTCGCGCTCCGCCGCACGATCGAGACCATTCCGGAGATCCGCGAGGTTCTGTCGGCGACCGGCGAGCCGGCGCTCGGCGCTCTCGCGGACGCGCTGCCGGACCTGTCGGCCGTGGCTGAGCTCATCGCCTCCACGCTGCTGGACGACCCTCCCGCCGGTCTTCGCAAGGGGGGCGTCATCCGGACCGGGGTCGACGCCGAGCTCGATACGGTGCGTTCCATCGCTCGGGAGGGAAAAGGCTGGATCAGCAGGCTTCAGACCTCGGAGCGTGAGGCGACCGGCATTCCCAGCCTCAAGATCGGCTACAACAAGGTGTTCGGGTACTACATCGAGGTCACGAAGACGCACGCCGATCTCGTGCCGGAACGGTACATGAGGAAGCAGACTCTGGTGAACGCGGAGCGGTACGTCACGCCTGATCTGAAGGAGCACGAGAGCAGGGTTCTGACCGCCGAGGAGGACATGGTCCGCCTCGAGGCAGAGATCTTCGAGCGCCTCCGCGACGACGTGGCGGCCGAGACATCACGGCTCCAGGAGGCGGCAGCGGCGCTGGCCCGGGTCGACTGCCTGCTCTCGCTGGCGCGGGTCGCCGCGGAGAACCGCTACGTGCGTCCCTCCGTCGAGGACTCAGGAACGCTGGAGATCGAGGGCGGCAGGCACCCGGTCGTCGAGAGACTCCTTGCCGGCGACGAGTTCGTCCCGAACGACGCGTCGCTCGATCTGGAGTCGCGCCAGGTGCTTCTGATCACGGGCCCGAACATGGCGGGCAAGTCGACCTACCTGAGGCAGATCGCGCTCATCGTCATCATGGCGCAGATGGGCTCGTTCGTGCCGGCCGACAGGGCGCGCATCGGGATGGTCGATCGCGTCTTCACGCGCGTGGGCGCGACCGACGCGCTCGCCCGGGGACGCAGCACGTTTCTCGTTGAGATGAGCGAAACGGCGAACATCCTCAACAACGCGACGAGTCGAAGCCTCATTCTCCTGGACGAGATCGGTCGGGGCACGAGCACCTTCGACGGCCTCTCGATCGCCTGGGCCGTCACGGAGTATCTGCACGACCACGCCGGGGCGCGCGCCAAGACGCTCTTCGCGACGCATTACCACGAGCTCACCGAGCTCGCGGACGTTCTCCCCAGGGTCGAGAACGTCCAATCGCTCGCGCGCGAGTCCGGCGACACGATCGTCTTTCTGCACCGCATCGGTCCCGGGAGGGCCGACCAGAGCTACGGCATCGAGGTCGCGCGGCTCGCCGGGATCCCCGAGAGCGTGATCGTGCGCGCGAGGGAGATACTCTCGAATCTCGAGGCCTCGCAGTACACACCCGAGGCGCTGCCTCGTCTCGCCGAGGGCGCCCACGGACCGCTGTCCGGCTCGGATGCGCAGCTGGCGCTCTTCCCCGGCCCGTCAGCCATCGAGAGCGAGATCGGTGAGCTCGAGGTCAACGAGATGACGCCGATCGAGGCGCTCTCCAAGCTGGCAGAACTCAAGGAGCGAGTGCACGGTGCCAAGCAGGATACGGATACTGAGCGAGGATCTCGCGAACCGAATCGCGGCCGGTGAGGTCGTCGAGGGTCCGCACTCCGTCGTGAAGGAGCTCGTGGAGAACGCGCTCGACGCGGGCGCGGACGCCATCGGCCTCGACGTCAAGGGGGCGGGGAGCGACCTCGTCCGCGTCAGCGACAACGGCGTCGGGATGAACCGCGACGACGCGCTCGCGGCATTCGACCGGTTCGCAACGAGCAAGATCTCCTCCGCAGGCGATCTCGAGGCCATCGACACGCTCGGTTTCCGGGGCGAGGCTCTGCCGAGCATCGCGTCCGTCGCGCGCGTACGACTGACGACGTGCGAGCCCGGATCGGACGAGGCGACAGAGGTCGATATCGTCGGGGGAGAGGTGCGAGACGTCAGGCCCGCCGGTCGCGCCACCGGAACGACCGTCGAGGTGTCGTCGCTCTTCTTCAACACGCCCGCCCGACGCAAGTTCCTCCGGAGCGACCGGGTCGAGCTCAGGAAGGTCCTCGAGCTCATAGCCGAGTACGCCGTGCTCTACCCGGCCGTGCGCTTCGACGTGACGGTCGACGGCCGAAGCGTGATGTCACTCCCGCCGTCGACCAGCGTGGCCGAGCGAGCCGCCGCAGTCATGGGATCGGGACGCGCCGGCACCATGCTGGATTTCGAGTCCTCAGACGGACCGTACGTCGTGCGGGGCGTCCTCGGCGTCCCCTCGATCGCGCGCACGCGCGGCGCGCTCGAGATCATCGCCGTGAACGGAAGGCCGGTGAGGAGCCGACTCGTGACGGCCGCCGTCCGCAACGGGTACGGCGAGCTGCTCCCGCGATCCCGGCATCCCGTGTTCGCTCTGCTCATCGACGCGGACCCCAGGTTCGTCGACGCCAACGTGCACCCCACGAAGCGGGAGATCCGTTTCAGCGAGGACCGGCGCGTGTTCGCCCTGGTGGAGCGCTCCGTCCGTGAGACGCTGCTCGCCCACGACATCGCCCCGAGCCTGGCAGGACCGGAGTCGGAAGCGCTGATCCGCGAATCGGGAGACGACGCCACGGTGGAGATGCAGCTTGAGTTCCCGCGCGCCGGCCGAACGGGGGAGGCGGGAGGACAAGGGCCGGATGGCCCGGCGCAGGCCCGGTTCTCGAATGTCGCGGCCGAGACCGACACGCTGCGAGAGAGCACGGGACCCGTCCGCCCCGCGGACGACGGCGAACGCGCCTCGGAAGCCGCGAAGTTCTGGCAGCTGCACGGCATGTACATCTTCATCCAGACGCGCGAGGGCGTGCTGGTCGTCGACCAGCACGCGGCCCACGAGCGCATTCTGTACGAGGAGGCGAGAGACCGCCTCTCGGGCACGGCCGAGGCCGGACCCAGCCAGCAGCTGCTCTTTCCGATCGCCGTGGAGCTCTCGCCGTCCGAGTGGGAGACGCTCGGCCAGGTGGATGCCCTGCTCGAGCGCCTCGGGTTCTCGGTCCGACCGATGAGCGGCCGGACGGTGATGCTCGAGGCGGTTCCAGGCGCGTTCCAGCACTGGCCGCAGGACCGCATCCTCCACGAGGTGCTGGACGAGATCCCATCCGGCAGCCCCGCCATGCGCGAGCTCATCGAGAGCATGGCGACGACGTTCGCCTGCAAGACGGCCATCAAGGCGGGACAGAAGCTGAGTGAGGAGGAGATGCGAGGACTGATCGACCGGCTCTTCGCTACGGAGCTTCCGTTCTCCTGCCCGCACGGCAGACCGACCTTCATGCGCATGACCCTTCGCGAGCTCGACCGCAAGTTCGGTCGCACCTAGGAGCGACCGTGGGACACCGGATCATCACGATCGTCGGACCGACAGCCTGCGGGAAGACAGCGGTCGCGCTCGAGGTCGCCGCGATGGTCGGCGGTGAAATCGTGTCGGCCGACTCCAGACAGATCTACCGGCACATGGACATCGGGACGGCGAAGCCGACGGCCGACGAGCTGACTCGAGCCGCCCACCATCTCATCGACATCCTCGAGCCCGACGAACGCTACGACGCATCGCGCTTCGCCGACGATGCCGAGGACGCCATCGCGGCGCTTCTGGCGCGCGGCGTCGAACCGATCGTCGCCGGAGGGACGGGCCTGTACATCCGGTCGCTGTTCGAGGGGCTCTTCAGCGGACCCGGTCGCGACGAATCGGTCCGTCGCCGGCTCGAGGATCGCGTCGCCGCCGAGGGCGCCGCTGCGCTCCACGCCGAGCTGGCCCTCGTCGATCCTGAGACGGCGTCAAGAGTCCACGAGAACGACAGCACGCGAATCGTGCGGGCGCTCGAGGTTCACGCCCTGACGGGACAGCCGCTCTCGGCGTGGCAGTCCGGACCGTCCCGACCGCCGCGGTATCACCCCGCCTACTACGCGCTCCGCCTCGACCGCGCTACGCTCCACGAACGGATCGCCCGGCGTGTCGACGCGATGGTCGAGCGCGGCCTGGTCGACGAGGTGCGCCACCTCCTCCTGACGCGTCGCCTTCGGCCCGGGTCGGCGGCGGCCGACGCCGTCGGATACCGCGAGATCATCGAGGCGCTGGAAGACGGAGGCGGACCCGACCGTCTCCGCGCCGCGGTGGAGGACATCAAGACCAACACGCGGCGCTACGCGAAGCGGCAGATGACGTGGTTCCGGTCGGTGGATGAGGCCGTGTGGCTGGATATCGGGACGCTCGGGGTCCAGGGAACGGCTGAGGCGATCGTCGCCGACTGGAGAAGGGTCACTGCAGATAACCGAGCGACTTGAGCTCCTCGTTCTGGACGAACCCTGCCTCATCCGGCTCGCTC
>CAZAQL010000080.1:0-11992 GCA_964487295.1 uncultured bacterium | reverse complement strand
AGAGGACATTTTCGCTTTGCAGTTAGGGAGGACATTTACGCTTAGCTTACACACGCCCCACCGTTCGGGGTTGACACCTCCGTTGCGCTCTGCTAGGCTTCCCCTTGCCGGCTTCGCATCGCCAAGGCGCCCCGCGTCGGGAGGGATTCGGGACCGCCGGAGGCGATGCCGAAGGTCGGCGTAACCTTATATGGCCCGGTCTCTTCGGGGAGACGGCGCCGGATGCTGTTCGTCCTCATACTCGCGCTCGCCTATCTGGCGTACGGCGTCCTGGAGTACCGCTTTCACCTGCGGAACATCCAGGCGGTGCCCATCCGTATCCATGTCAACGGAACCCGCGGCAAGTCCTCCGTCACGCGTCTCATCGCCGCGGGCCTTCGCGCCGGCGGCATCCGCACGTCCGCCAAGACCACCGGGAGCGCGGCAAGATACATCCATCCCGACGGAGCCGAGGACGTGGTCTCTCGCCCCGGACCTCCGAACATCCGCGAGCAGATCGGCATCGTCTACCAGGCAGCGTGCGAGGGCGCGCAGGCGCTCGTCGTCGAGTGCATGGCCTTGAGGCCCGAGCTCCAGTTCCTGAGCGAGCGGCGCCTCGTGAAGGCGACCGTCGGCGTCATCACGAACGCGCGGCCCGACCATCTCGACGTGATGGGGCCGACCGTGGACGACGTCGCAGCGGCGCTCGCGGGGACCGTACCCGCGGGCGCCGTGATCTACACCGCCGAACACGAGCGCAACGCGGTCATCCGAGAGGCGGCGGACGAACTCGGCAGCGAGTACCACGAGGTCCACGAGACGGACTACCCGGACGACATCGCGCACGGGTTCGACTACGTCGAGCACCGGGAGAACATAGCGCTGGCGCTCGCCGTCTGTGAACGGCTCGGGGTGGAGCAGAGCGTGGCGCTCGAAGGGATGCGCAAGGTCGAACCCGACGTCGGCGCGCTCACGATCCAGAGAGTCGAGATCGACGGCAGGACCATCGAGTTCGTCAACGCGTTTGCGGCCAACGACCGTGAGTCGACGCGGGCCGTCTGGCACGCCGTCGAGCCTCGTTCCGAGGACGGGCGAAAGGTCATCGGCATCGTCAGCATGCGTGCCGACCGGCCCGACCGGGCGCTCCAGTTCGGCGAGATCGTCGCCAGGGATCTCGACGCCGACGTCTTCATCCTCACGGGCGGCATGACAGATCCGGTGAGATCGCGCGCGATCAGGCTCGGCGTACCGCGGGAGAAGCTCGTCGATCTCGGCGGCAGGAGCGCCACCGAGGTCCTTCGGAAGATCATCGAACTCACGGACGACCGGTCCATCGTGATCGGCGTCGGCAACATCGGCGGGACCGGCGGCCAGATCGTCTCGCTGTTCAGAGAGAGGAGCGAATCGACGTGATAGAACTCCTCGATGGCGCGAAGACCGTTCCGACAGCGGTCGGCCTGGGTCTCGTCATCAGTCTCATCTTCTCGGAGGCCTTCGGTCTCGCGGCGGGGGGTATGGTCGTTCCCGGCTACCTCGCGCTCGCGCTCGGTGAGCCGTGGCGCGTCGTCGGCACCATCGGCGCCGGACTGATCACGTTTCTCATCGTGCGACTGATGAGCCAGTTCATGCTGCTCTACGGGCGACGGCACCTTGTGATGGTCATCCTCGTTGGATTCGTCATCGGCCATCTGACGCGCGTCGTCTTCGGCCGCCCGGAGATCCCCCAGCTCCTGAGCTTCGAGGCCATCGGCTACGTCATCCCCGGCCTCATGGCCTACTGGATGGAGCGGCAGGGAGCGTTCACGACACTCATGGCGATGATCATGGCCTCGACGCTCGTGCGTCTGATCCTCATGGTCGGTACGGGAGGAGCGCCCATTGAAATACCGACCTGGTAGGGTCCACGTGATGAGCCTCGTGGCGCTGGCCGTGCTCGGCGTCATCCTGCTCGGCATCGCCGAGCGGTCCCGGACACCCGTCATGCAGCGCTGGTTCGTCGAGAAGATGGACGCGGCGACGCGGACGAAGATGGCCATGGACGCCGTGCGCGACGCGCGGGTCGAGCTGGGCATCCCGGTCGACATCGTCAACGACCCGAACGAGACGGGGCTCATCGGTCTCAAGGTCTCGCCGGTGACGACATCCCGCGGGTCGCACGAGCAGAAGCTCCGCGGCCTCGACCCGAACCTGGCCGGCGTCTTCGTGGACATCCTCAAGCGCGCCGGCATCGGCGAGGGTGACCGCGTCGCGATCGGCTGCACGGGCGCCTTTCCGGTGATGAACGCCGCGATGGTCATCGCCGTCGAGTCGCTCGAGGCGACGCCCGTGACGATCCCCTCGGTGGGCGCGTCCATGTGGGGAGCGAACATCCCCGAGCTCACGTGGCTCGACATGGAGACCATCCTGCTCGATGAGGGCGTCATCTCGCATCGTTCGGTCGCCGCATCGCTCGGCGGCAGCAACGACAACGGCCGTGGCCTTCCGCCCGACGGGCGCGATCTCGTGCGCGAGGCGATCACTCGCAACGGCGTGACGCTCATCGATGAGCCGACACTCGATGAGAGCATCGACCGCCGCATGGAGATCTACGAGGAGCACGCGGGGGAGGACGGCTACGATCTCTACGTCAACATCGGCGGCGGGCTCGCGAGCATCGGCAGCACGCAGACCGGCCGCCTCGTCAAGCCCGGGCTCTGGCGCAACCTCCCGACGAAGAACTTCCCGAGGCGAGGAGCGCTCGTCCGGATGGCGGAGTCGGGCGTGCCGATCCTGCACGTGAAGTCCCCGGATGACTTCATCGAGCGCTACGGCCTGGAGGAGGAGCCTGTCCCGCTCCCGGAGGTCGGGACAGGCGGCGTGTTCTATCAGGACAGGTACAATGTGCCGCTCGCCGGCATCTTCGCCGTGCTCTACGCGGTCGTCATCTTCGTGGTGGTCCGCATCGACCTCAAGCACTACCTCTTCAGGAGGGAGCGATCGTGAGGCACTCGGCAGGACGTGCGAGCGGGGAGGTTCGCGTCTCCCTCGGACTCGGAGCGATCGCGCGGCGCGCGGCCGTGGTCGTGGCCGCGGTCATGACCCTGGCGCTGCTCCCGGCGGCCGCGGCGGCCGTGGACTGGCACAGCGTCACGCCGGCCTCGTCGGCCGGGAACACGAAGATCCTCGTCGGCTCGAAGACGCTCACGTACCACCGCTCCACGTCCGAGCAGTCGGTCCGCTTCACGGTCGAGGGACCGACGCGCGTCAAGGTCCTCACGAGGCTGCGCGTTCCGACGAGCGAGACGACCGTCGACTACGAGGTCGCGGTACTCGAGGACGGCGTGCCGCTTCGGACCGAGTCGATGACGACCGGGTCCGCAGGCCCCGGGGCGACCTATCTCGCGCTCGAGATGTTCACGCCGGGCGAGATTCGCCGCGTCTACATCGACGTCCCCACCGGGCGTCACACGTACGATCTGCTCGCAGGGACAGGGACCACGGTGGACGTGCGCGTATTCGAGTCCGCCGACGGCAAGCCGAAGCGCGTCTCGCTCGCCCCGCGCGAGTACGCGGGTGTGGAGACCCTGCTGACGCGGGACAACGAGCTTACGTACTACCTCGCGACCGCGGAGAAGCCGGTCGTTCTCGAGCTCAGCGGACCGACCGTGATCAAGGTCAACGCGAGACTCCTCTTCGACGAGGGGATGCTCGGCGAGCATGCCTACATGCTGGGTCTTGTGTCGCATGCGGGTCCGTCCTCGGACCTGGTTCAAGGGGACGGTGACCTGTGGGAAGAGGAGACCGTCTACCGGCTCTCGTCGAAGGCGTCGACGGCGCTCACGTGTCGCGACCGCGGCGACGTTCTCCCCGGGGCGCTTCGGAGCTTCGAGCTCACGGTCCCGGATGGTCGACACAGCTACGCATTCCGCCTGGCGGGCGGAGCGGGGCGTGAGGTCGCGCTCAAGTTCTACATCCCGAAGGGGGACGTGGAGAATGGGTCGTAGTTCCGCCATCCTTCCGGCGGTCCTTCTCGCGCTGGCGCTTCTGCCGCTGACCGCGTCGGCGTCCAAGCTTGCCCCTGAGGGCCGTCACACCCCCGTGGCCGTCGGCGTGGGCGGCAGTGTCTACCGCTACTTCGAGCTCACGCAGGACGAACAGCTCCGCGTGCCCGTCGCGGGCCCCGTCGTCTTCGACGCGATCGTGCGCTGGCGTTTCGAGGATGACGCGCGCGGCGCCGAGGACGTCGTGATCGAGACGACCATCGACGGCGCCTCGCCGGTCCGCCATGTGCTCCGTATGCACCCCGGCGGCGCGGCCTACGCCGACGTGGAGGGAGCGTCGCCCGGACGCCCGGAGCGCATCCGCCGCGATGTCCCGTCGGGCGACCACGTCCTCGAGCTGCGGCTCATCTCGCCGGATGGCGTCGCGGACGTCAATCCGCTCTCGAGAACACCTGACGTTCTGCCGTGGCGGCTCGACTGGACGGGCAGCCTCCGCATGACCTACGACAGCAACATCTACCGCTACTCAGACGACGATGTGGACGAGGTCGTCGACGGGATCCGCCCCGAGCGTTATCCGTTCGAGAGCGTCGACGAGCTGCGTCTCGACCCGGCGGTCACCTTCTCGCTCGTCCGCGAGCGCCCCGACGAGCGCGAGACGGAGTTTAGGTTCGGCGCTCGCTGGTACCTCGCTGGCTCGAACGGCGAGAAGAGCTTCTCGAAACTCCACGCTCGCCTCACCGAGACGATGACGGATCTCGTGAGCGCATCCGTCGAGTACGCGGCGATCCCGGCGTATCACATCAAGTACGTGTGGGACGCCGACGCCCCCTCGGACGGAGATCGCTACCGGTCCTGCGATTTCCGCAAGCACGCGCTGCGTGCGGGGCTCGCCACCGACGGGCAGTTCCCCGTCGACCTCGCCGGCTGGTGGGAGTACGACGACTACGGGTACGACGAGGACTTCGTGGAGTACGACACGTGGGCGAACACGTTCGGGACGCGGATGACCGTGCGGCCGCTCCGGGGCCTGAGGCTCGACGGGCAGTACGAATACCGGCGGTCGCTCTCGCGGGGCTACGACGAGTTCGGGGAGACGAAGCGGACCTCCGACGACAGCGACACGACGTACGACCAGGACGAGTACGAACTCCGCGCGCGCTGGGAGGCGGGACGGATCGGGGAGATGCCGCTGGTCCTGCGCGGCCGGCTGCGGCGGAGCGAGCGGCATTACCTGACGACGAACCCGGACGACGCGTACCACGCTGGGCGGGACGACACGATGTGGCTCTTCGGCGCTCGGGCCGAGCTCGAGGTCAGCGACTCGACGTCGCTCGTCTGCGCCTACGAGCGCCGTACGCGGCGATCGGAGTCGGACATCGTGGCAACCATCGGCGACACAAAGGATTACGAGGCAGACAGGTTCTCCGTGCAGATCGTCGTGGAGGGGGGACGGTTCCTTGACTGACAGGCTAAATAGTGCTATAATCAGGAATTACGGTCACGGGGGCTTCAGGATCGCCGCGGCGGCGTGCATCTGTGCGTTCGCGGCATTCGTGGCTCTCGGCTCCGGGTGCGCCCGCAAGGGCGATCCCGTCTCGGGCGGTGACGACGACGCGCTCGGGTACCGGCTCGTCACGGCGGTGGCGACCACGGGGTACGCTGAAGGCGTCGCCGTCGAGGGGGACCTGGGGTTCGTGGCCGCGGGTGAGGTCGGGCTGGTCATCTTCGACATGACCGATCCGTCGTCGCCGGTCTATATCGAGACCGCGTCGAACAACTTCACGACGTCGCAGTGCGCCTATGCGCCGGCGTGTTCGATGGCCTTCATGACCGACGGTCCGAACGGTGTCGTGGCGTACGACGTGAGCGACCCTGAGAACCCGCAGTGGAAGACGGTGCTTCAGAGCACGAACGGTGAGGACGTGGTCGTTGCGGACACCGATCCCGGCCATCTGGTGCACATCTACGTGGCCGACCGGAACGGCGGGTTCCGCATCTGGGAGATCAACCTCGACTTCGGGCCGCCGTGGTTCCCGATCGAGGTCTACCACGGCTACCCGACCGGCTACGCGCGCGGGCTCTGCGTTCACGGCGACCACGCGCTGGTCGCGGCCGGCCAGGGCGGCCTCACGATCTACGAGCTCACGGCGCCGGGCTCGGCGACCGAGGTCGGGAGCTACGACACGCCGGGCAACGCGCAGGCCGTCACGGCTCACGACGAGTACGCATTCGTCGCCGACGGGCTCTCGGGCGTGCAGATCTTCGACATCTCCGATCCGGAGAACGCCACCATCGTGGCGGCGATCGCGACCGACGACTACGCGAGCGACATCGCCACCGACGGTGACAACGTGTACGTGGCCGACCGGTACGGGGGCCTGAGGGTCATCGACGTGAGCGACCCCACGTCTCCCGCCGCGGTCGGCTATCTGGATACCCCGTACGCCAACGGAGTCTGTCTGTTCGGAGACTACGTCTATCTGGCGGACCGGGACTGGGGGCTGGTCATAGCGGAGGAGGAGTAGCGCGCGGACGCGGAGCTCCTCTTCCGAAGCGATATCACGCAGGGCATCCGTAACGGACCCGAGGAGAGGAGCGCCAACGTGACACGGTGGACTGCTGCGCTTGTGCTCGCCATCATCGTCGCCTTCGCGGCCGTCGGTGTGGCGAAGGAATGGATCCCGCTGACAGATTCCCCGGAGCCGGTCGAGCTGACCGCCCGGGTCGTCTCCTCCGACGCGGCAGGCACTGTCGTAGAGCTTGAGGTCCCCGGCCTCACCCAGGAGGCCGCCTCCCGCACGCTCCCCGGAAGCGTGACCCTCGACGTCCCCGGCGCGCGGCGCCTGAATCGCCCCGGCGCCCCCGATCTTCCCGTCTGTACCTGGCTTCTCGCGGTCCCCGACTTCGGCGGTGTCGAGCTCGTCGTCGAGGATCTGGAGGAGCGCGTGCTCAGGGGCTTCACCGTCGAGCCGCTCGAGCCCTTCCGCGTCGAGGGCGAGGACGCGACCGACACCGTCGCCGACCCCGCCATCTACGGGAAGAACGCCTTCTACCCCGAGTCGGTGGCGAGCATGAGCGAGCCGATGGTCATGCGCGATCTCAGGCTCGTGCAGCTTCGCGTCAACCCTGTTCGCGTCAACCCGGTCACCGGCGAGATCGTCGTCACGGAGAGCGTGCGCGTTCGTCTGGACCACACGCGAGGCGAGGAGACCAACCCGAAGAGAGTCGTGCGCACATGGCGCTCCGAGGCCTTCGAGCCGCTCTACCGGAGCCTCGTCGACAACTACGAGTCGCTGCCCGTGCTGGAGACCCGCCGGGGAAGCTACCTCGTCATCACGGCTGACGCCTTCGCGCCGCAGCTCGACGAGTTCATTGCATGGAAGAACCAGCGCGGCGTCGAGACGCACCTGACCCTGCTCTCGACGATCAGCGGCAGCCCGTCCGCCACCGACGTAAAGAACTACATCGAGAACGCGTACCTGACCTGGGACAACCCGCCCGACTACGTCTGTCTCGTCGGCGACCGCGACGCGGGGATGCCGGCGTACTTCCACGAGGGCGACGTCACCGACCATCCGTACACCGAGCTCGACGGCTCCGACTACCTGCCGGATATCGTGATCGGCCGCATCTCGGTCGACTCCGCGCAGGACGCCGTGATGGCCACGATGAAGGTGCTCGAGTACGAGCGGGACTGCGGCGCGGCGAGCGACGACTGGTACAGCCGCGCGCTCATGGTGGCGGCCAACTGCTGCGGCAGTCCGCAGCCGGTGACGCCGCGGACCACGAAGATCCGCGTGGGCGAGATGTTCATGGAGCACGGCTACACCGAGGTCGACACGCTCTTCTGGTACTACAGCAACCCGTCGCCCCCTGGGACGCAGGATGTGATCGACGCCATCGATGCGGGCGTCTCCTTCGTCAACTACCGCGGCTGGGCGGGGGCCCCGGGCTGGTACTACCCGGCGTTCTACGCCGACGACATCCTCGACCTCGCCAACGACAGGATGCTCCCGGTCATGACGAGCATCGTCTGCGGTACGGGCAACTGGGACAGCTCGAACGATCCCTGCTTCGGCGAGCAGTGGATCCGCTCCGGCACGCCGTTCGACCTTAAGGGCGGCCCGGCGATGATCGGTCCGAGCGAGTACTGGACGCACACGAAGTGGAACAACGCCGTCGACGGCGGCATCTACCAGGGCATCCTCAACGACGGCCTCGAGCACATCGGGCAGGCCCTCATCCGGGGCAAGCTCGAGACCTACATCAACTACCCGGAGTACGTCGACCCCGCCTCGGGCGACGAGGACGGTCAGAACGTCGACTTCTACTTCAACGTGTACAATGTCATCGGCGATCCGGAGCTCTTCCTGCGCACCGGGACGCCGGGCGAGTTCGTCGTCACGCACGACGCGACCGTCCCTCTCGGGCAGAACCTGCTCACCATCCACGTCGAGGACGCCACCGGCGCCCCGGTTTCGGCAGCCGACGTCTGTGTCTGGAGAGACGGGGAGCTTCATGAGCTCCGCATGCTCACGGGCGGGTACAACATCGACATGCCCATCCCCGTCGACTCGGTCGGCGACGTCGCCGTGACCGTGTTCGCAAGGAACATGAAGCCGTACCACGGAACCGTCGTGGTCGAGCAGCCGAGCGAGTTCGTCGGCTGGCATTCCCACACGATCGACGACGACGCATCGGGCGCCTCGAGCGGCAACGGCGACGGCGTCATCAATCCGGGCGAGACCATCGAGCTCGACGTGACGCTCAGGAACTTCGGCCTCTCCACCGCGAGCGGCGTGACCGCAGGCTTCGCCGAGGGGCCGCCGCGCGTCGCGAGTCCGTACTGCGACGTGACGCCGGGCCAGACCGCCTCCTACGGGACGATGGCGGCCGGGGCGACCGCCGGGGGATCGGCTCCGTTCGTCTTCACCGTCGAGGACGGGTGTCCCGACGGCGAGGAACTCGGGTTCGAGTTCACGGTGAACGACGCGTCCCGGGGCAGCTACACGAGCTACGCGCGTGTCGTGGTCGGGGCTGCGACGCTCGAATACTACGCATCGACGATCTCGGGCGACGGCGTCCTGGATCCCGGCGAGACCGCGACGCTCACCGTGACGCTCTCGAACCTCTCCGACGTCGATGCAACCTCGGTCGCCGGCAATCTGAGGGGACCGGACGCGGGCCTGACGATCGGCGACGCGGCCGGCGCGTGGGGCACGGTATCGGCCCACGGGACGGCCACGAACACGGGTGACACCTTCACGCTCACGGCGGCCCCCGACGTCGCGGTCGGCCACGAGTTCATCCTGGAGCTCGAGCTCACGGGCGACGACGGTCTCGCGGGATACGTCTTCGTCCCGGTCAAGGTCGGCACGGTGACGACGAGCGACCCGACAGGGCCGGACGGTCACGGCTACTACGCCTACGACGACACGGACACCGGCTATTCCGAGGCGCCGACGTACTCGTGGATCGAGTGTGATCCGAGCTACGGCGGGACCGGCGGCGTGGACCTCAACCTGAGCGACGACGAGACGGACACGATCTCCCTGCCGTTCACGGTGCGGTACTACGGCGTGGACTACGACGAACTCGGCGTCTGCTCGAACGGATGGGTGGCCATCGGCGGAGCGCCCGCGGCGCACCACGAGTTCCGCAACTGGTATATCCCCGCGCCGATGGGTCCCGACGCGATGGTCGCCGCGCTCTGGGACGATCTCGACCCGAGCGAGGGTGGGAAGGTCCTCACGCGCGACATGGGCGACGGTCGCTTCGTCATCCAGTGGAGCCGCGTGCCGACGGCCTACGACAGCAACCCCGAGACGTTCCAGATCATCCTTTACGAGGCCGGCTCGCCGGCGACAGAGACCGGGGACAGCGAGATCGTCTTCCAGTACCACACCGTCTACAACGGCGACGTGAACGCGAACTACGCGACCGTCGGTATCGAGGACCTGCTGCAGACCGACGGCGTGCTCTACACGTACTCCGACATCTACGACGACGGCGCGGCCCCGCTCGCGGCCGGCAGGGCCATCAAGTTCACGACCGACCCGCCGGACGGCTACGACTCGACGGGCGTCGAGGACGACGGCCTCACGCCGCGGCGCGTGACGCTTCTCGGCAACCAGCCGAACCCGTTCAATCCGGTCACGACGCTGGCCTTCGGGATGCCATCGGCCGGCACGGTCGAGATCGCCGTGTACGACGTGGCGGGCCGCCACGTGAGGACCCTCCTCGAGGGCGAGCATGGCGCCGGCTATCACAGCGTCGTCTGGGACGGGACGAGCGACGCGGGCGAGAAGGTCGCCAGCGGCGTCTACTTCGCGCGGCTCACCGCCCTTGGCGAGGAGCACCAGGCGAAGATGGTCCTGCTGAAGTAGCGGGCGGACCGCCGATACGAGGAACCTGCTGAGACGGAGGACCCATGACGTTCAGACGACTCCTGCCGGCTGCGGTGATGACGGCGGCCCTCATCCTGGCGCTGGCGCTGCCGGCCGCCGCGCTCCACCCGCGCTACCATACGCACGCGGAGGTGCGGTCCGAGCTCAAGGCGGTCGCCGCGGCGCATCCGGCGATCACCGTGCTCGACACGCTGGGCTACTCGACGACGGACGGGCGGGCCATCTGGGGACTCAAGATCTCCGACAACGCCGCCGTCGATGAGGACGAGCCCGTCGTGCTCTTCAACGGCGTCCACCACGCCGAGGAGATCATGGGGTGCGAGGCCATCATGTGGATGATCGACGAGCTGACGACGAACTACGGGGTCGTCGACTCGGTCACGCAGTGGGTCGACGACATCGAGATGTGGTTCATCCCGATGCTCAATCCTGACGGTCACTGGGTCGTGGAGTCGGGCATCGACACGACGTGGCGCAAGAACATCCGCGACAACAACGGCAACGGCGTCTTCGACGTGGACGTCGACGGCGTCGATCCCAACTTCAACTATGATTGGAGCTGGGCGGACGGCGGAGCGGGGGAGTGGGAGTCGCCATACTACCGCGGAACGGCGCCGTTCTCCGAGAACGAGTCGCAGATCATCCGCGACATCTGTCTCGCGACGAAGCCGATCTTCTCGCTCAACTACCACAGCCCGGCCGTCTCAGCGGGCGATGTCATCTACTACCCGTGGTACTGGCCGAACGTCGGCTTCTGCCCGGACTATGACGTCATAAGCTCCTCGGCGAACGCGCTCGCCGCGAAGACCCTCAAGCTCGACGACACGCCCTACTACGCGGTCTACGGATACTCGTCGGCCGGCAAGTGCCGCAACTGGCAGTACGGCGCCGAGGGCATCATCGGGCTCACGATGGAGATCATGAGCCAGATGTGCATCCCGCCCGGCGACGACGTGGACCTCTACTGCGAGCGCGTCTCGCGTGGCTCGTACTACCTCCTGGACCGCGTGTACGGCCCCGGTCTCACGGGTCACGTGATCGACGGTGTGACGGGCGAGCCGCTCGTGGCCGAGGTCACCGTCGTCGAGAACGATGCGCCCGAGATCGAGCCGCGATACACGGACGCCCAGTACGGGCGCTACTGGCGGATGCTCGTCGAGGGAACGTACACGGTCGAGTTCTCGTGCGACGGCTATGAGTCGCACACGTGGAACGACGTGGTCGTCGGCCCCGACGGGCTGACGCCGCTCGACTGCATCCTGTGGCCGTCGGGCACCTCGGCGGACGAGATCGAGACGGGCGCGCGCATCATGGGCGCCTCGCCAAACCCCTTTCGCGGCGAGACGGCCGTGAGCTTCGCCGCCCCCGGGGGTTTGGTGGCGGCGGTCGAGATCTACACGGCCGGAGGTCGCCTGGTCGACCGGCTCGAGGCGTCGCCCGATGCGGACGGCCGCGGGACGGTCGTCTGGCGGGGGACCGACTCGACGGGCGCGGAGGTCGTGTCAGGCGTCTACTTCGCCCGGCTCGTCACGCCCGCGGGAAGAGACCAGGTCAAGGTCGTGCATCTGAAGTGATATGGAACGGTCGGTGTCAAGCCGGCATTACGGACACCCCGTGCGCAAG
>CAZAQL010000079.1:0-12030 GCA_964487295.1 uncultured bacterium | reverse complement strand
TCCATGGCCGTCGCCCCGGGCATCACGTTCGTATCCACCGAGTCGGACGATGACGATGAGGGCTCTCTCGAGGAGTACATCGCGGAGGTCTCATCGTTCGGGGCCGAGCTTCCGTTCATCGTCACCTATCGTTTCAACGAGGTCGTTGCCGTCACCGGTATCGTCCGATACAGCCTGGACTCGATCGAGATCGCGTTCCCCGAGGGGCCGCTCGAGGATCTCAACGACACGTGGTTGCTCCACCGCCTCGGACTCATCAACGGCTGGTCGATCGATCTCGGGGCCTTCTACCTCCGACCGGAGGTGGGTGTGGAGATAGCGTCCCAGATCAACGGTGATCTCGGGTATGTGCCGATCCTCGGGCTGGGCGCGGGACTCGAGTTCTGATGACGCGGTCGCGCGCCCGCATCCACGAGCTCGCCCGGATGATCCCGCGGGGAAGGGTCGCGACCTACGGCCAGCTCGCGGCGATCGCGGGCGGCTGCACGCCCCGCATGGCGGGGTACGCCATGGCGGCCGTGAGGCCGGAGGATGAGGTGCCGTGGCACCGCGTCGTGAACGCGCGCGGCGCGATCAGCGAGCGGCCGGGCGCCGAGGTCCAGCGTAAGATGCTCGAGGCCGAGGGTGTCGAGTTCGGGCGTGGCGGCACGATCGACCTCGACCGGTTCGGTTGGGTCGGGCCCGGAGGCCGGCGCGGCGGAAGATAATCAAGCAAGGGAGGAGACGTGACGGCGGGCTTCGAGGGGTTCCACGATGAGACGGCGACCTTCTTCAGCGAGCTCGCACGGCACAACGACAAGCGATGGTTCGAGAAGCACCGAGACGACTACCGAGAGCACGTCGTCGAACCGTCGCTCGCGTTCATCGTCGCGATGAGCGCGAAGCTCAGGAGAATCGCGCCTGGCGTCATGCCGGATACCCGCACCAACGGGGCCGGCTCGCTCTTCCGCATCCATCGCGACACTCGCTTCAGCAAGGACAAGTCCCCCTACAAGACTCATCTGGGCATCTTCCTGTGGGACGGACGTGCCAGGAAGATGGACAGCCGCGGTCTCTACTTCCACATCGAGCCGCCGAACATGATGCTCGCCGCGGGCATGTACCGGTTCACGCCGGCTCAGCTCAAGTTGTACCGGGAGAGCGTGGCCGACGCGAGGAGCGGGCCGGCGCTCGCCCGCGCCGTCACGAGAGTGACTCGCGCCCCGGGGATCTCGATCGGCGAACCGCACTACAAGCGCGTGCCGCGTGGATTCGATCCGAGTCACCCGCGGGCCGACCTGTTGAAGCACGACGGGATGTACGCCTACACGGAAGGGCCGATCCCGAGTGAGTTCACCAGCCCGAAGCTCCTCGAGCACTGCCTCGAACGCTGGAAGCCGATGATGCCCCTCTATCGGTGGCTTGAGCGGCTCTCGGGCTAGAGGCCGCCGGCCTCGTCCTCGCCGTCGGCCGGACCGTCCCCGGCGTGCCGGAGCGCCCGGACCACCGACGGAAGAGGCCTCGTCCTCGCCGGTTGTCACCCCGTTCCCGGCGTAGTAGCATGGTAGGAAGGCGTACGCACGTCGCCTCGGCGCCGCCACGGGTCGAGGTTCGTTTCATCCCCTGACATCCCCTTGCCGAGGCCTGGTCCGGACCGACCGGCGCGGCCGCCACGAGAGGAACACCATGACGAACCCGAACCCGCTGCTGAGACCGACCGGCACGAAGATCCCATTCGACGAGATCACACCCGAGCACGTCGTGCCGGCGATGACGACGGTCGTCGAGACGATGGAGAACGACATGGCGGACCTCGAGCGGAGCCTCGAGCCGACCTGGAAGGGGCTCATGGAGCCGCTCTCCGAGCTCGAGATCCCCATGGAATACTCATGGGGGCCGGTGCGCCACCTGCTGGCCGTCCGGAACTCCGACGAGCTTCGGAAGGCGCACGACGAGGTGCAGCCGAAGGTCGTCAATGTCCGGCTCAGGCTCAGGCAGAGCCGCCCGATCTACGACGGTCTCAAGGCGCTCCGCGAGGGGGCGGAGTGGGAGAAGCTCGACGAGGCCCAGAAGCGGGCTGTCGAGATCCGATTGCGGGACGCCGAGCACGCGGGTGTCGGTCTTGACGGGGAGAGGCGCGAGCGGTTCCAGAAGATCGAAGAGGAGCTCTCGAAGCTCGCCACGGACTTCCAGAACCACGTGCTCGACGCGACGAAGGCGTTCGAGCTCATCATCACCGATCCGGCGGACACCGAGGGGTGGCCTCGGTCGCTCCGGCAGTTGTCCGCTCAGTCGTATGCGCGGTCGAAGGGTGAAAAGACGCAACCCGACCCCGAGAGCGGACCGTGGCGCATCACCCTCGACTACCCGAGCTTCGGCCCGTTCATGCAGCACAGCAGGAACCGCGGACAGCGGGAGGCCGTCTATCGAGCCTACATGACGCGCGCTTCATCGGGCGAGTGGGACAACACCGGCATCATCGACCGGGAGCTCGAGCTCAGGCGCGAGAAGTCGTCTCTTCTCGGCTTCGGGACGTTCGCGGACCTCAGTCTCTCCGAGAAGATGGCGCCGGATGTCGAGGCCGTCCAGAACATGTTCGACGAGCTCTCGGCGGCGTCGAAGTCGCACGCCGACGCCGACCTCGACGAGATCCAGAGGCTTGCGAACGAGAACGGCTTTGAGGGCGAACTCACGCACTGGGACACCGCGTTCTGGTCGGAGCGGCTGCGCGAGCGGCGCTTCGACTACACGGATGACCAGCTGCGGCCGTTCTTCCCGATGCCCCGCGTCCTCGACGGGCTCTTTTCGCTCTCCGAGAGGCTTTTCGGCATCACGATCGAGGCCGCCGACGGCGAGGCCCCGGTCTGGAACGAGGACGTGCACTACTTCAAGGTGAAGAACGAGAAGGGCGAACCGATCGCCACGTTCTACCTCGATGCGTACTCCCGCCCGCATGAGAAGCGCGGCGGGGCGTGGATGAACGATCTGCTCGGTCGTCGCTGGATGGACGGCGAGCTGAGGCTCCCGGTGGTCACCCTGACGTGCAACGGCACGCCTCCGGTCGGCGACAAGCCGTCGCTGATGAGCTTCCGCGAGGTCGAGACGCTCTTCCACGAGTTCGGGCACGGACTTCAGTCGATGCTGACGACCGTGGACCACGCCGACGTCGCCGGGCTCGAGGGCGTCGAGTGGGACGCGGTCGAGCTCGCGAGCCAGTTCATGGAGAACTGGTGCTACAACCGGCCGACGCTCCTGGGGATGACGTCGCACTACGAGACCGGCGAGCCGCTTCCGGACGAGCTCTTTGACAAGATCGTCGCGGCGCGGACCTTCCGGGCCGGGTCGCTCATGATGCGACAGCTCGAGTTCGGCATCACAGACATGCGTCTCCACCACGAGTACGATCCGTCGGACGGGAGGACCCCGTTCGACGTCCACCGCGAGGTGGCGGGCGAGACGCGGTCGCTGCCGCCGTTTCCGGACGACCGGATGCTCTGCGGGTTCATGCACATCTTCACGCCGGCGTACGCGGCCGGGTACTACAGCTACAAGTGGGCGGAGGTCCTCTCGGCCGACGCGTTCGCGGCGTTCGAGGAGGCCGGGCTCGACGACGAGAGCAAGGTCCGCGAGCTCGGACGCCGGTTCCGCGACACGGTTCTGGGGCTCGGGGGCGGCCGCCATCCGATGGATGTCTACCGCGACTTCCGCGGGCGCGAGCCGAGCACGGCCGCCCTGCTGAGACACAACGGGCTCAATGGGTCGTGAGGTGACGATGAAGAGGAGCTGGGACGCGTTCGGTCAGGAGATCCTCGACCATCTCAGCGGCGATGAGGCCACCGAGATCGTCGAGCGCGACGACGGGTACGTCGACGTCTCGGGCGGCCCGGGAGCCTACTTCGCGCCGCACGAGCAGTGGCTTCCGTGCGAGCGCGAGGCGATCCGCGCGGCGAGGGGACGCGTGCTCGACATCGGGTGCGGCGCCGGCCGCGTGTCGCTCTACCTTCAGGAGCGGGGTCACGATGTCATGGCGATCGACGTCTCACCGCTCGCGGTGAGCGTGGCGAAGAAACGCGGCGTCAGAAAGACGCGCGTCATGAAGGCGACCGGGGTGTCGAGGAAGCTCGGGACCTTCGACACGATCGTGATGTACGGAAACAACTTCGGGCTTTTCGAGAACCCCGTCCGGGCGAAGTGGATGCTGCGCCGTTTCCACGCGATGACGGGCGACGATGCGCGGCTCATCGTGCAGAGTCTGGACCCGTACGACACGAGGGCCAGGCACCATCTCGCGTACCACCGCAGAAACCGAGCGCGGGGGAGGATGGCCGGTCAGGTGCGGCTTCGGGTCCGCTACAAGGATCTGGCCACGCCGTGGTTCGATTATCTGCTGGTCTCCCGCGAGGAGATGAAGGACATCGTCGACGGCACCGGATGGCGCGTGACGAAGCAGACGCAGGGCGGCGCCATCTACTGCGCGGTGCTCGAGAAGCAACCCGTCTGACCGAGGAGGTACCATGCGGAACACGACAGTCCTGCGAAGACGGCCGGACGCGTTCAGGAATCGCCTCACGACCGGTTGCGGCTGGCTCCTTGGCGCGGCGCTCGTGGCTCTCAGTGCGTCGCCGGCGCCGGCGGTCGACCGAGCGGAGATCCTCGCGACGCTCGCCACCACCGAGACCGTCGCCGAGGAGTTCGCGATCTGGGACGTCGTCCCCACGCCGCTCCTCGTGCAGTCCGGCATCGATCCGTACGCCAGAGGCGTCTACGAGACGCCGGCGCTCGTCGAGAGCTGGCTTGCCATGCACATCCCGGAGGACTACGACCGCTTCATCGTCATCGACTGGCGCGATGGAGTGCTGGAGCCCCTGCTCGCCGGGCCCGACCACGAGCGTTTCGATGCCACGCTCGAGGCGATGGTCTCGGTCGTCGACCACATCCGGAGTGAGCGACCGGCCGCCAGGATCGGATTCGTCGGCATCCCGGTCTTCGACTACTGGAGCCACGGCGATGCGTGGCGTGCCGCGCTCGACGCGGCGGAGCCGCTGCACGCCGCGGTCGACGCGTTCTTTCCCGACGTGCGCGACGTGTACGGCACCGAGCCCGAGCGCGACCTCGAGCGCCTCTCCACGTACGTCGCCGCGACGCTCGAGATCGCCGGAGACCGTCCCGTCTACCTCTACACGTCGCACCGCTACGAGAACGCGACGGAGCGCTGGGGGTACCGCCTCATCCCGCGTGATGAGTACGTCGCCCACGTGTCGGGGCTCTTGAGCGTCGAGCACGAGGGCGCGCGGCCTGCCGGCGTCGTGGCGTCGGGCGACGAGCGCCAGACCTTCTTCGCCGGAGCCTCGACCCGTATCAAGGGCGGTTACGTGCGAACGGACCCCGAGTGGCAGCGCGTGCGTGACGTCTTCTCCGAGGAGATGCGCGAGGGGGAGGGGATCGACGAGTATCTGACGCGCCTGCATCCGTACGTCCTCTGCCTTCTCAACGAGGCGGCTCGCGGGGAGCCCTGCGAGCAGTCCTCACCGGCGGCGGAGTAGGCGCGTGCCCCGGGTTCTCCACGTGCTCTCGCAATGCCCAGCCAGGACCGGGAGCGGGACGACCCTCGAGGCCCTCGCGCGCCACGCGGCGCGGGCGGGGTGGACGCAGGCCGCGCTGGTCGGTCTTCCCCGGGGGAGCGCGGACGCCGTGCGGCTCGAGGAACTCGGCGTGACCGTCAGCGCCGTCGAGTTCGCGGGCTCCGGGGACGAGCCGTGCGGACGGGACGATGACGCGATTCGCCTGCCGTTCGCGGTGCCCGGGATGAGCGATGTCATGCCGTACGAGAGCTGCCGCTTCTCGCAGCTCGACGGCGGGCAGCTGGCTGCATACAGGGACGCCTGGACCCGGGCCGTGGCCGGGACCGTCGCACGCTTCGCTCCGGACGTCGTTCACTCCCACCACGTGTGGATCGCAAGCTCCCTCATCAAGGACGCGGCGCCCGGGGTCCCGGTCGTGACGCAGTGCCACGCCACGGGGCTCCGCCAGATGCGGCTCTGCCCTCATCTGGCGGAGGATGTCGTTCGCGGCGTCCGGCGCAACGATCGCTTCGTGGCCCTGCACGAGGCTCACGCGGTCGAACTCGCGGGCGCGCTCGACATCCCCCCCGGGCGGATCAGCGTTGTGGGCGCCGGGTACCGGGAGGACGTGTTCACAGCCGCCCGTCGCGCGCCGCGCGCGGACTCCTCGCGGATACTCTATGCCGGGAAGTACAGCAGCGCGAAGGGCGTGCCACAGCTTCTGGACGCGTTCGGCGGACTCGCCCGAGAGCGGCCGGGGCTCGAGCTCCACGTCGCGGGAAGCGGCGCCGGGTCGGAGGCGGAGGCGCTCCGCGATCGGATGGAGCGCATGCCGGGCGTCGTGCGCCACGGACAGGTCGACCAGTCCAGACTGGCGGAGCTCATGAGATCGGCGGACGTGTTCGTGCTCCCGTCGCTCTACGAGGGCCTGCCGCTCGTGCTCGTTGAGGCGCTGGCCTGCGGCTGCCGCCTCGTCGCGACGGCGCTCCCGGGCATCGAGCGAGAGATAGCCCCGCGCGTAGGCGACGCGCTCATTCCGGTGCCGCTTCCCCGGCTCGAGGGCGTCGACCGTCTGGCCGCCGGCGAGGAGGAACGCTTCGTCTCCGGAATCCGCGCGGCGCTCGTGAGCGCGCTCGACGCGGGCCCCGTCTGGAGCGAGACGCGCGGGATCCCCGAGGAGACCAGGGCCGCGCTGGCAACGTACGGATGGAGCGCGCTCTTCGAGCGCGTCGAGGCCGTCTGGCTGGATGCGATGCGCGCCACAGGCGAAGGCGCGACCAGCCGCGATGTCGCGGCTCCCGGGTGGCGGGGAGGGGATCCCGGGGAGGACGGGAGATGAAGGCGTACGACCGACTCGCGAAGTACTACGAGCCGGAATGGAGCAGCTTCGCGGAGCGCTTCGCTCCGATGATCGACGCGATCGTCACGCGACACGCCGGCGAGCGGGCGACGGTTCTCGACGTGGCCTGCGGCATGGGGACGCTCGCGCTGGCGCTGGCGCGCAGAGGCCACACCGTGCACGGGGTCGACAGGTCCGAGGCCATGATCGAGCGAGCCCGCTCGCTGTCGGGCGATGTCGCGGGCGTGAGCTTCTCCGTCGGCGACATGCGGGTCCCGCTTCCGGACTCGAGGCGATCCGCCATCCTGTCGAACGCCGCGGCGTCCGATCGTTCGGACGTCCTGGGGGTCGATGGCGAGGCGACGCGCGGTTTCGATGCCGCGACGTGCACGTTCGACTCGATCAACTACCTGACGAGTCCGGAGGACGTTCTCGCGATGTTCCGGGTCGTTGTCGGGGCCTTGAGGCCACGAGGCGTGTTCGTGTTCGACAGCAACACCGAGCGGATGTACCGTACACACGAGGACGGGATCTACGAGCACGAGCTCGACGGCGAGGTCTTCTTCTTCCAGGAGACGTACTACGACCGGAGCGCGCGTCAGGCGACGACCGTCTTCCGCTTCGACGACGGGACGATGGAGGTGCACCGTCAGCGCCCGTATGGACTCGACGAGTTGACCCCGCTCCTCGAGCGGGCCGGGCTGTTCCCGGTGGAGACCTATTCGGGCATCGCCTTCGAGCCGTATGAGGGTGACTGCGACCGCGTCGTCGTCGAGGCGCTCGTGCGCAACGCGTGACCCACGGAAACACGGGAGTTGAGAGGAGGAGCAGGTGATGCGAAGACGGGACCACCAGGCGGCAGGACGCGCCGCGATCGCGGCGCTGGCGCTGCTCGCGCTGTGGAGCCTCTGCGCCACGGCCGCCGCGACCTACCAGACGCCCTCTCAGAAGCTGGCGGATGTCGTGGATGCGCCGCGGACACCGCACGTGAGCATCGGTCCGGACCGGCGCACCGCGCTCCTGATGCAGCGGCCGGGGTACCCGTCGATCGAGGAGCTGGCCGAGCGCGAGCTTCGTCTCGCCGGCTTGCGCATCAGCCCGGACACGGATTCCGAGAGCCGCGTCTGGCCGTACCGGGAGCTCACGTTCCTGCGCATCGATGATCTCGATGAGCGTCCGGTGACAGGACTCCCGCCGGACCCGCGGATCGGCGGGGTCAGATGGTCGCCGGGCGGGGAGAGGATCTCCTTCACGAATACGACCCCGGACGGCGTCGAACTGTGGGTGGCCGATGCGGGAACCGGCGAGGCTCGTCGCCTGACGGGTCCCGTCGTGAGCCTGACCGCCGGTTCGTCTCCGGCCTGGCTCTCCGACGGCGAGCGCCTCGTCGCCTGTCTCGTGCCCGAGGATCGCGGAGACGAGCCTGCGGCGCCTCGCGTGCCGGAGGGCCCCATCGTGCAGGAGAACCTCGGCCAGAAGGCCCCCGCGAGAACCTACCAGGACCTCCTGGCAAGCCCGTACGATGAGGCTCTCTTCGACCACTACCTGACGACCCAGCTGGCGATCGTCGGGCTCGACGGCGAGGTGACGCGGCTGGGCGATCCCGCCGTTCGATGGGGGTTCGACCCGTCGCCCGACGGCGAGATGCTCCTTGTCTGGACGCTTCTCCGCCCGTACTCGTACGTCGTACCGGCGTACCGCTTCCCGCTCCTTATCGAGGTGTGGGATCTTGAGGGCAACGTGCTCCACACGGTCGCCGATCTGCCGCTCAGGGAGTCGATCCCGATCGCGCGCGGGAGCACCCACGAGGGGCCTCGCAGCGTCGAGTGGCGAGCCGACGCGCCCGCGACGCTCGTCTGGGTGGAGGCGCTGGACGGAGGGGATGCAGGACGGGAGTCGGAGTTCAGGGACCGCGTCCTCATGCTGTCGGCCCCGTTCGAGGGCGAGCCGGAGACCCTGGCCACGCTCGAGCTTCGATACGACGAGATCCTCTGGGCGCACGACGGTCTGGCGCTTCTGAGCGAGTGGTGGTGGGACACGCGGCTCATCCGCGCGTGGAGGATCGAGCCTGGCGAGCCTGGCGAGCCGGAGCTCCTCATGGAGTACTCCTGGCAGGACCGCTACAACATCCCCGGCGAGCCCGTCATGACGCGCAACGAGTACGGCCGGGAGGTGATGCTGACCGCCGACGACGCCAACAGCATCTTCCTCATCGGGGACGGCGCGTCGCCCGAGGGCGACCGCCCCTTCCTCGACACGTTCGACACGATCAACGTGAGGACGCACCGCCTGTTCCGCTCGGAGGCGCCCTACTACGAGCGGCCGGTCCTCGTCTTCGACAAGACCGGGCGGCGCGTGCTGACCTCCCGCGAGGCCGTCGACGAGATGCCCAACTACTTCGTCCGCGATCTGGCCGACGACACGATGCGTCAGATCACGTTCCGGGAGAACCCGCTCCCTGAGTTCCTCGACGCGGAGAAGGAGCTCATCCGGTACCGGAGGGAGGACGGGGTCGACCTGACGGCGACCCTCTATCTGCCCAGCGGATACGAGCCGGAGCGGGACGGGCCCCTTCCGATGGTGATGTGGGCCTACCCTCGAGAGTTCAAGAGCGCGGATGCCGCGGGGCAGGTCGACGACTCGCCGTACCGGTTCAACTGGATCTGGTGGGGATCGCCCGTCGTCTGGCTCTCGCAGGGCTACGCCGTGCTCGACGGGCCGACCATGCCGATCGTGGGGGAGGGCGACGAGCAACCCAACGACGCCTACGTGCAGCAGCTCGTGGCCAGCGCAGAGGCCGCCGTCGAGGAGGTCGTTCGTCGCGGCGTTGCGGATCGGGACCGCATCGCGATCGGAGGACATTCGTACGGAGCCTTCATGACGGCGAATCTGCTCGCGCACTCGGACCTGTTCGCCGCCGGCATCGCGAGGACCGGCGCTTACAACAGGACGCTCACCCCCTTCGGGTTCCAGTCCGAGGACCGCACGCTCTGGGAGGCGCCTGACACCTACTTCGAGATGTCTCCCTTCATGCACGCGGACAAGATCAACGAGCCCATTCTGCTCGTCCATGGCGAGGCGGACAACAACACCGGGACCTTTCCGATGCAGAGCGAGCGAATGTTCACGGCGCTCAAGGGTCACGGCGCCACGGTCCGGCTCGTGATGCTGCCGCACGAGAGCCACAGCTACCGCGCTCGCGAGTCGCTGCTCCACCTCCTCTGGGAGACGGAGCGATGGCTGGATACGTACGTGAAGAACCGGGAGATCGAGTAGTCCACAGAGCGGCCCCTGCCGTGGGCCGCGAACCGCAGGAGGAGGAGACCATGCGAATCGGGACGATCATCCTGGCGACCGCGCTCGTCGCCGCGCTGCCCTCGGTCGCCCTGGCGCACTGCCAGGTGCCGTGCGGCATCTACGACGATGCGATGCGGATCGCGACGATCGAGGAGCACATCGTCACCATCGAGAGGGCCATGGAGCGGATCACCGCGCTCTCATCGGAGAGCGAGAGGAACGACAATCAGATCGTCCGCTGGGTCGTCACGAAGGAGGCGCACGCACAGGAGGTGCAGGACATCGTAGCGGAGTACTTCATGACGCAGCGCATCAAGCCGGCGCCCGCCGAGGACGGCGAGGCCGTGGCCGTCTATCGCGAGCAGCTCGAGCTCCTGCACCACATGCTCGTATACGCCATGAAGTGCAAGCAGGGCGTCGACACCGAGGCGGCGGCAGGACTGCGCGAGGCGACACGCGCGTTCCGTCTCTCGTACCTCGGCGAGGAGGAGCCGCACCAGCACTAGCACGTTCCCGATGCAGGGGGACATCCACGGCGAGGGAGGAACGATGGCGGAGAGCCTGGGAATCTGCGGTCTGAACTGCGAGGAGTGTCCGGCGCTCGTCGCGACGAGAGAGGACGACGACGGGAAGCGCGCCGAGACGGCGGCCGAGTGGTCGAAGATGTATGAGGTCGAGCTCAAGCCGGAGCAGATCAACTGCAGCGGATGCACGACTGACGGCGACGTGAAGTTCGCGCACTGCAGCACCTGTGGGGTCCGGCTCTGCGGAGTGAAGCGAGGCGTGACCACGTGCGCTGAGTGCTCCGACTACGTCTGCGACACGCTGGAGGAGTTCCTCAAGATGGCGCCCATGCTGCGCGACGGGCTCGAGGCGAGGCGGAAGGGGAAGGAGCGTTCTTGAAGGGTCGTTCGCGGCGCTCCCGCGTCAGGCGGCTCAGGAAGCGCATCTCGCGCTCGCGCTGGTTCATCGCGCTCCTGTCGGGCGGCTCGGCGCTCGTGATGAGCGCCGTCGCCTCCACGCTCCGCGTGGAATGGACCCGGCCCGGGGACGAAGGCGCGTCCACGAACGGCGCGCGGAGGCGGGCGCCGACCGGCGGACCGGCAGACCATGCCGGGTCGGGAGGCCTCAAGCAGCGCTCGGGGGACGATGAGAGCTCGCCGCGTCGCGGCGTGATCTATGCGTTCTGGCACGGCCGCCTCTTCCTGCTCGTGCCGGCGTTCCGGGACCGCGGCATCGTGATCATCACGTCGATGAGCTTCGCGGGCGAGGTGCTCACTCAGGTTCTCGAGCGTTTCGGCTACTCGACCGTTCGGGGATCGAGCGGTCGGCGCGGCACGGCGGCGCTCATCGCGATGAAGAAGGCCCTGTCGGGGGGCATCGATGGCGGCGTCGCGCTCGACGGCCCCAGCGGCCCGGAGCGACGCGCGAAGGGCGGCGCGCTGGCCGCCGCGCAGTCATCGGGCTGCTCGCTCGTGCCGCTCGGCGTGAGCGCGGCGCCGGCATGGACCGTCCCGAGAACCTGGGACCGGTTCATGGCCCCTTTGCTCTTCGCTCGTTGTGCCGTCGTTGAGGGCGAGCCGATCCCCGCCGAGGCGCTCTCCGGGATGTCGCTCGAGGAGCTCGACGCGGCCGTCGATGCCGTGACGGACGAGGCGGACCGGCGCGTGGGTCGCTCCGTCGACCGGAGCCCTCGAAACGCCGCGCGCGAGGGCGGCGGTCGGTCGGACGAACTCCCGAAGCCAGGCGCCGAGCGTGCCGAAGGAGGACCATGAGGATGCGAACAGCGACTGCGCTCGCGGCCGCGCTCGCGGTGGCGATGGTCGCGGTCGTGGCGGGCTGCGGCGGGGAGCG
>CAZAQL010000078.1:0-12274 GCA_964487295.1 uncultured bacterium | reverse complement strand
CGCCCTTGTAGGGGCCGATGGCGCTGTTCATCTCGATGCGGAAGCCGCGGTTGACCTGGACGTCACCGTTGTCGTCGACCCACGGGACGCGGAACATCACGACGCGCTCGGGCTCGCAGATGCGCTCCAGGATCTTCGCCTTGCGGTACTCGGGACGCTTCTCGAGAACCGGCCAGAGCGACTCCACGACCTCCTGGACCGCCTGGTGAAACTCCGGCTGCGCCGGGTTCTTCGCCTTGACCATCTCCATGAAGGCGGCAACGGACTCGGGCATGCTCTTTCCTCCATCTGCCTCTAGGCGTACCTTCAAGAACTCCCGGGCCCAATCCCCGGGGTGAACAATCACGAACATCGAGTCTAGCATGGGGTCTCGGGAGGGTCAACGAGAAATGGCCCATCTTAGGGCCATTTCGGAGAGTCTGAGGGTGTGCCGGGAGATGCGATGCTACAGCGTGCGCTCCGACATCAGGACGACGTAGCGGCCGAAGCCGCTACCGTGGGTCACAGCGTGCGCTCCGACATGAGGACGACGTAGCGGCCGTTGTCCGCCGCCATGTGGCAGTTCCCGAACACCTTCCGCATGTGTCGCTGGACGCCGGCATAGCGCATGAGGACGAGATACAGTCGGCCGTGGACCCGCAGGTGCTCGCGGGCCTCCTCCACGAGCGGGAAGATCACGTCGTTGCCCGCGTGGAACGGCGGGTTCGAGAGCACGCGGTCGAACCGCTCCCCCGTGACCGCGTCGAACCGGTCTCCGAGCACGGCCTCGACGCGCGGCTTGCCGTTCTTCCGCGCGTGGTTGAGGTGATGCTCGCGGATGTTCATCTCGGCGTACTCCACGGCGCGCGCGTTGCAGTCGACCATGACGACGCGACCGACCGACGCTGCGTGCGCGGCCGAGATCCCGATGGGCCCGTACCCGCAACCGACGTCGATGACGCTGTGGCGGGGCCGCATCTCCATCGTCTCGATGAGAAACCGCGTACCCTCGTCGAGCGCCTTGCGCGAGAAGATGCCGGCGTACGTGTGGAACCGGTACTTCCTTCCGCGGAGCTCGTCCTCGACGACGTGCTCGTAGCTCGTCAGATCGACGGCCGTGGGCGAGCAGACGGCGCTTCGCTCGGCGCGCATCACCCAGTACCCGCCGCTTCTGAGGACGACCTTCGCCGGCCCGATGGTCTCGGAGAGCTTTCGCATGTAGCTCTTCGCGCCCTTGCGCACCTTCGCGACGAGGTAGAACTGGCCGCCGTGTCTGAGCTTCGACTGCGCGCGGTCGATCATCTCGAAGATCGTCTCGGTCCCCTCCTCCACGGGAGGATTGAGCGCGACGACATTGAAGTGCCCGTTCCTGAACCGACTGAGCGTGTGGTCGAGCACGACCGATGCGTTCTCGACATCGTTCGAGCGAACGTTACGCTGCGCCATCCGCACGGCGCGGATATCGAGGTCGACCATCTGGATGTCGAGCTCCGGGGCGACGTCCGAGAGCGCGATGCCGACGGCGCCGTAGCCGCATCCGTAATCGAGGATGCGGTCGCCCTGCTGCACCCGCATCGCGTTGAGCAGCAACTGGGTGGACGTGGCGATCTTCTCCTTCGAGAAGAGCCCGCCGACGGTCCGGAGCGTGCGCGTTCGCTCTCCGAGCTTCGTCTGGATCTCGTAGGTGTCCCTGGTCATGTCCGCCGTCGATGTCTGAGTCCGTGATGTCGGCGCCGTACCCGACGCAAGCGGTCGCGCCCGTGGTTCGAGGGCACGAAGCGGGATCCGTCGGACGGCTGTCTCTGGCGTTGGTGTGAACGGGCGCGCAGGCCCTGCGGATGCGGGCAGGCCTCCGCCATGCGGCGCTCTGTGCGACCCGGGGAGAGCGCTGTCATGCCCCAACGTTGGGGCTCTATCGCCGCCCGGAGTTCCGGGCGGCCAAGGCCGGGATGAGACCCGACCGGGCATCCGGCTGTTCCTGCATCGCGATCCCGGAACCCGCGCCCTCATACCGACGCGCGGCGGGACCGTTCACTGACGCCACGAGGACTATACGACCGCAATCGCAGACGGGTCAAGCGGTTTCGGCCGCAACGTCCTCTCCGCGGCCACGCCTGATGCGCCTCGCCACGAGCAGTCCGCCCACGAACATCGGCGTGAAGTAGAGCACGATCCGCCACAGCACGAGCGCGATGCCGATGAAGTGAGACGGCAGGTAGGCGGCGAAGAACGCGATGTACCCTCCCTCGCCCACCGCGAGGGAGCCCGGCGTCGGCGACGCGCTCAGGATCGACTTGAGCAGGCTCTGCAGGAGGAACGGATCAACGACCGACCCGCGGTACCCGAACCCCCTGAGGATGACGAGGCCCACCGAGAACTCGGCGGCGAACGAGAGCACGACGAGGACGATGCACGCGAGAAGCACCCAGCGCTTCCGGCTCCAGATCGTGGTCAGCGCCTCCCGGAAGATGTGCGACTCCTCCGAGAGCCGCACGCGCGTGCGCTCGACCCGGCGAGCGCTCTTCTCGGACACGCGACGCGATACGGCCCGGGCGATCCGGTCGATGATGGCGTCGAGCAACGCGGGGTACCGGACCATGATGACGAGCGCGGTGATCAGGATGAGCGTTGGGAGAGCCGAGAGCGGGCCGACGACCTTCACGAGCGTCAGTGACGCCTCGGAACCAGTCCACCCGAACAGCGCGAGCGACAGCGTGGCGAGGAGGACGAAGAAGAAGAACACGGGGGGGATGAACCCCTTCACGACGACGACCGCGGTCGCCCACCCGGCCCTCACGCCCTTTCGGGTCAGCAGGTACGCCTGGTAGGGAACGCCGGCCGCGCTCGCGGGGATGAGTTGCCAGATGAAGTAGCCCTCGAGCGTCAGCTCGACCGCCTCGATCAGGGAGATCCTCGCGTCCTGCGTCCCGTTGACGAGCACGAGGAGCCCCAGTGACTCAAGCACGGTCCGAAGCGCTACAAGCCCCAGGAGCGCCAGCAGCATCCCCGAGCCGAACCGCGACACGCCCTGCCAGGTCTCCTCACCCGTGGTGAACGCAAGCGTCGCGCCGAGGATGATGAGACTCCCGATCACGAAGAAGACCGCGGCGTGCTGTAGCTTCGAACGCTCGACGCGGGGTTCGTTCACCTGCGCATCGTTTGTCTCGCGTGGCTCGCCGTTCTGCAGGGACTCCCCCCTTCGAATCCGTAAGTGCCGCCCGGGGGCCGAACTCTACGGCCCGCACAGCGGCGACTCACTATAGTGCCGCGGCAGGAGGCGGTCAAGCGCGTGGCCCCGGAGGTGGTGACCCGTGCGGGGCGCACATTCACGGTGAATGTTGTTCATTCGCGCGAGGCCCCGAGAGACACTCGACGAGGGTACACTTCTTGCTGTTTTTGGACGCGCATGCTACGTTACACGCCCTGTGAGCCAGGCGGCGCCCCTTCCGGCCCTCAGCGCCGTGTCCGACCAATGAGGAGGGCACCCGGATGAAGACAGCTCTGAGAACGACAGCCTTTGCTCTCTTGACGCTCATGATCACGTCTGCGGCGTCGGCATTCCCCGACAGGCCGCTCGAGGGCTTCGGGACCGACACGACCGGCGGGCTCGGTTGCGACGAGTACGTCGTCACGTCCCTCGCCGACGACGGCCCGGGGACCCTCCGCGACGCCGTCTCCCAGTCCAGCCGCTACGTCACCTTCGCGGTCGGCGGCACGATCGAGCTCGAGCGGTCGCTCAGGATCACGAGCGACCACATCACGATCGACGCCTCGCAGGCTCCGGACCCGGGCATCACAATCACCGCCGCGCACGCCGGCGTCGAGGCGGCGCTTCTGGACATACGCGGCGGATCGCACATCATCGTCCGCAACATCCGCGTGATCGATGCGCCCGACACGAACACGGGCGACAACCTCCGCATCTGGGAGGGCGCGCACCACGTCGTGATCGACCACTGCTCCTTCCGCCGCGCCGGGGACGGGAGCATCGACATCTGTTACTCGGCGCACGACGTGACGGTGCAGTGGTGCATCGTCGCGGAGACCGTCAAGAACTCGCTCCTCACGGCTGGCGCGTACAACATCACGCTGCACCACAATCTCTACGCGCTGGGCGACGAGCGGAACCCGCAGATCGACAACTGCACGTTCGTCGACGTCGTCAACAACGTCATCTACGGGTGGTCCGGCAACTACGGAACGCGGGTGCGCAACGGCGCCAGCGCGAACATCATCGGCAACTACTACATGCCCGACGACGGCAGCGACCCATCCGACGCGCTCGTGCTCTCGAGCCCCGGCCCCGTCTACATCGAGGGCAACGTCCTGCCGCCGAACTGCAACGTGGAGAGCACGTGCGGCGCGCTGCTGGAGACGCCCGCCGTCACGCGGACCGACGCCGAGACCGCCCTCCGCGACGTGCTCGCCGAGGCGGGCGCGCACCCGCGTGACGCCGACGACTCGGACTACGTCAACCAGGTCGGTTCGAGCCCGGTCGAGAGCACGTCCTGGGGACAGATCAAGGCGATGTACCGATGACGCCGGCGCGCCGGTGAAGGTCGGGAAGGTCGCCCGCGGCGCCTGACGCCGCACGTGCGAACACAGGGCCGCCCTCCGTCGGTGACGGAGGGCGGCTTCGCACGTCCCCGCACCTTGCCAACCGCCCGACCGGACGGTATCATCGGGGATTACGTTGAAGGAGGTGAAGAGCGTTGCCCGCGAATCTGCCCCCGCCATACAAGGCCGCAGAGGCTCGTTTCCGAGAGGCGACGACGGTCGAGGACAAGATCGCCGCCATCCAGGAGATGATGGCGCTCTGTCCCAAGCACAAGGGGACCGACCACATCAGGGCGGACCTCCGTCGCCGTCTGTCCAAGCTCAAGCAGGAACAGCAGCAGGGCCGGAAGAAGGGCAAATCGGGTCCCTCCTACCACGTACCGAAGGAGGAGGCGCCGCAGGTCGTGCTCGTCGGGACGCCCAACGTGGGCAAGTCGCGGATCGTCGCCGCGACGACGAACGCCACGCCCGAGGTGGCCAACTACCCCTTCACGACGCGGGTGCCCCAGCCGGCGATGATGCCGTACAACGACATCACGATCCAGCTCATCGACATCCCGCCGCTGTCTCCGGACCACATCGACTCCTGGCTCCCGGAGATCATCCGGAACGCCGACGCGGCCCTCGTCGTCGTCGACCTGGCGGCGGACGACTGCGTCGACATGTTCGTCTTCCTGCGCGAGGCTCTGGTGGAGAAGGGCATCCGCCTCTCCCCCGAGCACGATCCGGGCGAGGAGGAGCTGCCTCGGAACGTCAAGAAGTCGCTCGTGGTCGCGAACAAGCTCGACAGCCCGAAGGCGGAGGAGAACCTCGATCTCCTTCGAGACCTCATCGGCGACGAGTTCGGGATCTACCCGGTCTGTGCCGAGCTCGGCAAGGGGATCCCCGAGCTCCAGGCCGCGCTCTTCGAGATGCTCGACGTCATCCGCATCTACAGCAAGGTGCCGGGCAAGGACCCGGACATGAAGAAGCCGTTCATCGTCCCGCGCGGCAGCAACGTCATGGACGTCGCGCGGAAGATCCACCGCGAGTTCGCGGAGAACCTCAAGTCCGCGCGCGTCTGGGGATCGGGCAAGTTCCCGGGACAGATCGTGGACGTCGAGCACATCGTCGAGGACAAGGACATTCTCGAGATACACGTCAACATGTGAGCCCGCCTGAGCCCCGGCGAACCGCGCCGGCGCGCTCCGCGGCGGGCGCCGCACTTCCACCTGAGAGGGTGAGGGGATGGTGAGGAGGAACTGATGGCGACTGGTCAGCTCGTGTACGGACCGACGTTCGAGGAGATGCTCCACCCGGACCGCATCCGGCCGGATATCCGCGAGAAGGCGCTCAAGGCGGCGAAGGACGACCCCCTGAGCCCCTGGAACCTCTACAACATCACGTGGCGGAACCCGGAGGGCCGAATCTACTACGTGGTGCTCCCGAAGGAGCTGACGCAGGTCGACGCGAACATCGTCGTCCTCTACAGCAAGGACTTCCCGACCCGGAGCCACAAGGTCGGCGCGACCTACTCGGTCTGCATGGAGCACCAGCTCACCGGCGACATCACGCCGGGAGAGCACACGCTCGTCTGGCCGTCGACGGGCAACTACGGCATCGGCGGCGCGTACGTCGGGCCGAGGATGGGGTTCGACTCGCTCGTGCTCCTGCCCGAGCTCATGAGCCAGGAGCGGTTCGAGCAGATCGAGTGGTTCGGCGCGCGCTTTGAAAAGACGCCCGGGTGCGAGAGCAACGTCAAGGAGATCTACGACCGCGCCAATGAGCTCCGCAAGGACCCGAACAACCGCATCATGAACCAGTTCGAGGAGTTCGGGAACTACCGCTTCCACTACCACTGCACGGGCAACTCGTGCATCGAGGTGGCCGCCGAACTCAACTCGAAGGACGTCGGCAACGGTCGCATCGCCGCGTTCGTCTCTGCAATGGGATCGGCCGGCACGATCGCCGCCGCCGAGCGGATCAAGCACGAGTTCCACGAGTCGCGCACCGTCGGGGTCGAGCCGATTCAGTGTCCGACGCTCTACTGGAACGGGTACGGCGGGCACGACATCCAGGGCATCGGCGACAAGCACGTCACCTGGATCCACAACGTGTTCGAGCAGGACGCCATCATGTGCATCGACGACATCGAGTCGAAGAAGGGCCTCCAGCTCCTCACCGAGGAGCCGGGCTGGGAGGTCATGTCGAAGCGATACGGCGTGCCCGAGGACAGCATCCGCGAGATGAGCGAGATCATGGGTATCTCGGGAGTCTGCAACGTGCTCGCCGCGATCAAGACCGCGAAGTTCTATCGTCTCCGCGAGCACGAGTCGGTCTTCACGATCGCGACCGACACGATGGACCGTTACCACTCTGTCATGAAGCAGCTCGACGAGACGTACGGCAGGATGGACGAGATGGAGGCCGCCGCGCGCATGGCCTCGATCTTCCACGGCGCGAAGCTCGACTGGATCAGCGAGGGAACGCGGCACGCGAAGCAGAGCTGGTTCAATCTGAAGTACTACACCTGGGTCGAGCAGCAAGGCAAGACGGTGCAGGAGCTCGACGAGCAGCGCCACCCGGAGTACTGGATCGCGCAGCAGGAGCGCGCGCACGAGATCGACGCGATGCTCCGCGAGGCGCGCGGATTCTAGGGAGCGCTCCGGGGACCGGATGACGGCGCGAGTTCCGGGACGACGAATGCGGACAACAAGCGCACAGGGACCAGACGAGGGAGGGCACGATGAGGAAAGCGCTGACTGGAGTGACGGCACTCGCGGTGGCTGCCATGACGTTCACGGCAGCGGCCGACACGATCATTGTCGACGTCGGCGGCGGCGGCGACTACGAGACCATCCAGGAGGGCATCGACGCGGCCCAGGAGGGTGACCGGGTCGAGGTCGTGGCCGGGACGTACACGGGCGAGGGCAACCGCGACCTGGACTTCGGGACGAAGAACATCCACCTCGTCAGCCAGTCCGGGCAGCTCTCCACACAGATCAACACGCAGGCCGAGAGCGGCCACAGGCTCTTCCACTTCTACAACAGCGGGCAGGACACGACCTGCCTCATCGAGGGGTTCACGATCATCGGCGGGAAGACGTACCAGGCGGGCACCCCGGGCGCGGGGATCTGCATCGACGGCAGCGAAGACACGCCGCCGAGCCCGAAGTTCAAGGACTGCATGATCACGGGCAACATCAGCTACGGCGCGAGCGGCGGAGGGGTCTACATCAACAACTGGTGCAACCCCATCTTCGAGGACTGCGACTTCAACGCGAACTCGGCGCTCCTGAGCGGTGGCGGCGCCTATGTCTCGATGAACTCCGAGCCCTTCTTCCGTCGCTGCACGTTCACGAACAACCAGTGCTCGACCGGCTTCGGCGGGGCGATCGCGTTCAACTACTCCGGTCTCGCGGTCGTGCGCGGCGGCGAGATGTGGGGCAACGCGTCCGGCGACCAGGGCGGCGCCATCGGGTCCTTCCGTTCGAACCCGTCGATCATCGACGTGCTCATCTACTCCAACCTCGCGACCACGACGGGCGGCGCGGTCTACGCGCAGGACGCCGACCCCGACCTCGCCGGATGCACGATAGTGCAGAACCGCGCGCTCGGGGGCGGGTCGGTCTACCACTCGACCGCGAACGCGCTGCCGACGTTCACCGACTGCATCATGGCGTTCTCGCAGGCAGCCGAGACCAGGGGCAGCACGTTCCTCTGCGACAACAATGGCGACGCGATGATCGTCTACTCCTGCGTGTACGGGAACCCCGACGGGAACGAACTCTGCGGCACCGCCATGCTCTGTATCGAGGAGGACCCGCTCTTCTGCCACGTATGGAACGGCGACTACACACTCGCCTCGAACTCCCCGTGCCTGCCGGCGGGGAATGACTGGGATCGCCACATGGGCGCGCTGGACCAGGGCTGCATCGAGTCTCCGGTGGAGGAGACGAGCTGGGGGGGCATCAAGGCGCTCTACCGATAGCCGACGGACCGCGCCGCGACCGAGGCGACCAGCGTTCGGTCGTGGGAACCCGGCGCCCCGAGGCCGGACACGCGACCGAGGCGCCCCGAGGCCGGAGGAGACTCTCGATGGAGGTCGACATGCGCACGGACGACCATCCGACCGGCGACAGGCCACGGAGGCCGTTGCCCGGGTCGGCCCGACCCGCACTGGCGGTTCTCTTCGCGGCCACCCTCTTCATCTGCGCCCCGGCGGCCGCCGACGTCTTCACCGTCGACCCCGCCGGAGGCGTGCTCACGACCATCCAGGCCGGACTCGACGCGGCATCCGAAGGAGACACCGTCCGAGTCGTCCGCGGCACGTACGCGGGCGAAGGGAACCGTGACCTCGACTTCGCGACGGAGAACATCGTTCTGACGAGCGTGCAGGGACCCTCCCAGACGATCGTCGATGCCGGCGGCGCGGGACACCGCGGCATCCACTTCGACGGAACTGGACAGGACTCGACGTGCGTCGTGGACGGGTTCACGATCCGGGGCGGGGATGTGAGCGGAGCGGGCGGAGGCGGCGTGCTCATCGACGGCGCGAACCCGAAGCTCGTCAACTGCTTCTTCGAGTCCAACGCCGCCGGCGCCGGGGACGGCGGCGCCATCCTGCTTATGGGCTCCGCAGACCCGGTCATCCGCCACTGCCACTTCATTCAGAACGAGGCCCGCCGCGGAGGAGCCGTCTACCTCTCCTCCGGCTGCGTTCCCAGGATCAGCGGTTGCCTCTTCCAGGGCAACTTCGCGGCCGAGGAGGGCGGAGCGCTCTTCTATGGCTTCAGCCCCGCGAGCGGCTCTCTCTGGGGAAGCGTCTTCGTCGAGAACGAATCCGGCGACAACGGAGGCGCCATCACGTGCGACCAGGGATCGCCGATGATCACGGGTTGCACGTTCATCAGGAACACGGCCGCGACGGGCGGCGGCGCCCTGCATCTCGTCAACCAGGCCAACGCTCCGGTGACGCGCTGCACGTTCGTCGGCAACGCCGCGCAGCTTCAGGGAGGATGCATCAAGGCCGCCGGCGGGACGATGTTCGTCTACCTCACGCAGTGCATCTTCGCCTTCACGGGACCCTGCGACGACCGCACGATCCACACCGACGGCTCGAGCACGGCGACACTGAACTGGTGCTGCTCGTTCGGCAACGCGCCCGGAGACAACCTGCCGGTGAGCCCCGACGACTACGTGATCGCCGACCCGCTCTTCTGCGACGTGACGGTCGACGACCTGACGCTCGCGGAGGACTCCCCCTGCATGCCCGGCGGGAACGAGTGGGGCCTCCTCATCGGGGCGCACGGCGAGGGCTGCCCCGAGTCTCCCGTCGTGGAGCGCTCGTGGGGTGCGATCAAGGCTCTCTACAGAGGGGACGGCCGCGGCCGTTCGCGCTGACGGCAGGATGTGGCAGTTCGCCGTACGCCGGCTCGTGAGAGCGCGCCGGTCGAATGTGGCAATTCGCCGTACGCCAGACCGTGAGAGCCTGCCGGGCGGCGTGCCCCTCTGGCAAAACCCCCAAGAAGTTACCCTTGTGCGATCCCCTTCGAGCGTCCTGTCGCTTGACCTGGGACGGTTCTTGCTCTATAGTAAGAGTAGTCATACATTGTAAGGCGAGTCACATTCGGAGGCCGTCACCGGAGGCGCCATGCTCACGCCGCGAGCCGTCGATTACCTCGAGACGATCTACTTGCTGTCACAGCAGCACGACACGGTCGGCGTCTCACAGGTCGCCGCCGAGCGCGGCGTGACGATCCCGACGGCCCGTTCGGCCGTGAGCAGGCTCAAGAAGGGCGGATACGTCCGCCAGGAGCGCTACGGGAAGCTCGTCCTCACCGAGCACGGCAGGAAGCGGGCGGCGGAGGTCTACCGCACGCACAGCGTGCTCTTCCGGTTCCTGCACGACGTCCTCGGGGTTGAGGAAGAGCTCGCCGACTCTGAGGCCTGCCGGCTCGAGCACGGTCTCAGCGCGGAGACCGTCTCGAGGCTGGCCTCGTTCATCGCGAAGAGGTCCTCATGATCCAGCGCATCGTTCTTGCGTTCATACTCGTGGCGGCGCTCGCCTGGACCTTCAGGCGCATCTTAAACGGTATCCGCGCGTCGGAGAGCGACCCGGGGCCGTCGCCGGCCTGCCGCGGTTGTCCCTTTGAGGACCGGTGCACCACGACGAACGAGGAGGACTGCCCCTCATGACGCGACACGCCCCGAACGTCCCGCTGAGCTCGCTTCTGCCCGGTGAAGCCGGCATCGTCACGGAGGTGACGGGCGCCGGCGCGTTCCGGCGCCGCCTGCTCGACATGGGCTTCATGGAGGGCACCTGCGTCCGCGTCATCAAGACCGCGCCGCTTCAGGATCCCGTCGAGTACTGCATCGGCGGCACGCACATCACGCTCAGAAAGGCGGAGGCTGCGCTCGTGCGCGTCCGCCCCGCGCCCCATCTCGGGACCTGCGGAGGCGGCCATCGTTCCGGCCGCGGTCGTGGGCTCAGGCGCGGCCTGCGCTGGCGCCGCTCCCGGGAGGATTAGCCGCGCATGCCTTCATCCCGCCGCCTGCGCATCGCCCTCGCGGGCAACCCCAACTCCGGAAAGACGACCGTCTTCAACGCCCTCACGGGCGCGCGACAGAAGGTGGGCAACTGGCCCGGAGTGACCGTCGAGAAGAAGACCGGGGTCCTCTCCTATCACGGATACACCATAGAACTCATCGACCTGCCGGGCACGTACAGCCTGACGGCGTACTCGGCGGAGGAACTCATCACGCGCGGATTCATCGTCGACGAGAAGCCCGACGTCGTGATCCACGTCGTCGACTCGGGCAATCTCGCGCGCAATCTCTACCTCACGACACAGCTTCTCGAGCTTGAGGTCGACCTCGTGCTCGACCTCAACATGTGGGACGACTTTGAGTCATCCGGATCGGAGCTCGATCTGGAGAAGCTGCACGGCATGATCGGCGCGCCCATCGTCACGACGATGGCGCATCGCGGCCGCGGCGTGAACGAGCTCCTCGACGCGGCCATCGCGCTCGTCGAGGAGAGGGAGGATCACCACCGCCACGTGCCGGTCTCGTACGGTTCCCACGTCAATGACCAGGTCACGGAGCTCACGGCCCTGCTCGAGTCTCACTCCGAGCTCCTCGGAAACGCCCCCGCCCGGTGGGTCGCCATCAAGCTCATCGAGGGCGACGCGGTCGTTGAGGAGCTCATTGCCGGAGACGGAGAAGCGGAGAGGTCGATCCGCCACTGCGTCAGGCGCGCGAGGCGCCACATCGAGCACGCGACGGGCGCCGACGCGGAGAAGGTCATCACGGAGGGGCGACACGGGTACGTCGAGGGCGCGCTCAAGATGTCCCTGTCCTCACGCGGCGAGCCGGTCGACCGGATGGAGCTGTCCCGTCGCATCGACAGCGTGTTCACGCATCGCGTGCTCGGGTATCCGATCTTCCTGGCGTTCGTCTGGCTGCTCTTCCAGGCCACGTTCAAGCTCGGCGCTTACCCGATGGAGTGGCTCGACACGCTCGTGTCGAAGCTCAGCGTCTTCCTCGCGGGTGTCCTTCCGCCGTCGCTTCTGACCGACCTCGTACTGGAGGGGGCGCTCGGCGGCGTCGGTTCCGTGCTCGTCTTCCTGCCGAACATCATGATCCTCTTTCTCGGCATCGCGATCCTCGAGGACTCCGGCTACATGTCGAGGGCGGCCTTCCTGATGGACAGGCTCATGCACACGCTCGGCCTGCACGGGAAGTCGTTCATCCCGCT
>CAZAQL010000077.1:0-12286 GCA_964487295.1 uncultured bacterium | reverse complement strand
CTATCTGCTACCATCCCGGGTCGACGTTCGGCTGAGCGTCTACGACGTCGCCGGCCGACGCGTCGTCGATCTCGTCGACGGGCAGCGCGACGGGGGCGAGCACGTGGCGCACTGGGACCTCCGCGACGCGACCGGCGACGAGGTCGCCTCCGGCATCTACTTCGTCCGTCTCGACGCCGGCGGGCAGACGGCGCGTCGGAAGCTCGTCGTCATCAGATAGCGGGAAGACCTGTTGGCGTGAGACTCGGCGCGCGCCGGGCGTTGGGGAGACGCGGCCCGTGTGAACGAACAGGAGGCAGTCCATGCGTTTGCTGGTGCTGGGTGGCGGGATGATGGGACGGGCGGCCGTCTACGACATGGTCCGCCAGGACGACGTCGAGAAGGTCATCGTGGCCGACCTCGACCGCTCCACAGCGGAGGAGGCGGCGGAGTTCGCCGGTTCGGACAAGGCGGTGGCGCACGAGATCGATGTCACGAGCGAGGAGGACGTGCTCGGCGCGATGGAGATGGCCGACGCTGCCTTAAGCGCCGTGAGCTACCGCTTCAACCTCGACCTCGCGCGGCTCGCGGTCAGGGCGGGCACGCACTTCTGCGATCTCGGCGGCAACAACACGGTCGTCGACGGCGAGCTGGCGCTCGACCCCGACGCCAGGGACAGGGGCATCACCATCATCCCCGACTGCGGGCTCGCGCCGGGCATGGTGAGCCTGCTCGCGATGGCGGGGATGAACGAGCTGGACGTCACGAAGCGCATCCGCATGCGCGTCGGCGGGCTCCCTGCGCACCCGAAGCCGCCCCTGGACTACATGATCGTCTTCTCGGTCCACGGACTCATCAACGAGTACATCGAACCCTGCGTGGTCATTCGCGGCGGGAAGATCGAGACGGTCGACCCGCTCGTCGACGTGGAGGACATCGAGTTCCCCGAGCCGTTCGGGACGCTCGAGGCGTTCAACACGTCGGGCGGTTCGTCGACCCTGCCCACGTCGCTCCTGGGCAAGGTGGAGGAGCTCGACTACAAGACCATCCGCTATACGGGCCACGTCGCGAAGGTCAAGGCGATGGTCGACATCGGGCTGGCGAGCAGCACGCCGGTCGACCTCGGCGACGTGTCGGCCGCCCCGCGCGACGTGCTCGAGGCGTGCCTGGCCGCGAGCCTCTCGGAGCCGGACGAGGACCTGGTGCTCCTCCGCGTCACGGTGGATGGAGCGAAGGACGGGCACGAGACGGTCGTCGTCTACGAGATGATCGACAGGATGGACACCGAGACTGGCCTGACGGCGATGATGCGCGGGACCTCCTTCCCCGCCTCGATCATCACGCTGATGATGGCGCGCGGCCAGACGAAGCCGGGCGCGTATCCCCAGGAGCTCGCCATCGACAGCGGGCTCTTCATCGAGGAGTTCCTCAAGCGCGGGATGCCGCTGACGACGTCGATCGCGACGCCGTAGCGGAGAACACCAACGCGCGCCGAGCGCCGCGTTGCTGGACTGACGCAGGCATACGAACGCGAAGGGGGCGGTCCGAAGACCGCCCCCTCTTGTTGTCCACCACCACTCGCCCGGATGACTCACACCGGACGGTCGTTCTCGCTACACCTTCTCCGTCACCGACTTGCCCTGGAGGAAGAGCAGCAGGTAGTCGCGGCTGCCGGCCTTCGAGTCGGTGCCCGACATGTTGAACCCGCCGAACGGGTGCACGTCGACCAGCGCGCCCGTGCACTTCCGGTTCAGGTACAGGTTGCCGACGTGGAACTCGCGGCGTGCCCGCTCGAGCTTCTCGCGATTCGCCGAGAAGAGAGCGCCCGTCAGGCCGTACTCCGTGTCATTGGCGATGCGGAGCGCGTCGTCGAAGTCCTGCGCCTTGATGACCGCGCAGACCGGGCCGAAGATCTCCTCCTGCCCGATGGTGTCGCGTGACTTCACATCCGCGATGATGGTCGGCTCGATGAAGAAGCCGTCGCCCGCGCCCTCCGCAGCCTTGCCGCCGAGCATGAGGCGTCCGCCCTCCTTCTGGGCGATCTCGATGTACTTGAGGATCGAGTCCATCGCCCGCTTGTTGATGACCGGGCCGAGCCAGTTCGTCTGCACCTTGGGAGGTCCGATCTGGTACTTCTTCGACTCCATGACGAACTTCTCGAGGAACTCGTCGTAGACGTCCGCGTCGACGATCGCGCGCGAGCAGGCCGAGCACTTCTGGCCCTGGAACCCGAACGCGGCGATCGCGCACCCCTTCGCGGCGGCGGCGACGTCGGCCTCGGAGTCGACGATGATGGCGTCCTTGCCGCCCATCTCGGCGACCACGCGCTTGATCCAGATCTGCCCGGGCTGCGTCTTCGCCGCGAGCTCGATGATGTTCAAGCCCACGTCGCGCGAGCCGGTGAAGGAGATGAAACGCGTGCGCGGGTGCCCCACCAGCGTGTTGCCGATCGAGCCGCCGCTGCCGGTGACGAAGTTGACGACGCCGGCCGGGAGCTTGACCTCCTCGAGGATCTCCATGAACTTGCGTCCGATGAGCGGAGCGTCGCTCGATGGCTTGAGAACGACCGTGTTCCCGGTGACGAACGCCGCCGTCGTCATGCCGACGAGGATGGCGAGCGGGAAGTTCCACGGCGGGATGACCACGCCCACGCCGAGCGGGATGTAGAAGTACGAGTTCTGCTCGCCCTCGATGCGCGTGAGCGGCTGGTCCTCGCCGTAGCGGAGCGCCTCGCGCGCGTAGAACTCAAGGAAGTCGATGGCCTCGCAGACGTCGGCGTCAGCCTCGATCCAGTTCTTCCCTTCCTCGAGCACCATCGTCGCGCCCAGCTCGAGGCGGCGGCGCTTCATGACCTCGGCGGCGCGGAAGGCGTACTCGGCACGCTCGTCCGGGAGCTTGCGGCTCCACTGCTCGAACGCGGTGTCCGCCACCTGAATGGCCTTCTCGGCCAGGTCGGGCGTCGCCTTCTGGAAGACGCCGAGCACCTGCGACGGGTCGGACGGGTTGAGCGTCTTGAAGGTCCCGTCGCCCTTGACGTGCTCGCCGCCGATGATAAGGTCGTATTCCTTCCCCGCCTCGGCCTCGACCTTGGCGACAGCCTCCTGCATCTCCTTCTGGAGCTTCTCGTCCTGGAACGTGTAGACTTCGCAGTTCTTGAACTCGGGTCTCACGGCCCTCTCCTTTTGGCTTGCTGACCTGCGTGGCTTCTCGCTCGATCGCGGCACGACCGACGATGATACCCTGCGCGGGCGCCCGGTTCAAGGGCGCTCCGGCGCCTGGCGCGGCCGGGGGGGCGCGGTGCGGGACTCCCCTCCGCCGCGAGTTTCAGGACGGCGCGCACCGACCGCGCGCCGGGCCTGACTGTCTGAGCGCCGGTGGGGAGTCCCGCGCCGACGGACCTCGAAGGGGATTCGGATCCGGAGCGCCCTTGAACCGGGCTTGCGCGGGATTTCGGTGGAAACGCGCCGCGCGTGGGTCTAGAATCGCGCCCGACCACCCCGACATTCCAGAGACCCGACCCGCCAGGGAAGATCCGGAGGAACGATGCGGATTCTCATCACCGGTGGCGCAGGCTTCATTGGGAGCAACTTCATCAAGCTCTACCTCGCCCGACACCCCGACTGCGAGATCGTCAACCTCGACAAACTGACCTACGCCGGCAACCTCGAGAACCTCCGCAGCATCGAGAACGACGAGCGGTACTCGTTCGTCCGCGGCGACATCTGCGATCCTGCGATCGTCGCCGCCTCGATCAAGGGCTGCGACGCGGTCGTGAACTTCGCGGCGGAGACGCACGTCGACCGGTCGATCGGCGATCCCGAGGGATTCTTAAAGACCGACGTCTTTGGCGTCCACGTGCTCCTGGAGGCCGCGCGAACCGCGAACGTCTCGCGCTTCATTCAGATCAGCACGGACGAGGTCTACGGCCCCACGCCGGACCGGCCCTTCGCCGAGGACGCGCGCCTCAACCCGAGGAACCCCTACTCGGCGAGCAAGGCCGGCGGCGAGCTCCTCGCCCGCTCCTACTTCGAGACCTACAGCTTCCCGGTCATCGTCTCGCGCGGCGCGAACAACATCGGGCCGAACCAGTACCCCGAGAAGGTCGTGCCGCTCTTCACGACGAACGCCATCGACGACGAACCGCTTCCGCTCTACGGCGACGGGAGGCAGGAGCGCGACTACACGCACGTGCTCGACCACTGCAGCGGCATCGAGATCCTGCTCGAACGGGGCGTCCCCGGCGAGGTCTACAACATCGGCGCCGGCAACCACATGCACAACATCGAGATGACGCATCTCATCCTCGAGGAGCTCGGCAAGCCCGAGTCACTCATCCGGCACGTGCGGGACCGCGAGGGTCACGACGTCCGGTATGCGATCGACTCGACGAAGCTCCGAAGCCTCGGGTGGGAGCCGGAGTTCAACGCTGCGGCGGCCGTTCTCGACACCGTGCGCTGGTACGCGGCGAACGAGGCGTGGTGGCGGCCGCTGAAGTCCGGTGAGTTCCGGGAGTACTACGAACGTCAGTATCGCGAGAGACTCGACGAGTCGTCCGCCGCCTGAAGGCGGCACGGAAGGAGCGACAGCATGACGAGGGAGCAGATCCTCGGGACCGTCAGGAAGAACGAGATCGGCTTCATCCGGCTCATGTTCACCGACATCGCTGGATTTCCCAAGTGCATCCAGATCCCCGCTGCCGAGCTCGAAGGCGCGCTCGAGAACGGCAAGGGCTTTGACGGCTCGTCGATCGAAGGGTTCACAAGGATCTACGAGAGCGACATGATCGCGATGCCTGATCCGGAGACCTTCAAGCTCGTCACGTGGCACGACGGCGACGTCGAGGGGCTGATGTTCTGCGACATCCTCCTCCCCGACGGCAAGCCGTACGAGGGCGACCCGCGCTTCGTGCTCAGGCGCGTGCTCGAGCGGCTCGTGCCGAGCAACTGGTCGTTCAAAGTCGGGACCGAGCTCGAGTACTTCTATTTCACGAACGCCGAGTATCCGGAGGTCCTCGACCATGCCGGCTACTTCGACCTGCAGCCACCCGACCTCGGTGAGGAGCTTCGCAAGAAGACCATCAAGGCGCTCCAGGCGATCGACATCCCCGTCGAGTACTCGCACCACGAGGTCGCGCCGTCGCAGCACGAGCTCGACCTCAAGTACGGCGACGCGCTCAGCATGGCCGACGACACGATCATGGCCAAGCTCCTCATCAAGGAGATCGCCCGGAAGGAAGGCGTCCACGCGACCTTCATGCCGAAGCCCATCTTCGGCGCGAACGGGAGCGGCATGCACACCCACCAGTCGATCTTCGAGGGACAGAAGAACGTGTTCTTCGATCAGAACGGCCTCCACCACCTCTCCGAGACGGCGCGCGCCTATCTCGAGGGGCTCCTGAGGCACGCGAGGGAGATCGCGCTCGTGACCGACCAGTGGGTGAACTCGTACAAGCGTCTGGTTCCCGGGTTCGAGGCGCCGGTCTACGTGTCGTGGGCGCAGATGAACCGCTCGACGCTCGTGCGCGTTCCCCAGTACCGGCGCGGCCACGACCTCTCGACGCGCATCGAGCTCCGCTGTCCCGACGCGGCCTGCAACCCCTACCTCGCGTTCGCCGTGATGCTGGCGGCCGGCCTCAAGGGCATCGAGGAGAACTACGAGTGCCGCAAGCCCGTCGAGGCGGACATCTTCGTCATGAGCCCGGACGAGCGCGAGGAGCACGGCATCAGCATGCTCCCCGGCAGCCTCGGAGAGGCCGTCGGCGCCGCGCGGAAGAGCGAGCTCCTCCCCGAGACGCTCGGCCAGGAGATGTTCGACAAGCTGCTGAAGAACAAGACCGCGCTCTGGGACGACTATCGCGGATACATCACCCAGTACGAGATGGAGCGCGACCTGCCGGTCCTGTGACCCGGCTCGCCCGGGTCGCCGGGAACCGGCAGGTCGGCTTGCGCCAAGGAGGTGACCGATGAGGCGTTCACTCGCGTTCGCTCTGGTCCTGCTCTCTGCAGCAGCCCTCGTTTCCTGCAGCTCGAGCGGCGGGTCGGATCCGGGCGACACACAGCGGCCGACGATCGACACGTCCACTCCAGCGGACGGAGCGACGGACCAGAGCCTCGTCCAGTCCGTCGAGCTCACGTTCTCGGAGGCCATGGACGCGGAGACGATCTCCGACACGACGCTGCTGCTGGCCGGACGCACGCCGGTCCCGCACGTTCGGTACGACGAGACGACCCGCACGGCGACGATCACGCCGGATACGCTCTTCGCCGCCGAGACGTGGCACGAGGTCGTGGTCACCGAGGAGGTGACCGACCTCGCGGGGAACCCGGCCTGGCCGGAGACTCTCTCGTTCCAGACCGGGACGTTCGACGCGGACCACCTCGCCGACTTCTTCGAGCCGAACGAGTCGACCGCTGAGGCGTCACCGGTCGACGTCGGCGGAACGTGCTACTCACTGACCGGTACGTACGGCGACAAGGACACCTACGAGTTCACGGTGGACGAGCGCAGCCGGGTGACCTTCAAGACCCCGATCAAGGCGGCGCCGCCGGACGATGCGCGGTGGGTCGGCTGGCAGATCCACTTCATGCGCGCGGACGGCGAGCACTACTCGACGATGGGGACGAACGCACGGCCCGGACAGACTCCGCAGTTCGGGCTGAGCTTCGACCCCGGCACACACTACTGCGAGGTCTACTCGAGCTACGGCATGCAGCCCGAGGATTTCGTCCTCTACGATCTGGAGGTCGTGGCCGGGACACCGTGCGACGACGACCCCTTCGAGCCGAACGACTTCGACGACGAGGCGGCTCCCATCACCGAGGGAATGCACTCGGGCCTCCGGGGCTGCTACCTGGACAAGGATTACTTCAGTATCGAGATGGCCAGCGGAGAGACTCTCACGGTCACGTTGGACGCCACGTTCCTGCCCGGCGACTGGGAGCATCGCAGGATGCGAATCGACGCGCCGGGGGGCGATTACTGCGAATACAACGGCACCGGAAACCCGACCGTGGGACAGGTGACCGCCACGGCCGCCGGAACCGCCACCATCTGCATCACTTTCTGGGAGGACGACGTCGACTACACCCTGGACGTCGAGCTCTCGAACTAGCGGCTCATCGAGGACGCGCCGCCTGCATGATCGAACACTGAATTGGGAAGATCCGGGAGATGAAGGAATGATCAACGCACACAGAGCAATCGCACTCAGCATCGCGGTCATCACAATGGGTCTCCTCCTCGCCTCCTGCGGGGGCGACGGCGGCTCGGGCCCCGACGACACCACGCCGGCCGGCATCGACGAGCTCAACATCCAGGACGGCGCGACCGACCTGAGTCTCGGTTCGCGTCCCGAGGTCACGTTCGACTCGCCGATGGACGGAAGCACGATCACCGAGAGCACGCTCTACCTCGAGGAGCGGGCGCTGGACGCCCACGTCGAGTATGACGAGGAGTCCCGGACGGCCACGCTCACACCGGACACGCTGCTGGCTCCGAACACGCCCCACCGGCTCGTCATCTCCGACGACATCGAGGAGGAGAACGGGACGCCGCTCCCCGAGACCGTGACGATCGACTTCGAGACCGGCGACTTCGACTGCGACGGCATCTCCGACTACATGGAGCCCAACGGCGAGGTGCCCACGGCTCCGATGATCGAGTTCGACCGGTGGTACCGGACGCTGACGCTCTGCGAGGACGACCGGGACTACTTCCGGTTCACGCTCACGGAGACCGCGAAGGTGTGGATCAACGCGGTCGCCAGACACTTGCCCGGCACGCAGTGGTCAGTGACCTTCCGCACCGAGGAGGGGCTCAACTACGTGATGTCGATCGCCAATCCGGCGCTCACCGACACGACGCGCCGTCGGTTCACGTTCCTCCCGGGAACATACGGCGTCGGCGTCACTGTGAGCTCGGCGCCGATGTACTTCCTGTACGACTTCATGATCAACACGGATGAGCCGTGCGACGACGACGCGTGGGAGGACAACGACTTCCTCCACGAAGCACAGCCGGTGACTCCGGGGACGATCGAGAACCTGAGGTCGTGTTACGCCGACTCGGACTGGTTCTCGTTGTCGCTCGAGGAAGGCCAAACCATCACCGTCACGATGGACGTCGAGTCGCCCGGCGCGGCCACGATGTGGTCGCTCGCGGTCCTCGACGAGGACGAGTTGGTGGTTGAGAGCGAGCTCGGCAGCGACGACCCGATGGTCGTCACGGGAGAGGTTCCTGCCGACGGGACCTACTACGTGGCGGCCTGGTACTCGGGCGAGGGGGCCCACTACTCACTCGACATCAGCATCGACGACTGACGTGGCGGCGCGCCGGGCTGTCGGCGCCGCCCGAACGACCCCACAGGCGCACAGAGCGGTCGTGCGCAAGACACATCTCCGCCTTTACTCCAGCCCCACGACTCGCTAGAATCGTGGGGCTGAGTACTCTTTTCCAAACACCGGTCAGATACGAACGCGGCCGTGGACCGGCGGGTCCGCGGGTCGCCACGAACTGCGTCCCGGCCCCACGGGACACGGCAAGGAGGGCGAATGCGCGTCCTACTCTCAGGGAACGAGGCCGTCGCGCGCGGGTGCTACGAGCACGGCGTGCGGGTGGCCACGGCCTATCCGGGGACACCGAGCACGGAGATCCTCGAGAACGTCGTCAAGTACAAGGACGACATCTACTGCCAGTGGTCGCCGAACGAGAAGGTGGCCTTCGAGGTGGCCATGGGGGCGGTGTTCGGCGGCGCCCGCACGGTGACGGCCATGAAGCACGTGGGCCTGAATGTCGCGGCCGACCCGCTGATGACCTCGACATCGGTCGGCGGGGACGGCGGGTTCGTCATCGTCTCGGCCGACGATCCCGGCATGCACTCGTCGCAGAACGAGCAGGACAACCGCTACTACGCGAAGTTCGCCAAGATCCCGCTGGTCGAGCCCTCGGATTCGCAGGAGGTGAAGGACTTCATCGGTCACGCGCTCGACGTCTCCGAGCGGTTCGGCACGCCGGTGCTCTTTCGCATCTCAACGAGGATCTCGCACGCAAAGAGCCCGGTCGAGCTTGGCGAGAGAGCCGAGGTCCCGCTCAAGGAGTACGAGAAGGACACGTCCCGTCGCGTCGTCATCCCGGCGCACGCGCGCAGGCTTCACGTGAAGGTCGAGGAGCGCCTCAAGGCGCTCGCGGAGTACGCCGAGACCTGCCCGATGAACGAGGTCATCGAGGGCGACCCCAAGGTGGGCGTGATCTCGAGCGGCATCTCGTACCAGTACGCGCGGGACGCCTTCCCGGACGCGACCTTCCTCAAGCTCGGGATGAGCTTCCCCTTCCCCGCCGGGCTCGCGACAGAATTCTGCAAGCGCTTCGACACGGTCTTCATCGTCGAGGAGAACGAGCCCTTCATCGAGGAGCACCTGAGGTTCATCGGCATCACGAACATCGTCGGCAAGAAGCGCGTGCCGCTCTGCGGCGAGCTTAACCAGCGCATCGTGCGCGACGCGTTCAGCGGCGAGGATACGAGCGGCGAGAAGTCGAAGGTCCCCGCCAGACCGCCCGTCCTCTGCCCGGGATGCCCGCACCGGAGCACGTTCTTCATGCTCAACCGGCTGGGCATCGGCTCGACGTCCGATATCGGATGCTACACGCTCGGGGTCATGCCTCCCCTGAACGGAATCGACACGTGCATCTGCATGGGCGCATCGATCGGGAACGCTCTCGGCATGGAGAAGGCGCGAGGACGCGAGTCGGCGAAGAAGATGGTCGCCGTCATCGGCGACTCGACCTTCGTCCACTCGGGCATCACGGGGCTTGCCGACGTCGCCTACAACAGGGGCGCCACGACGGTCATCATCCTCGACAACTCGATCACGGCGATGACGGGCCACCAGGACCATCCGGGCACGGGCCGGACGCTCATGGGCGAGCCGACCGTCAAGCTGGACTACCTCAAGCTCGCCGAGGCGCTCGGCGTCAAGGACGCGAGAAAGGTCAACGCCTACGATGTGGCCGCCGTGAAGGAGGCCATCAAGGAGGCCACGAGCCACGACGAGCCGTCGCTGCTGGTCATGGAGGGTCCCTGCGCGCTGCTCGACCGCAAGACGTGGGGTCCGGCGCTGGTGGTCGACTGGGACAAGTGCACGGCGTGCGGACTCTGTCTGAGACTCGGGTGCCCGGCCATCAGCCGGGACGAGCACGGCAAGGCCGAGATCAATGCGCTCTTCTGCGTGGGCGAGCTCTGCTCGATGTGCGCGCAGGTGTGTCCGTCGAAGGCGATATCGGTTTCCGAGAAGTCCTGACGAAGAGCACCAAAGGAGTCACAAGATGGCAGGCAAGACCACGAACGTGTTCATCGCGGGGGTCGGCGGGCAGGGCATCCTCCTGGCCAGCGAGATCCTCTCCGACGTCGCGCTCGCGAAGGGGCTCGACGTCAAGAAGAGCGAGGTCCACGGGATGGCGCAGCGCGGCGGCTCGGTCGTCAGTCACGTCCGCTTCGGCGAGGAGGTCCACTCCCCCGTCATCACGGCGGGCGAGGCCGACCTGCTTGTCTCCTTCGAGAAGATGGAGGCGCTCCGCTGGGTCCAGTCGGTCGCCCCCGACGGCAAGGTCATCGTCAACACGCAGGAGATCGTGCCGAGCGGCCAGGAGAGCTACCCGAAGGACATCGACACGCAGCTGGACGAGCGCGCGCCCGGGGCGCTTCGAATCGACGCGCTCTCTCTGGCAAGGGAGGCGGGACACATCCGCGCCGTCAACGTCGTGATGCTCGGCGCGATCTCGCACTTCCTCGACTTCACGGATGAGGAGTGGAAGGCGGCCGTCGAGGCCCGCGTCCCGAAGAAGACCATCGAGATCAACCTCAAGGCCTTCGAGCTGGGCCGGCGCGCGGTCGCGTCGTAGCCTGCAGCTCTCGCTGCGGGGCCGCATGCGTTCCGGCGCTCAGACAGTCAGCACAGGCGGCGGTCCATGCCGCCTGCGCTGAAACTCGCTGCGGGGGGAGAGGACTCCTCCGCCTCATCCACCGGAACCCGGAGCGGCCGCGTGTCGGCAACCCGCACTCAGAACAGCGACGCAGAGCTCGTGGGACCGCTCGGAGAGAACCTCGCGGCGCTCCGGAAGCGGGCCCTGCTGACGCTTCGGCGCCTGAAGCGCGCCTATCCCGACGCGCACATCCCCCTCAACTTCTCGAGCCCGCTCGAGCTCATGATCGCGACGATCCTCTCGGCGCAGTGCACCGACGCGCGCGTCAACGAGGTGACGGAGAAGCTCTTCAGGAAGTACCGGATGGCCGAGGACTGGTCGTCGGCAAGCCAGAGAACGCTCGAGAAGGAGGTTCACCCCACGGGGTTCTTCCGCAACAAGGCGAAGGCCATCAGAGAGAGCACGCGCGACCTCATCGAGAAGCACGGAGGCGAGGTGCCCCGCACCCTCGATGAGTTGACGGCTCTCAGGGGGCTCGGCCGCAAGTCGGCCAACGTCATCATCGTTCACGCGTTCGGCGGCCAGGGGATCATCGTCGACACGCACTTCCGACGCATCACGCGCCGGCTGGGCTTCACGGCCGAGATGGACCCGGTGAAGATCGAGCAGGATCTCCTGACGATCGTCCCGAGGCGGCGCCAGGCCGATTTCTCACTCTACGTGAACTGGCACGGCCGCGTCACGTGCACCGCTCGGAAGCCGGACTGTGCGGCATGCCCGACCCGCAAGGACTGCCCGGCGGGCGACTCCGGCGGCGAGATCACCTGGGACGTGAAGTAGCCGCGCAACGCGTCGACGAACAACAAGGGGGCGCAGCCGCATGCCGCACCCCCTTCGTGATATCCAGACAGATCGTACCCTCAGTCCAGCTCGATCGCCTCGGTCGGACAGCTGTCAGCTGCCTCCTCGGCCTTCTCCTCGTACTCCTCCAGAAGCTCGCCAGTCTTGACCACGGCGACATCCCCGTCCATCTCGAACACCTCAGGGCAGATGTCGACACACGCTCCACAGCCGATGCAGGCATCTTCGTCGATGTATGCCCTCATCATCAGCCTCCGCTGCGGGCCCGTCCTTTCCTCCGCCTCCGGCCCGGCCCACGGCCGGGGCGGCGTGAGCACGGAGGCCGGCCGGGCGCCGATCCACCCCGGCTCACGCGTACAATGTTGTCCCGGCAGCCCGGTCCCGTCAAGTGCCAGTTGCGTGCTGGTTGCGCATGCCCCCGTCTTCCGCTATCATCGTGGAGAATATTCCGCCACGCATCCCCACTCAGGAGGCCACCATGACCGACCGGGAACGCGTCGAACTGGCGCTCAAGACCGAGAACGACGGC
>CAZAQL010000076.1:0-12543 GCA_964487295.1 uncultured bacterium | reverse complement strand
ATCCCGCTGATGACCTCGTCGGTCTGCTCCAGCAGGCCGAGCACATCACCCCGGGACTCCGGGATGAGCGTCTCCATGTAGAGCTGGTGCTCGACCTCTCGGCGGAGGCTGTCCGCGTGGTTCTCGAGGTCGGAGACCTTCGCGCGCCGCTCCTCGAAGGAGTCGACCCGGCCACCGAAGTAGTCCTTGAGGGCCTCGTGGAAGAGCAGACCAACCTCGCTCGTGTGGTCGAGGTACTGGTCGATCTTCGCTTCGAGCAGCTTCGTGCGGGCGAAGAGATTCGGCATGGCTCGGGCCTCCATGGGGCTAACTCACGAGAAAGCAAGGTGTTCCGGCCGTCGGGACGTCACGGTCACCACGCCGCCCCCCTCCCGGAACACGACCTAAGAATAGCGATGCCCGTGCCAGTCTTCAAGAACTCTCACACACTTGTTGGCAATATGGCCATATTGCCATATACTGATCACATGACCAGACGTGATCACACGCGCGCCGCGGAGGTGCTTCGCGCCCTCGCGAACGAGAACCGGCTGCGCATCGTCGAGCGGCTCGCGGCGAGCGAGGCCTGTGTCTGCGAGCTGACCGACATGCTCGGGCTGGACCAGTCGACTGTCTCGAAGCACGTCACCGTGCTCCGAACGGCCGGTCTCGTAAGCGGCACGCGCCGCGGCAATCACACCTACTACCGCCTCGCCGCGCGCTCGGTCCTGGCGCTCGTCGACTGCGCCGCGGACGTTCATGGCCGCGCGAACGTCAGAGGCGTGACCGGCGGCGAGTGCGCCCCCGACCCCGCGGAAGGAAACGCATGATGGACCGCCGCGAGCTTCGCAGAGCGCTCTTCATCGCCCTCGTGTTCGCGGGAGTCGCTCTGCTCCCCGTCGGGCACCCGCGTGTTGCGTCCGCTGCTCGCGAGGCTCTCCTCTTCGTCCAGGACTACGCGCGCGAACACGTCCTCTACGGGCTTCTTCCCGCTCTCGTCATCGCCGGCGCGATCGCCTCGTTCGTCTCCAAGGGCGCGATCATGCGATACCTCGGCTCCCGCGCGCACCGCGTGCTCGCCTACGCGGTCGCCTCGGTCTCCGGGACGGTGCTCACGATATGCAGCTGTACGGTCCTCCCGTTCTTCGCGGGCATCTACTCGCGCGGAGCCGGTCTTGGCCCCGCGACGACCTTCCTGTACGCCGGGCCGGCCATCAATGTCATCGCCATCCTGCTGACGGCCCGCGTCCTCGGCGCCCACCTGGGCATCGCGCGCGCGGCAGGTGCGATCACCTTCAGCGTCGTCATCGGGCTCCTCATGCAGTTCATCTTCAGAAAGGACGAGGCGGAGCGGTCCGAGGAGGCGCTGACCGTCCCCGACGCCGAACATCGTCCGATAGGGCGGCTCCTCTTCATGTTCGTGGTCATGATCGCGCTTCTGGCGTTCGTGAACTGGGGAGAGCCGGACTCGCCGGCCGGCGCGGCCGCCTGGGTTCACGCCCACCGCTGGATTCTGGCCGCGGCCGGCGCGGGAACTCTCGCCGTCGTGCTCGCGGCGTGGTTCGGCATCCGATTGTGGGCGCTGGCCCTCGCCGGGGCGGCGGCCGCCTTCGCGGGACTCGTCTTCCCCGGGACCCCCCAGGCGGGCTTCATCGTCGGGCTGGCCGCGCTTGCGGTCGTCGGCGTGACGGGCACGCGGGAGACGCGCGAGTGGATGTCGGAGTCGTGGGGACTGACATCGGAGATCCTCCCGTTGCTCTTCATCGGGATCCTGATCGCGGGCGCCATGCTCGGGCGCCCGGGGCACGAGGGACTCGTGCCGGCCGCGTGGGTGGAACGCGTCGTCGGAGGCAACGCGCTTCGTGCCAACGCTGCCGCGTCGCTCGCCGGCGGGCTCATGTACTTCTGCACGATGACCGAGGTCCCGATCGTCCAGGGTCTCATGGGCGCCGGCATGGGCAAGGGCCCCGCGCTCGCCTTCCTGCTGGCGGGCCCGGCGGTCTCGCTCCCGAACATCCTCGTGCTCAGAAGCATCATCGGCACTCGCAAGACCGCGACGTACATCCTCCTCGTCGTCGCTTTCTCCACGCTCCTCGGATACATCTACGGTCTCATCACATCGGCGTGATAAGATACCCGCGGAAGTGACGCGGGGACCCGCACCCACCGGATGGTCGGCGCCCGCGCGGCGCAGAGTTCCGGGGCCGCCGCGAATCGTAAGCATCGGCGCCCGCGCGGCGCAGAGTTCCGGGACAGTCGCGGATCGTGAGCATCGGCGCCCGCGCGGCGCGCGGCCGGGGCCGCCGCGAACCGCGAGCATCGGCGCCCGCGCGGCGCGCGGCCGTCGGCAAGGAGGAGCGAGCACGATGGGAAGGAAGCGGGAGTACGACTGGTTCTCACTGGCGCGGCAACCGCAGGAGCCGGTCGCTCCGAAGTCCGCGACGCTCCGTGGCGAGGACTTCGACGCATGGCGGGAGCAGTTCCGTCCGTTCCTGGACTTCACACGTGACCGGGACGTCGTGCTCGTGCTCTCGGGCGGCGGCATGCTGCTGCCGTGCCACGTGAGCGTGATACGCGTTCTGGAGCTTCTTGGTGTTGGTTTCTCGAGGATCTACGGGACGTCGGCCGGCGCGGTCATTGGAGGCCTCTACGCCAGCGGTCTGACGACCACACAGGTCCAGCGCATCTTCCTGGACATCTCCTCCCCCGACGAGGTCTTCGGGACCGCCGCCAGGTTGCCACAGCTTCGCTTCGTGACGAACGAGCTCCGGCTGACGTTCCGCGACATCCCGCCCGAGCAGTCCGGCATCTACGACCTGACGCAGGTCGAGCGCTTCGTCTCCCGCGCGCTCGTGAAGTACGTGGACCGGGTCCCACGGCTCGATGAGCTCCCGATCGACTTCTCGAGCGTGGCCGTCGACATGGGCATGGGAGACTCCGGGCCCGACGGCTGCATCCGCAAGGCCGTCCTCTCGAAGCGGACCGCGCCCGGCCTCGCCCTCTCCGACGCGATCAGCGCCTCGATGGCTATCCCGGGGATCTTTCCGCCCAAACTCATCGACGGCCACTACCACGTCGACGGGGCAGTCGTCGAGCAGCTTCCCATCCTCACCGCGATCGAGGATCATCAGTCTGACGGGAGCGCCGATCGCCCGCTCGTCATCATCGCGGTCGACCTGGGCGTCGCGGGAAGGGCGCCGTCGCTCGAGAAGCTCGGGCACCCGATCGATCTCGTCATCCACACCTACGAGATCCACGGTCGCATCATCACGCAGCACAGCCTCGTTCGCGCACACCGGCCGGACGAGGGCACGTCGGTCGTGCTCATCCGTCCGGCGACCATGGAGATCGCGCTCTATGAGATCGAGAAGATCCCTCAGGCTCTCTGCACGGCGTACCAGGAGACCCTGAGACAGCTCGGCGGCTCCGGGTTCCTCAGCACGACGCTCTCGGAGCTCCAGAGCGCCAGGAGAGAGCTCGGCATCGCAGGCGAGACGGGGAACGGTGACTGACCGGAACAGCCGCACTCCCGCGTCGCCCCCAGATGGAGGGCAATCAGGTGAGTCCGCCACGGCCCCCGTCGAGCAGCACGATCTCGCCGAGCGTTCGCCCGCAGTCCTCCGCCACGACGGCGCACTTCACCTTGAACAGCATGAAGACCTGCCGTCCCGCGTCGCTCAGCGTCTCGTAGTTGCCCTGTCCCTTCGCGAGCACGACGTCGGCCGACTCGAAGGCGCGCAGGAACCGCGTCGAGCACTCCGCCAGCACCGTTCCCGGCGCGTCGGATCCGTTTGAGAGCACGGGCACCAGATCAGTGAGCCCGACGACCTCGGCGTCCTCGCTCGTCGCGTCATTGATGACGGGCCCGCCCCGCACCGCGAGCGTCACACGCTCGGGACCGATGAGCTCGATGAGCACCCGGTCGAAGACGATCTCGCCGGCGTTGTCCGCGACGTAGAGCACGCGTGAGTCCGCGTCGAGCGCGGTGCGCAACGCGTCCACGGACCGCGCTCCGAGTTCGCTGTCGAGCGCCGAGGTGATGGATGTCTCGACGTCGCCCGGTTCGACCTTCCTCCCGCCTCCGAAGTCGATGATGTTCCCGGCCGCGGCGAGCTTGAGGGCCGTCGTGAAGGGGTCGCCGGACGCGGCGACGATCTCGCGAAGACGGGGGAGCAACGAGAGTGCGAGCTCATTGAACTCCCGTTTCACCTGCGCGTACGGGTCGGGGTCACCGGTCTCGGCGCGGACCTCGCGGTGGATGAGCTGGCCCATGCGCGGAGGGACGTCGGAGAGGTCCATCCGCCCGACGGCCGCAGCCACGGCGCGCAGAACGCGCTCGTGCACGGCCGTGTCGCCGCTCGCCATGCGCGCCGCGCTCAGAGCCTGTCTGAAGAAGCAGGGGATGCAGTCCAGATGGGTATGCATGATCCGTGAGGATACCACAGATGCACACAGAAGCAGACCGGCCCCTCTCAGGGGGGCCGGTGCTGCGTCAGCAGAAGCCCCGACGGCGGATCAGCGCTCGGAACCCCTCTCGGGGACGGCCGCTTCGCTGCTTACGGACTCCTCGCCAAGGACCCCCTCGCGGCTCTCGGACTCCTGGTCACGAGCCGCTTCGCCGCCTCGCCTGGCCCACGCCGGCGGAGACGGATCGCTCCGGTCGAAGCAATTGGGGCAGTACTCGTAGTCCTCCCAGAACGCCTCGTCCGATTCGTCCGGGTTGAAGCCCCTCGCGGTTCCCTTCGCAACGAGCTCCTCGAGGAGACAGTCCTCGCAGCTGGTGTTCCAGCGATCGTGAACGATCATCCGCTCGGTGTCGCCGATGAAGCGTCGGGTGCCCAGTTCTCTCAGTTTCACTGCCATGCTCGCCCCCTGCCCCGCGCGCGGCTCGCTGCGCGACGGAGCCTCTGCGCCCCGGACCGCAGGGCGCTCCCGCTCTTGACCCACCGTGGTCCCTCGATGGGCGTGTGCGTCAGCACCTTTCTCAATAAGGCAAGGGCCGTACCACACCACGCCCACCACCGACCGCACTGCGTAACGTGCTGCCATTCAGGCGGTTACGACGCACGAGCGTCGGCTCTCAACAGGGGGAGTGCACCGTATGTCAACGCTGATTGTAACTCAATCGTCCACCGAGAGGAAGGGGAATCGCACAAGTGCAGTGCGCGCGGGCTCTTGCGAGAGTCCCACGCGCGTGACGGCGAGAACACGGACGTGTCAGTCAGATCCGGAAACTCAGGCGCCGCCCTCCGCGTCCTCGAGAATCGCTGTGAGCTCCCCGATGACCGCGCCGAAGGCCTTCGCTCCGGCCGTCTCCCCTCTGAGGAACGCCCCAAGCCCGCCGGCGTCGCCCGAGATGACAAGCGCCGGATCGACGGGGATCCTGCCGAGGAACGGAACTCCCATGTCGGCAGCCATCGCCTCGCCCCCGCCCGAGCCGAACACGTCGGAGCGCTTCCCGCACTCCGGGCAGACGAAACCGCTCATGTTCTCGATGACGCCGAGCACCGGCAGCCCGACGCGCCTCGAGAAATCGATCGACTTCCTGACGTCGCTGACCGCCACGGCCTGCGGCGTCGTGACGATGAGCGCGCCGTCCGCATCCTCGATGAGCTGCGCCACCGAGAGCGGCTCGTCGCCCGTGCCGGGCGGCGAGTCGATGATGAGATAATCGAGGTCGCCCCAGTCGACGTCCTTGAGGAACTGCTTGATGACCGAGTACTTGAGCGGCCCGCGCCAGATGACGGCATCGTCCTTCCCCTGGAGCATGAACCCGACCGACATGACGCTGACGCCCTCGGGGCTTTTGACGGGGATGATCGAGGCGCCGTCCGTCGTCGCCCGCTCGTCGGCCACGCCCATGAGCCGCGGAACACTCGGCCCATGAAGATCGATGTCCAGAAGCCCCACGCGCTGTCCGCGTTCGGCCAGCGCCACCGCGAGACCCGCCGCCACCGAACTCTTCCCCACACCACCCTTGCCGGAGAGCACGAACAGCTTGTGCCTGATGCGGCACATCCGCTGAGCCAGGGCCTGGCGGTCCTGGTAGTCCTGGTCCGCTTCGTCGGGACGGCGCGACTTCGCCCCGCACGACTCCGACGAGCAGGAGTCGCAGGCGTTCTCCCGGGGTTCCTCGTTCACCTTCTCGTTCTCTGCCATGAGTCCACCTCCATTGGATATTGCTGAACCACACATCAAGATACTCCCGCGCGTGTTCCCGGTCAACATGCGTGGGATCCGGATGCCTCCCCGTGTCGGGTCCCTCGCCAATCGACGCCGGCGGATGCGTCGTCGCGTCACTCCATGGTCCAGGCCGAGCCGGCCGGGGAGCGCACGGCTCACGGATGCGGGAGTTGTGGTGATTGACTGAGGGCTACTCTTGTGGTATTATGACGCTGTCTCAGTCGGTCCCACCCACGGGTCGGCATCTCGAGAGCCGCCCCGGACGGTGCGGGCACGGCCCGCGTCGTCGAGCCCAGAAAGGGAGGACATATGCGCGCATTGATCGTAGTTGCCGTGCTTGCTCTGCTGGTCGTGCCGGCCGCCGCTCAGCGTCACATGGAGCTGATCGCTTCCCCGATCCTTCAGGAGCCGATCCCGCCGGACTGCTCTGACTGGCACGAGCTGCACCCGAACTTCTGCATCGTCGACCATCAGGACGCCTACGAGGACAACGGTGACGGATTCGTCAGCGAGTGCGACGTGATCGTCCTGAGCGGCACGAGGTACCACATCGACTGGGCCGGTCCGACATACTGGCTCGTCCCCGTCGAGCAGGGCTCCGAGCATTGGGTGGAGCCCACGATCCCCGATCCGGGTGGCGACCCGATCGGCGAGATCTGGCATGAGGTCGCACCCGACTTCTGCATGGAGTGGGAGGTCATCGAGTGGATGGACAACGGCGACGGCATCCTGAGTCCCTGTGATGTCGTGATGTTCGCCGGCGACCCGAACGCCTACCACATCGCGGAGATCGGCCTCAATATCGAGGTCACCGAGGAGCCGAGTCCCGTCGAGGAGAGCACCTGGGGCAGGATCAAGGCCTTCTTCGGTATGTAGAACACGCAGCATGAGGCTCGGACGGGCATTCCTCCCGCCGCGAGCCGGGACGACTGAGACACGCGACCCCGCCCGGATGCATGCTCCGGGCGGGGTTTCTCTTTCGTGCCGGTACGCGCCGCGGCACGAACGGGGCTTCGCCCTTGACCCCGTCGGCCGTGCGGGTGTATCACGAGGCGACGGCTGCCGCGCTTCGGCTCTCCATGAGGCAGCATTCAGCGACCCCGCGGCGTCCCCCGAAGGGCCGCCGCGTCTCGACGCGAAGGGAGGCGACCGATGCGCACACTGATGATCGCGGTTGTGCTCGTCGCGGTGCTCGCTCCGGCGGCGTCGGCTCAGGACGGGCTGGTTCTCGAGTGGACCGGTCGACCGGTCGACACGTCCTGGCCGGAGGACGGCTCCGTGTGGCACGAGTTTCACCCCACCTATTGCACGGACCGCGTACAGACGGGACACCAGGACGACGGCAACGGGCAGATCGACGTCTGTGAGTACATCCAGTTCGACGAGGGGTGGACCCACATCGAGTGGGTCGGCCCGACCTACACGCTGACGAGGATGGGCGAACCGCGCGACGAGAAGTTCATCGAGCCGATCGACGCGATGGGCGACGGGCCTCGAGACGAGTGGTTCCACGAGGTCTACCCGACCTTCTGCAACGAGGTCCACGTGCAGCAGCCGATCGAGGGCATCTGCCAGGAGGTCTACATCGACTACCCGCCGGAGGACGAGGGCTGGTGGCACGTGACGGACATCAAGCTCAACATCCGCACCGGCCCCTTTGACAGCCCAGTCGAGGAGTCGACGTGGGGGAAGATCAAGCAGTTCTTCCACGACCTGTTCTAGTCGCCGACCGGGTCTATTGACGGGTCCGCGGGATCGGCATCACGCAGGATCGGCCTCCCGCAGGATCGGCATCACGCAGGATCGGCTTCCCGCGGAATCGGCATCCCGCAGGATCGGTTTCCCGCAGGATCGGCATCACTCAGGATCGGCATCACTCAGGATCGGCATCCCGCAGGATCGGCTTCCCGCAGGATCGGCCGGCATGGATCCGGATGTTGGTCCGTCCGAATGCGTGAGTCCAGTGTGGGGGGCCTACTTCGCGATCCGACCGTCGACCGCCCGCCACTCCTCGAGCCCGCCGTAGAACCGCCAGACCCTGAGGAAGCCGGCACGCGCTGCATCGGTCGACGTGTGCCGGCTTCGTATGCATGACGGGCCGTAGCAGTACGTGACGATGGGCGTCGTGGCCCGGTCGACGCCGGGCCAGTGGCGGTCGAGATAGACGTCGAGCGAGTCAGCGAAGAGCCGGGACGTGAGGCAGATAGACCCCGGGATGTGGCCCCGGGCGTGGTCCCCCTCGTGACGGACGTCGAAGAGCACGAACGAGGATGGAGGAGAGTTCTGCCACGGCCAGCGGTTCTCCCCCTCGACGAGGTCCTTGAGCTCCTCGCCGCTGATGAACCGGACGACGGGCAGCGAATCGTCCGCCTTCCACCGTCGCCAGCCGCCCGGGTAGTAGCGGACCCTCGCGACGCCGGCGCGTCTGAGCAGATAGTAGCCCATCGCGCCGTCCGCGCCCCCCTCGCCATGAACGATGAAGAGGTCGGTCAGTCTGACCGGGTTCGAGGGCCGCGGTCCCGTCATGCCGAACACCTCGCGACACTCTTCGGGCGGAAGAAGGCGACCGTCCTCGATGAAGCTTCCGAAATCGAACGCGAGGCTGTGCGGAACATGCCCCGAACGGTCGTCCGTCGGGTCTCCCTCCCACAGCTCGTGTCGCCGCGCGTCGATGATCTCGTACCCGCGGACCCCGTAATGCTCCTGGACGAATCCGAGCGGCGCGAGCAGGCTGTCGACCGGTGCGCGCGTCCAAACGGCCCCGGACCCTCGGCGCTGAGCGACCTCGACCCTGCCGCCAGCCTCCAGCCAGGCGTCATACCCGCCGTCGAGTACCTGAACGCGCTCGGCTCCACCCGCCTCGAGCAGCCAGAAGACGAAGGCCGCGGCGTCCGAGTCGGCCCCCTCCCCGTAGCAGATGTACCGAGCCGAGCCCGAGAGTCCCGCCGCGCCCAGAGAGGTCGGGATGTCGCCGATCGACAAGCCGTGGTTCGTGAGATTCTCCGGAGGAGACATCGACACGGCGCCGGGAATATGGCCCGCCGCGTAGTCCGCGGCAGAGCGCGCGTCGATGAGGATGACATCGTGCTGCCCCATCCTCGAGCGCACGTCGTCGACGGACGCCGTCACATCGGGATAGACGGGCTCGGGGCCCTCCTGCCGCATCCAGGGGGGCCAGACGGCCCAGGCCGTCGCGGCCAGGAGCGCGACGAGCAGCGCGGCGCCCACGGCCGCCGCGCCGCGCGCACCCGCACGAGATGAACGCCTGCCGTCGTCTCTAGTCACGACCGCCCCGATCCTCTTTGCTCTTCCGCATCGCGATGCGCACGCAGATGGCGAATCCGCCGTAGAGGACGAGGGCGACGGCAATGCTCGTGATCCATGCGCTGGTCGACATCACTCCTCCCCCCGTTCGAGCCACGGAACCCGCGTCAGGAGCGCCGCGACGATGATGATGAGGGCTATGACGCCCCACCCGCCGAGCATGAGCGCCCAGGTCGGGTAGGCGCCGCCGCCGTACGGCTCCTTGATGTCGTTGACGACGCTGGTCACGATCGCCCAGCCGATGGCGAGCGGCGTGATCCACTTGACGAAGAGATCCCACCACCAGCCGATCCTGAAGTCCGAGACCTCGTTGATGTAGTCGCGCAGCTTCTTCGTCCCGTAGAACCAGCCGATCGCGATGCACTCCAGAAGTCCGATGACGGCGAGTCCGTACTCGTTCATCCACCGGTCGACGATGTCGAGCCAGTAGTACCCGGCGCCCGTCGTGAACACCAGGCCGACGATGAACCCGAAAATGCAGAATCCGGCGGCCGCCCGTTCCTGTGTGAGTCGCCACTTGTCGCGCACGCCCGCGACGACGCCCTCCACGATCGAGAAGGCCGAGTCGATCCCGAGCGTCAGGAGCGCGACGAAGAAGAGCGCGGCGATCACGGGCGCGAGCGGCATGAGGCTGATGGCCGTCGGATAGACGACGAACGCCAGTCCGAAGCCACCCTGGACGACCTCGCCGACCGGCGTCCCCTGAGCCTGCGCGAGGTAGCCGAGCACGCTGAACACCGAGAAGCCCGCGAAGTATGCGAACCCCGCGTCCGCGAAGCTCGTGATGAACGCGTTGTTCGTGATGTCGGAGCGTTTCGGCAGGTAGCTGGCGTACGCGGTCAAGAGGCCGAACCCGAGACTCAGCGAGAAGAAGACCTGGCCGTACGCCGCGAGCCACGTCTTCGCGTCGATGAGCTTCGAGAAGTCCGGCGTGAGGTAGTAGATGAGACCCTCGGCAGCACCTGGCAGCGTGATGCCGCGGATGAGGATGAGCAGGAGGATGATGAAGGGAAGCGGCACCGTCAGCATGACCACCTTGCCGACGCGAAGCACGCCCTTCTTGATGATCCAGTAGATCGATCCCCATGTTATGGCGAGCCCCATGACGACCCACCACGAGAAGCCGCCTATCTCTGTCACTCCGCCGGACTTGCAGAGAAGCCCGTCGTAGAAGCACTGCGCCTCGGTGGAGATCATCTCCGCGGCCTGTTTGAGAGCCTCCGGACCGGAGGCTCCCTGCAGCATCAGCTGCCGGGCCTCGTCGGTGACCCACGGCTCGGTGAACGAGGCGACGAGGTAGTCCCAGCTCCACCCCATGAGCACGGCGTAGTAGAACGAGATGGTCGCGCCGATGCCGAGCGCCCACCAGCCGATCATCTCGAACGGCTTCCCGCCGGCCTCGTGGAGCGAACCGGGCGACGACTTCTGGAACCTCTGACCGAGCGCGTACTCGAGGATCATGAGCGGAACACCGGCCGTGAGAAGCGCGACGATGTAGGGGATCAGGAACGCTCCGCCCCCGTTGTCGTACGTGACCATCGGGAACCGCCAGAGGTTCCCGAGCCCGATCGCGCTGCCGATGGCGGCCATGATGAACGCCGGCCTGCTTGCCCATCTGTCACGATGGTGCGCCATGGACTCCCTCCTGTCAGGGACGCGCCTGTTCTGCCTGATGGATTAGTGTATCGAGATGACGCGGGTGGTCAAGCGTGAATCGACCGCCGGGCGTGGCCCGGCGCGCCATCAGCCAAAGACGCCCGTGGAGAGGTAGCGCACACCGCTGTCGGGAAGCACGGTGACGATGCTGGCGCCCTCGTTCTCGGGTCGCGCGGCCACGAGAGCCGCCGCATGAACGGCGGCTCCGGCGGAGAGTCCGGTGAAGAGACCCTCCTCTCGCAGGAGCCGCCGCGTCATCGCGAACGCCTCGTCGTCCTCAACAGGGACGACCTCGTCGAGAACGTCCCGGTTGAGGTTCGCGGGGACGAACCCCGAGCCGAGCCCCTGGATACGGTGGGTCCCGGGGCGCCGTCCGGAGAGGACCGCACAGTCCGCCGGCTCCACGGCGACGATGCGCACGGACGGGTTGCGCGCCTTGAGCACCTCCCCTACGCCCGTGATCGTGCCGCCCGTCCCGACGCCGGCCACGAAGACGTCAACGCGCCCGACGGTGTCGGCCCAGATCTCCTCGGCCGTGGCCCGGCGGTGCGCCTCCGGGTTGGCCGGGTTGGAGAACTGGTCCAGATGGACGGCGTCTGTGGCCGCCTCGACCAGCTCGCGGGCCCGGTCGACCGCCCCGGCCATGCCGCGCTCCCCCGGCGTGAGCGTAAGCTCCGCGCCGAGTGCGGTGAGCTGTCGCCGGCGCTCGACGGACATCGTCTCGGGCATCACGAGCAAGACGCGGTAGCCCCGCGCCGCCCCGACGAACGCGAGGCCGATGCCAGTGTTGCCGCTTGTCGGCTCGATGATGGTGGCCCCGGGGCCGAGGATGCCCCGCTCCTCCGCGTCGCATACCATCGCGGCGGCCGCGCGGTCCTTGACGCTCAGGAGCGGATTGAACCACTCAAGCTTGGCGAGGACGGTGCGGCCGGCAGGGACGACCGACGAGAGGCGGACCATCGGGGTCCGGCCGATCGCATCGACGATGGTATCGTAGCATGCCATGTCATCGGTGATACGAGGAGTCGGGCGGGAATGCAAGGGAGAAGGCAACGTCAGCAGTTGCGAAGCAACTGCCAAGCTACTGCCGAAGGCAGTAGCCAGCGACTGCCAAGCCGCTGCCACAGGCAGCGGCCATGGTCATGGGGGGCGGATGCCGAAGCACCCGCCCCCTCGTCGTACGTCACATCTGCTGCACTGAGCCCGAAGTCGCGCCAGGACAGCCGTGCGGTTGCGCAGCAACCGCCAAGCCGCCGCTTGCGGCGGCCGCCTACTTCAAGAGCACCATCTTCGCACTGCCCGTGTAGCTCGCAGCCTGCATCCGGGCGAAGTACACGCCCGACGCAACGCTCCGGCCGCCGTCGTCGCGACCGTCCCACGTCACCGTGTGCCAGCCGGGCT
>CAZAQL010000075.1:0-12790 GCA_964487295.1 uncultured bacterium | reverse complement strand
GCGCACGGGGTGTCCGTAATGCCGGCTTGACACCGACCGTTCCATATCACTTGAGTGGAGCGATAGTGCTCGAGTAGACGAAGCCGCTTGTACTCGGTCGCCCCATCAAGGGAAGTCTCGCAGAGCACGCCGGGCGTACGCACGTTGAGCACAACCTCGGTGGCGCCGGACGACAGAACCTCGATGGTCGGCGGTGTCAACTCAACCGTCTGGCCGTCGAACGACACCCATCCATCTAGGAGTTCCTGTCCAGTTGCAGATGCGACGGACAGAGTGAGCGCAGCAGCTACGACAGCAACATAGATGATGTAGCGTCCCGCGGGATGGGACTGGTTGACAACTGGATCGAGTTGGCCAGCGCTCATCTCAGCCTCCCTCCAGAAACACTCCGGCGCGGTTCCGATCGCATTCGCGAATGCCCACCCGCGTATACCACACCAAATATGTCCTCCGCCACTCCAATACGTCAAGCTGGAACTTGCAATAGCAGGCCGTATCGCCCGCATTCCGGCGAGAATGTGGGCCAACTGGCTGAAACTGCACCGGCTCGCCCGAGTAGGGCGTTGGTGGTTGGCTATGGCTCTGGGAGTCAGACAAGCGACGCCGCCGGCATGGCTCGTCCCCGCCGGCGGCGTGCTTCAGGCCAGGTCCTCGTGGGACCCCCTGCAAACTGCGGTTCGCTCGCTTCTCTCTGTGTCCGCCCACTGCGTGCTGCGGTTCGCTTGCCTCCACCCCGCTGTGCCCTGCGCCGCGAGCGGTCCTCTACACTCTAGAACAACGAGTCGAACTCGATCGAGAGCCCGACGCCGAATGTCAGGTGGTTGTCGTGCAGCAGGCCGGTCAGGTCGACGCCGATGCCGCCGGTGCTGACCCGGTAGCCGCCACCTGACATGATACCCTCGACGGCCGGGTCGTACCCGGCGGCCGCATGCCACCCGGTCTTCCACTGATAGCCCACGTACGGCACAGCCGTGAAGCCACCGTGCTCGCCGCCGTGGACGGGCATCGTCGTCGTTCCGATGACGATGTCGCCCTCCTCGGCCAGATACTTGTACCCGAGCGCCCAACCGCCGTGCTCGAGTTCGATCGCATAGGTCATCCTGTTGCGCGGGACGCCAGGGATATTGAGCCAGAGCTTGTCCTGCCGCTCGGGCGGATCGATGTGCGCCGCGTACGAGAACCCGACACCGACGTCCGTGAGCCCCGCGGCGATCCCGACGCTGTTGGCGACGATGTCCTGGACGGACACGCCCTCAGCATCCATGCCGCGCACCTCGAACACCTCCCACAGAAGCATCGTGCCCATCGCGCTCGAGGCCGCCTGCCACTCCCCCATCCCGAGTTCGCGCCAGCGCTGGTAGAGACCGCGTGACACCCAGACGTGCGCCCCTTCCGACGCGCTTCCCGCCGGCGCGTTCTCCTCCCAGGCCTCCCAGACAAGCGCCCGGCCGTCTGCATGGCAGACAGGCCCGTCGCGAGCGACGAGCGCCAAGAGGACAAGAAGGGCCACAACCGCTGTCACGGTCCGCAATGGAGTCAACTCCGATGTCTGGGGAAGCGAAGAAGAGCGAAACTGATCTGCCGGCCGGCCCCTGCGGTGGTCATTGCTCCAGGAGGCTCTCCGATGACTTCGTTCAGGAGACCGGCCAGCAGTCATGTCGCGGTGCGTTCGCTGTCTATCGCATCAGCACCATCTCGACGGGATAGACGACGCAGTCGCTGAACAGAATCGTGTCCGAAGAAGCCACGCTGATGTTGGCTTCACATCCGGCAGGGACTGCAAGCAGAAGGCGGATGGCCGGTAGCTCCGCCGATCCCTCCCAGAGTGTGTGGAAGTAATCAGGAAGGTTCAACCGAACATAATCCGAGCCGGCTGCCTCCACTTCCTCACATGTCGCACCCGGTGTCGCGACCCTCAGCACGACCTCTGTCACGCTCTGCGAGACCAGCTCAACGCGCGGGGGCAACGGTTCCTGTGTGATTCCGTCGAACGACACCCAACCTTCGCTGAGAGTCGCCCCGGACGCCAAGGGCGAGGCTGCTGTGAGGAACGAGAGCGCGAGGACGTGCGCAAGAAGGAACGAGGCGGGATTGGACGTGGGGGTAGTGAGAGAGACTCGGAACAAGCAGCACCTCCTCTCATGCGCTGGCGCAATACCACGCCGCGTGGAGCGCCAATGATACGCGCACTTGCTGCCCGAAGTGGTTCCGATGACACTCATGCGGCGAGCGACGGCACCTTGCCGAGTCCTTCCCGGCAGCTCACCTAGTCGCGGTACAGGCTCTTGATGAGCCCCCAGCTCGTCGTCCGTACCGCCGTCGCACCACCGTTCAGGAACAGCCGATACACCTCGAGCCCCTCGTAAAGAAGAAGGTCCGGATCGCCATCGCCATCGATGTCGAACAGCTCCATTCCATAGGCACCGCCGGGACAGCTGACACCCGCAAGCAGATCTGGATTCTCCACGAAGGCAAACTCCTGGGCAGTGCCGATGTTCTCGAAGCACTCGGGAGACGTACTCCACGACACACGAACCAAGTCCAAGTCCCCGTCTGAGTCGACATCGCCGGCGCCGAAGGTTGGTCCACTGGCTGTGAATCCGACCCCCGACTGATCCACCCCTCATCAACGAAGGCCGGCTCCGCGATGGTTCCTACGTTGCGCGCGAAGCTCACTGTCCCACCGGACGATCCTATGAGCAGATCCAAGTCGCCATCGGCATCCATGTCGGCGAACCGTGGGTGTCCTCGAGATCCCCAGAACGGTACTCCTTCAAGGACAGAGTCGTCCTCCTCCCACACAGCGGCTCCTGGCGCGCCCGTGTTCCTGTAGTATCGGACGAAGTCGTCGTACCAGCAGACGACTGCAAGGTCGAGATCGCCATCGGCATCTAGGTCGCCAAGGTCTCCGTCGCGCTCCACACACCACGGCACGTCTTCGAACTCAGTCGTACCGAGCAGCCACTCTGGGGACGATGCTGACCCTATGTTCCAGTACTGGTGCGCTGGTGAAAGACCCAGCACAGAGATGTCAATGTCGCCATCCGCGTCGAAGTCGGCTGCGGTCATCGGACCACCCCAGCCTACCGGCGCGAGCTCATGCGCCGGCGTCCAGTAGATTGTGCAACGGACCGGACTGGCCGTCGCGAGCAGCAGCACCAGCCCCAACAGCGGCACTCCGGTCAATCGATTCATGGTCACTCCTCCTCCGTCAAGAGGACGCGCCGAACAGCGGTCTCGAAGCGGCTAGTGAGACCGCAGAAACACAGACGCAGTATACCACGCCCAGGCCATTTTGGCCAGCTGTGCCGCGCCATAACGCTGATTAGGATGCGATCTGGAACGCCAGAACAGCCCCTGGCCGGCGATCTGGGACTACGCGCAGATGGCGGCGCCGCGTCGGGAGATGGCGTACCTCGTGCTCACGCACCACCACCTCGACCACTGCTTCGCCGCGAGCTACTTCGACGACCGTCACGCGCTCATCTACGGGCACCGGTCGTTCTCAAGCTGCATGGCGGAGATGCGCAAGCACCTCGGGCAGCACGACTACCAGGGCATGCTCATGGAGATGCTCAAGATGACGCCCGAGACGTTCCGGACGACCGTCGGCAACGTCCATCCCGTGGCGCCCCACCGCCACGTCGCCGAGGAGCTCTCGCTCGCCATCAACGGTGATGAGATCGCCATCATGCACCTCCCCGGCCACACGCGCTGCGAGCTGGTGGTCTATCATCAGCGCTCGAAGGTGCTGTTCGGCGGAGACGCCATCAACACGAAGGCGGGGCCGGTCACGATCTTTGGGGACGTGAAGGACTGGCAGCAGTGGGTCGCCGGCCTCGAGAAGCTCCAGAAGCTCGAGATCGAGAAGGTCGTGCCGGGTCACGGCGACGTCGCCGGCCCGGAGATCATCGACCAGCACATCGAGGAGCTCGAGAAGAAGATCGCGGCCGCTGCGAAGTAGCGGCGGTAACCTTCTGGCATTTCCCCGCGCCATGCGCTACTATGGCGGTAAGCCAAGGTGTTCGCGTCTACTGAGGCGCGTCCGCAGTCCCATCCTACGGCAGCAGAGCCTCCGCTGAGGCGCGCCCGCGGCTGCATCCGGCGGCAACGCCCGTCGCCATGCACCCGCGAGCACTTCCCACGGTCGCCCAGCGTCCCATCGGGGACGCCCATGCCGGCGAGCCCTCCGAGCGGAGGTGCCCGTCCCGCATGCGTGGAGCCGGCGCGAGTCCGACCTCGCCCCCACTCCGCGCGCGGCCACACCACGACGAAAGGAGACCCGATGCCCGGCAGGCTCATGGACATCCTCTCAACGCTGCGCAAGCACTCCGGACCCGCCGTTACGACCGGCCTGTCCGACGACGTCATCGAGCGGTTCCTCGCCGACTCGCCATCACTCGCCCGCGCCATCACGCTCGCCGGCGAGGCCTTCGAGGTCCTGAGCGACGAGGACCGCAAGCTCCTCACGCGACCCGAGGAGGAGCTCTACCGGGAGCTTCAGCAGGACATCCTCAACTTCTACCCGGCGGGCGGCATCAGCCGCTACATCCCTCTCGGTGCGGCGGGTCCGTGGATCGTCACGGCGCACGGGGCGGTCCTTCACGATTCGGGCGGCTACGGCATGCTCGGCCTCGGCCACGCTCCGGAGTCGTTGCTCGCGGCGATGTCGGAGCCGTTCCCCATGGCCAACGTCATGACGCCCACGCTCGTCCAGCGACAGTTCACCCGGAGCCTCAGGAGCGAGATCGGACACCGGCGCGGGGCATGTCCGTTCACGAAGTTCATCTGCATGAACAGCGGGTCCGAGTCCGTCACGGTCGCCGCGCGCATCACCGACACCCACGCGCGCCGCATGACCGACCCGGACGGCCCGGCCGAGGGCCGCGAGGTCCGCGTGCTCGCTCTTGAGCAGGGGTTCCACGGACGCACGTACCGTCCCGCGACGTTCTCGGAGTCGACGCGCGCCGCGTACGGCAAGGCGCTCGCCAGCTTCCGCGGCGGACGGAAGGACATCCAGTTCGTGCCGGCCAACGACGTCGACGCCATCAGGAAGGCGTTCGGCGCCGCCGAGCGCGAGGGCGTGTTCTTCGAAGGGGTCTACATCGAGCCCGTGATGGGAGAGGGCGATTCCGGGCTGGCGCTCACGCGCGAGTTCTACGACGCGGCGCGCTCGCTCAGCCGTGAGCACGGCGCCATGATGGTCGTCGACTCCATCCAGGCCGCGCTCCGCGCGCACGGGTGCTTAAGCATCATCGACTACCCGGGGTTCGAGGACTGCGACCCGCCCGACATGGAGACCTACTCGAAGGCGCTCAACGCCGGGCAGTACCCGCTGTCGGTCCTCGCGCTCAACGAACAGGCCGCGGAGACCTACGTGCGCGGGACCTACGGCAACACGATGACGACGAACGCCCGCGCGCTGGCGGTCGGCTGCGCCGTGCTCGACAGCCTGACCGACGAGCTTCGCGAGAACGTCCGCGCGAGCGGCGAGGAACTCCTGAAGGGATGTGAGGCGCTGGCGCGCGAGCACGAGGGAGCCGTGCGTGCTGTGCGGGGTACTGGTCTCATCGTCTGCATGGACCTCGAGCCCGAGCTCTACCAGGTCGAGGGAAGCGGCGGCTTCGAGGAGTTCCTGCGGACCAACGGCATCGTGATGATCCACGGTGGCCACAACGGCCTCAGGTTCACGCCGCATCTGGGCATCACGTCCGCCGAGATCGAGCTGATCCTTGCGAAGGTGAGCGAGGGGTTGAAGGTGATGCGGAAGGGAGCCTCGACGTAGCAGCGCTCGAGTGGTGTCCTAGTGCGATGGTACGACTTGGACTCGCCGAAGTGGGAGTCCTCCAAACCAAGGGCACACCCGAAGCGATCCGGACAGCCCCTCCGCATCATCTATACAGGGCCTTGACGCGTCCCCAGCTCATCTGTTCGACGGGCGTGACCGGGCCGTCGTTGCGGTAGCAGAGTACGCCGTCCGGATACTGAACCCTCATAATGAGATCCGGACGACCGTCACAGTCGAGATCAGCAAGGACACCACCATAGTAGATGTGTTCGCTTGCGACGCCCGTCAGAAGTCCGGGGTTCTCCTGCCAGACCGCACTCGTCGCTGAACCTACGTTCTCGTACACATTCGGTGGAATGTCGTCCCAATTGGTGGGGAACGCTACCAGATCCAGATCGCCGTCCTGATCCAGATCCGCGAAGTTCGGGTCAAGAGATATCCCCAGTGGCGAGATGGAGGAGAAGAACTCGCGATCCTCGATCCAGACCGGACTCGTCGGCGTTCCTTCATTCCAGTGCACCATGAGACGGCTACTGGTTCCGGGAGCACCAGATACGATATCGATGTCTCCATCCCCATCCAGATCTGCCGCTCCTGGCGCACGGATACTCGACCAACTCGTGAAGAAGTAGTCATCGTTCCGAGTCCACTGAGGTTCAAACGCGCTTCCCGTGTTCTCGTAGAACAGAATCGCGCCGTAGTAGCAGCCCGCCAGCAGGTCCGCGTCACCATCTGCGTCAAGATCGGCAAGATCGAACTTGGCGAAGACACACTCATTGGGATCCGGGAGTCCCTCGCACCACGCACCGTTGTGAACCCACGGCCCGACGGAACGCCCGCCGTCGTTCCGCATACAGTCATAGGCGAACATCAGGTCGACGTCTCCGTCCCCGTCCAGATCAGCGGCCCCGGGGTAGATGCCATCACACCCCGGCGCCCACTCCGGCATCAGCGTCCAGCCGATCGTCTCCGCATTCGACGAGTCGGGAACCAGCCCGAAAAGCCCGGCGATCAGCACGGCAACGATCGCAGTCGCGGTCTTCATCACACCCTCCTCGTATGTACTCCAAGACGGTCACTCAGCAACCGAGTAGTCCAGGGAGATGTCACCGGCCGTGATCGAGAACTCGACAGGCAACGAGAACGCATCCAGCTCTGTGAGAAGAACGATGTCGAAGTCGGTCGCGCGCGACCGCGCGCTTGCGCCGAGAAGCTCGCTCACGTCCAACCCCAGGGCAGGTGTCCTCCCGAACCGCACCACTCCGCCGCACACGCGGGTATCGTCCCAGCTCCCCTGTCCCGTGGCCCATCCCGCATCCCATGTGACCGACTCGGGATCCCACGCTCGCGTCACGACGTGCGCTTCGACCGGAACGGACGACGCGCCCTGCTGCTGTGTCACGATCTCCAGCCTGGCGATGGCCATGTCCACGACGCCGTGGTCAAGTTCGTCGGGCATGCGGAAGCGGAGCAGAACCCGCGCCCGCCCGGAACACTCCGGATCCCTGATGACTGCGTATCCATCCAGCTCAACGGAAGTCGGGATCGCCCAAGCGCCCACCGCCAGACCCACCAGGGATGCAAGAACAACTCCAGCCCGGATGATGTGGTGACTCAGCCTGTGCATGATCATTGTCGCACCTCTTCTTGACAGCAACAAGAGTCTTCACACTCTCCAACCGGTCACAAGCGAGCTACTTGAGCAATACGATCTTGGACTCCCTCGTTCCCGACGCGGTCTTGAGACGGCAGAAGTAGACGCCTGAAGCAAGCCGCTGCCCGACGTCGTTGCGCCCGTCCCAGACGACTCGGTGCTCTCCCGCAGCCAGACGGGACGCCAGCAGCTCTCGCACACACCTCCCGGCAACATCGTACACCGCCAATCTCACGTCTCCGGTCTCCGGGACCGCGAAGGCGATCGCCGTTGTCGGGTTGAAGGGGTTCGGAGACGCGTGGGCAAGAGAGAAGACACCATCCTCCTCCGTGTCGTTAGGGCCGCCACCTCGACTTCGCGGATCGACTTCAAGATACGGTTCCCAGTAGAGGGCGACGCCGTTCGCGCGGAATCGACTTGAGTCAGGCGAGGAGGTTCCCCACCAGTTGTTCTGGGCGTAGATGGGCACGGAGGGAGTCGTGCTGATCGCGTCGATGTTGAAGGCACTCAGGTCGTCGGTGCAGTTCATCCCCGGCGACCCGACGTCGTCTCCCATGTCGATCACGTGGAAGCCCTTCTTCGTGATGTAGTATGCGGTCGAGAACCCCGAGAGCTCGTTCTCCCGCAGCGTTGCGGAGCTCTTCGCCAACCTCACTCCTGTGCCGCACCGCCAACCGCTGAGCACGTTGCCAGTGATGCTCATCGGTTCCGGCACCATGTTCGTCCATATACCGATGCTGCCAGGGTCGGTGATGTGGATGACGTTAGCGGCCAGCTCGGTCGCCACCGGGCTCTCCGGTGAGAGGACGTAGATGCCCGCATACCACCCCGAGGGGATATCCCCTTCATCGAGCCAGATCTCGTTGCCGGTCACGTCGGAGCCGAGATCGTCCACGAGCTTGATGCCGTGGTTGCTGGCATCGACGATCGTGTTCCTCACAACCTCGGCCGACGAGTCGGTCGCGAGCACGCCGACCAGACAGTCGGAAACGCGGCAGGAGTCGATCCTGGCAACACCGTCGCACCCCGCCAGCTGCACGCCGAACAGGGCGTGATTCCCGAGGATCGACTGCCTCAACACGAGGGGATCGGTCTCGGTCGCCCACACCGACTTGTAGGCATCGAGGATCGACACGGTACTCAGCGAGCACGCGCTCCCGCTCTCGAAGACAAGCCCGTACCAGGATCCGGGAGCTCCGTCGGATGCGATCGTTGTCGCTGCGCTCCCGCAGCCTCCTACCGCGTCCAGGCGTCCCCCGACGATGAGCTCGCAGAGGGTGGAATCCGCGCCGCCCGACTCAGCATCGCAGCCAGGCGAACAGACGACGTGGGTGCCGGGCTGCAGGTGCAGCGCCTCCCCACTCTGAACGGTCACGTCGCCGCTGATGCTGATGTCGCCGACCCAGCTTGCGCTCCCCTCGAGCACGCCTGAGACTGGACAGCTGTGCACGCCCGTGCGCTGCGCATCGTGACGATACATGGGCCAGTCGAAGCGGCCGGTGCTCGGCTCCCAGTGCTCGAGGTCGTGGAGTGAACCATCGTCGGTCGTAAACACGATGTCGGTGTAGCCGTCGGAGTCAAGATCACAGATGGCTCCGGTGGTGTACTTGCCCGGAAGCCAGATTGGCGGAGTCAGTGGATCGAGCGTGTCGGACGTGGCCGACGGCTTCAGTATCCAGAGGCGGTTGTCCGCCGTGGCCACGACGATCTCCAAATCCGATCCGCCGTCGATATCCCCGATCAGTGGCTCGCACCCCACGGGCATCTGGCCTGTCAGCGCACAGGACCACTCCGGGGTCGAGAAGAGCCCTGTTGACGCGTTGAAGACATCGACTCGGTCCTGCCCGGCGACGACAACGTCAAGCTCCCCGTCGCCATCCACATCGCCCACGGCAAGGCCGGCAAACGCACCGATGGCTCCGGCCGCCGATGCGCCGATCAAGTCCCCGTTCTCTGCTTCGTACACGAGCAACTGGGGGAGGGCTCCCAGAGCGACCGCAACATCGAGATCACCGCCCCCGTCCAGGTCTCCTGCCGCCGAGCCGAACCCTGGCATGGCGACGGGGTCCCCAGTGATCGTCTTCGTCCACTCACTCGAACCGTCGCTCCCAATACACTTGAGCTTCGCCGTGGGCTGATCAGGCATCCATGTGACGACATCTCCCGCCGAGCCAGCGAAGTTCACCAGCGTCAGCGGTCGCACCTCTGCGCTCCCGAAGTCACCCCTGTAGTACGCCCATGCTGTGTCCGGCTGTGCTCCACTCACGTCCCAGGCGGACACGAACTCGCCGGCTCCGGCGTCGGCGGCAATGAGGACCTCAGGGCGACCATCGAGTGGACTGATGTCGGCAAGTAATGGACCACCACGACAGCTCCCTACATGGAACGCGGCACGAATGCGGCCAGGGTCGGGAACCCCACGGCCATCGAGAACGAAGCATGAGTCCGCCTGTGCCGCATCATCAGAAAACGGCGCGACGACTTCCAGTTGGCCGTCTCGGTCCATGTCGCCGACGGCTGGGGCGAAAACAGAACCTCCCCCCGAATGCTCGAAATCCCAGAGAAGACCACCTTGACTGTCGCGGACCTCCACCACCTGCACGGCAGCGCCGTCTGTGGTCGGCCTGTACAGGAGGACGATCTCGTTGGGAGGGACACCATCGAGCTCGGCCGTCGCCAGAGGACTTGCCACGCGCAGGTTCTCGATCGGCCTCGGGAACTCGTCGGCTGAGAACCCCACGGCAAGCGGCAACGACTCCCCTGAGATGTTGTTGCCCTCGCGGAACTCGGTCACGACGCTGTCTGGGTCAACGAACGCTGTGACCTCGTAGTCTCCGAGGCACGCCGGATCGGTATCCCAATCCAGCTCCGCAGTCCAAACGCCCCAGCCCGCCAGTCCTTGCGTTGATGCCCGCAAGAGTGTGTCACGCTGGCCACTCACAGCCGTGAGCTGGAACTCCACCTCAACATCCGTGCTCGGCGGGACGTCGACTGCGCTCTCGTTCCGGACCTCGCAGCGCAGCGTGATGACATCGCGGAAGCTCGCCGCTCGTGGCACGTCCAGATCGCCACTGCGGATGACCAGGTCAGGTCCTGTGGCATACCCGTCCTCTTCTTCGAGAAGCACATCCAAGGCGGGGTCACCCACAAGCGTGAACTCGTGGGAGGCGAAAGCCGAGTCGTTCCAAGGTTCGGCTCCGAACTCCGAAGCCTTAGCTGCTGCAACCGCACAGCCAAGCATAGGTTGATGCTCGTCGAAGATCATGCTCAGAGCACGTCTGCCCATCTCCTTGTCGAACGCGAGTTCAGTAGCGCCGAGGAACGCGATCGCCCCCGTCTCGCCGGACAGGTCGAGGTGCATGAGCCGCTCACCGAGGCTGTCGTAGTTGTCATCGCCGTCGGGTACCTCAACGTTGTCCACGCCACCGGACTTGCAGGCGTGCGAAAGCACCAGTGACGGCATCCCGCTGTTCTGCAAGTCGTTAGTGTCCATCCAATCGAACGTCGCGTTCCCGACTTCGTAGCCGTGGTCGTACAGCACGACCAGGAAGCGTCCAAGGTCGAAGGAGTCCACGTTGACCGGTCGCATCGCGGCGACCTGGCCTTCCGTCGGGACCGGCAGCAAGTGAGCGTACCGAACGGAGACATCGAAGCCGTACTCTGAAACGCTGCTCAGGATGTCCTCGATGTTCTCTATCTCAGTTGTTGCGCCGTCCGTGTGAATGGTCATCGTGTCGTTGTACCCGGACGACAGGTAGATCCTCTCACGCCACGACTCACCTGTTGCCACGGGCTCATACGCGATGGTCTTGCTTGCGTCCGTGACGAGTTCCTCCACGCTCCCAGAAGCAAGTCGTCCGAGCGCCACATCCGCCACGCAGTCTGTGTCCGCGACGCATGCGTACCAGTGATCCGTCGAGACATGATCACCATCATAGCCCTGGTGAAAGAAGTGCTGGATGTCGTGCATTGGGATCCCGGTGCCCGTCTGGCCAGCCTTTGCATCCCCAACAAGCAGCACGAATCCAAGATGTCCGTCACCCATATGTCCGGCGGTGCCGTTCTCATAGAGGTCAGTGATCGTTGCCCGGATCTGCTCGTCCCGCCCTCCGATGCCGATCAACTCGCTCACCGGAAGCAGCGCCACATTGAACCCGTTGTACTCGGCTCGCTTCGTTGCGAGCCGTCCCAGCCATCGCTTACCCTCGTGGGTCGTGGTGTCCGCCCACGTCGGACAGAGAGAGTCGGCATCATCATAGATGATGAGATAGTCCGGCTCAGCCGCCAGACACGCCGCGTAGCTGCTCACCCATTCAACCGTCCCTGGACCGTCTCGCCCGCCGCGACTGCCACCGGCGTCCGAGCGCTGATCGTACCCCAGGAGCACCGATGCAGCCACCCCAGCGAACGGACCGAGGTCACAAGTGCGTGCTCCCCTCGACTGCGCATGGTCGATGCTGATGCGAACGCGCGTGAGGATCTTGAGGACGCCGGTTCCGGGCTCGTACTGGAACGGATGGAGCTCCACGCGGCTGAAAGCCTGATCGCGAAGATGGCCGCGACCCGCGCCGTATATCGGTGTGCCAGGGTAGAAGGGACCGCTCTCCGTTCGCCCATAGAAGGTCTCGTCCGGCGCGAACATCGGAGTCAAGTACGGATGCCCTTCAGGCGAGTACTCAACCTCCCACTCGGGTGCGGACAGCGGCAGGATGTCCGTCAGTTCAACAGAATCGAGCACCGTGACTCGCACCTGGAGAGAGTCGCTCTCCGGTACGGCCACGACGACCGGCACGACGGGAAGCTGCGGGAACCCGGCGTCTGACAGCTCCCCGTACCCCGGTATTGACACTCGGGAGTAGTCCGCACCCTCCTCGGTCACGGTCTCGAGGACCATCCCCGGAAGATCGACCATGATGACCGAGACCGAGGGCTCCTCGGTGACGAGAACGACCGTCGGCGGCGCCGGATCGTCCGCTCCCGGTGCGAGCGGATACCACCCCTCATACGGTGACGCGACGGCCGGGTGGCTGAGCAACACGCAGAGGACAGTGAGGATGAAAGGCAGCGCGGACTTGAGAGATCGGAGTCTGCTGACCATGTGCGCCTCCGAGGGCTGCGGGGAGTGCTCATGGCTGCCCGCGTGACCGAAGGCCACGGACAGCTATATGGTGACCACATGCCAAGTATACGCCACCCCCCCCCATTCCTGTCAAGCACATGTATCACGCGATTTCTAATGGCGCATCGCCATGACGCCCACGAACAAGCATCGCCGCCGGCATGGCTCGTCCCCGCCGGCGGCGCGCTTCAGGCCAGGTCCATAGCGGACCCCCCTGTACAACACCTGT
>CAZAQL010000074.1:0-13013 GCA_964487295.1 uncultured bacterium | reverse complement strand
TCGCCGCCATCAGCGGACCGCGAAGCATGGGACCTCTCCCGTGTGAGTGTGCGTGTGCCGTCCTCCATCTCAGGAATCGATACTATAGTGTATCACACATCTCCCCTATCTTGTCAATCACGAACCATCTGCCGCGAGCGTCGGGAATCGGCTTGACCGCGCGGCATCGAACACGCGATGCTCCGCAGCGTCACACCGGGTGATGCAGAGGCTCCCCCATCAAGGAGGCAGACATGAGAAGGACTCTCACGGTACTCGCGGCGCTCGTTCTCGTCGCGGCGCTCGCGGGCTGCGCGTCGATGTCGCGGCGGGACAAGGGGCTCGCAGTGGGCGCCGGGACCGGCGCGGTGGTCGGCGCGGCGATCGGCGATGCATCCGGCAACACGGCGCTCGGCGCCATCCTCGGCGCGGTCGTCGGCGGGGCCGCCGGGGCCGCCATCGGCAACTACATGGACGACCAGGCGGAGGAGATCGACCGTGACATCGAGGGAGCGACGGTGGAGCGCGTCGGCGAGGGCATCAAGATCACGTTCGACTCGGGGCTCCTCTTCGACGTCGACAAGGCCGACCTGAGACCGGCCTCCCAGGAGAACCTGATGGAGCTTGCGGAGATCCTCAACGAGTACCCGGACACCGACATCCTCATCGAGGGTCACACCGACGCCGACGGCTCCGAGCAGTACAACATGGAGCTCTCGGAGCGGCGGGCGCTCTCCGTGTCGCACTACCTCATCGAGCACGGCGTGGCAGGGACGCGGATGACGATCACGTGGTACGGCGAGATGCAGCCTGTCGCCTCGAACGAGACGGTGGAAGGCAAGCAGCTCAACCGCCGCGTCGAGGTCGCCATCATGGCGAACGACAAGCTCAAGGCGGCTGCGGAACGGGGCGAGCTCTCAGGCGGCTAGCGCCACGAGGCCTCCACAGACCGGCGCATCGACACACTGGGCAGGACGCACCCGCAGGACACGAGAAGCCCCCGGCAACCGCCGGGGGCTTCTCCATCGGTTTCGTGTCCGTCGATGACGTTACCTCAGAAGCAGCATCTTCCTGTGCCTCTCCCCTTGCGGCGTCTCGAGACGGTAGAAGTAGACCCCGGAGGGGAGTTCGTTCCCGCCGTCGTCCTTGCCCTCCCAGACGACCTGGTAGTCGCCGGCCACGTGATGGCCCTCCGCAAGGGTCGACACACGCCGACCGGCGACGTCGTAGACCACGAGCGAGACGTCCCCGCCGACCGGCAGTGAGAACGCGATGGCCGTCCCGCGCCGGATGGGGTTCGGGTAGTTCTGGCTGAGCGCGAACGCAAGGGTCGTGTCGCCCGACGAGGAGCCGTTGCCGACGGGGACATGCTCCGAGACCGGCACGCGATTGAACCCGGTGACGGTCAGAAGGACATCGTCCCCGGGAAGCGTGTCCGCGAACGAGACGACAGCCAGGCCCTCGCCGTCGGCGATGGCCGAGCCGATGAAGCGCCCGCTGTCGGAGAGCGCCGCGACAGCGCCGGCCGCGGTCTGCACCGTGAAGCTCGACGCATCCGGGGCGACGTAGCCGTCGTGCGCGACGGTGAGTGTGTCCGGCGCGTTGGTCCGCACCCGCAGGCTCGGATCGCCGAAGACGTGCCAGTGTGTAAACTCGTCCGCCCCCACCGACCCGTGCGCGTCGATCATCGCGCAAGCGCCGTTCATGTAGAGGCCCGCGAGCGTGCGCTTCTCCGCGCTCACGAGGAGGTCCATGATCTCGACGTGGGCGGTGAGCGGCGGCACCCAGTCCTGGCTGACCGACGACGCGTAGATGCCGACGGCGCCCGTCGGCCGGTCGCCGTTCGTGGCCCGCATCCAGACCTCGGCGAAGCACGTGACGGTGTGGAACTTCCCCACGTAACAGGCCGTGCTCACGATCCAGGGAAGCATGTCGTCGTTCGTCAGCGCGTTGACGTGGCTGCTGATGAACGGCCCGGTCGACCACCCCATCGTCGCGCCGTGCCCCATGTAGTTGACGAGACTCCGCCCCTCGTTCAGGGCGGCCGTGATCGCGGCGGTCGACGCCGATGGGTCGTAGATCTGGTCCACCTCGGTGAACGTGAACCCGAGAAGCATGTCGCGGATGTCGTTCATGAACTCCCAGTCCGGGGTGCCGGTGCCCCCGTCCTGGTTCGAGGCGATGCCGGTGGCCTTGTGATACCAGCCGGCTCCCACCTGCGGCTGGCTCTCGTACTCGACGCTCCTCATCACCTGGGTCATGACCTGCTCGGCCGTCTCGGCCGAGAACCGCCCGACCAGGATGTCCGGGTAGGAGTCCGCCCCGGCCAGGAGGGAGTACATCGGGTCGGCCGCGTTGCTGCCATCCGGATAGGTCGGCATCTGGTCGGCGTCCCCGACGAGCAGGACGAAGGCGATGCCGTCGGTGTCGTAGGCGTTCTGGATGTAGCTCCGGATGTCGTCCGGGTCGGAACCGATCGACGAGAGCGGCACGAGCGTCGTTGGCACGCCCGACTGGTTCTTCCACTCAACGAGCGGCTCCATTTCGTCGACGAAGTCGTCGAACGCGATGATAAGCATCGGGCCGACCTCGGGGACCGGCGTGTACCGGCCGCGTCCCGACTCGAGAGCGCCGCTTCGGACGAGCGCGTTCGCGTTGACGTAGTGGCTCGCGTAGAGCCGCTCGAACTCCACGGAGCGGACCGGCGTGCGGGCCTGCAGCTCGTTCACGCCCCGCGCGTCGCGCGCAACCACCTCGATGGTCGCGGACCGGAGCACGCGAAGCGTCCGCCGCACCGGGTTGTACTGGAACGCGTTGACGGAAACGACCACGCCGCGCGTATCGCGGAGGATGTAGGGCTCGCCGAGATCGACGGCCCGGGGCGGATACCACGCGTCCTCTCCGTAGACGGGCCCGTGCTCGTACGGCACGCTCGCGGGGTCGACGGTGCGCGGGATGCTGCCCTTCGACGGGGGCAGGTCGACGTCGGTGAACTCCTCGTAGACCTCGCTGCTCACGCGAAGCTCGAGCGCCCCGCGGTCGGCCACCGCGACGGACGCCCGGACGACCGGAAGCTCGGGAGCGCCTCGCTCGAGCAGGAGCGACGCGCCGGGCAGAGCGAGCGCCGTCGACACGGCGCCCCGGACCTCCACATCGGCCGTGAGGAAGCTCTCGAGCGAGAAGGCGAGCCTCGTCGTAGAGAGGTCGGACGACACGGCGTCGAGCGCGAACGGCTCGTCCCCCCATCCGAGACGCACCTCACGGGCACCGGCGCCGTCGGACGCCGCAGTCCAGAGGCTCGGGGTGGCCTGTGCCGACATGGAGAACGCGCAAAGGATAAGCCCGGCGGCTAGCGCCAAGGCGCCAAGCGGCACCGCCGGCATTCGTGGGGGGACCGTCAGAGAGCAGCTTATGGGCCTCTTCCTCATGGAAACGTCCCTCCGGGCCGACAGGGGCCCACTTCAACGCGGAACGAGGGGGTATCATCCCCATTGTATCACGCCGTCACGGCTCCCGCTCCCTGCTATTGCGCCGCGGCGCTGCGTGTGGTATCGTGTTCGTAGATCATCATCTCTCACTCACATCGCCGGAGGTGATGCGATGCGCGCGCACACATTCCTTTTGATGCCCATCACCCTTGCGGCGCTTCTTCTTCCGTGCGCCCCAGTCCATGGAGCGACGCTGCTCGTTGCGCCAGACGGCACGGGCGACTATCCGACCATTCAGCAGGCCATCGCAGAGGCCGCCGACGGCGACACGGTTCTCCTCACGGACGGCATCTTCACGGGCGACGGCAACGTCGACGTCTCGTTCCTCGGCAAGGACATCCGGGTCGACTCGCAGAGCGGCCACGCCTCGAAGTGCGTCATCGACTGCCAGGCGGGACCGGGCAACCCCCACCGGGGATTTCTGTTCCACGATGGCGAGAGCCAGTTCGCGAAACTCGCGAACGTGACCATAAGAGACGGCTACGTGGGGTCGGGTGTCGGCGGCGGAGGGGTCTCGTGCGAGGGTAGCTCTCCGACCCTCATTCGTGTGGTCTTCGAGCGGTGCGCCGCCAGCAGCGGCGGCGGCTTCTACGCCATCGACGGAGGGGCCCCGACGCTCCACGAGTGTTCCTTCCTCGAGTGCGAGGGCTGGAACTACCACGGCGGCGCCGCGTACTGCCGCCAGACAGCTCCCTGGTTCGCCGACTGCTACCTCAAAGGGAACACCTGCCAGCGGAAGGGCGGAGCGCTCGGGTTCTTCGAGGCCCAACCGACGGTCACGGGCTGCACGTTCATCGACTGCGCCACCACGTACGACGACCCGTACTTCGGCGGAGGCGCGATCCACGTCGACCACTGTCCCGTCATCGCAATCGACGGGTGCACGTTCATCGCGGGGTCGTCGCCCCGTGGCGGGGCGCTCCTCATGCTCTCCTCATCGGGCATCGTCGACCACTGCACGTTCGTGCGCCACAGCGCCATGTGGGGTTCCAGCGTCTTCCTTCGCAACTCAGATCCATCCATCCTCCGCACAATCCTCGCCTTCGACCTGGCCGGCACGTACCCCGTCTACTGCGCGGAGCTCTCCGACCCGCTCATCGCGAACTGCTGCGTGTACGGCAACGCCGGCTCGAACACGCTCTGCGGGACGTTGAGCGGCATCATCGAGGAGGACCCGCTCTTCTGCGACCTCTGGGGAGACGATCTGACGCTCCACGAGAACTCCCCCTGCCTGCCCCAGACGCCGTACGACGAGCTCATCGGCGCGCACGGCCGCGGGTGCGGCTGGACGGCCGTCGAGCAGCGGAGCTGGGGGCAGATCAAGGCGCTCTACCGGGACGCGGACCGAAGAGCTGACGGCTCGTAGGGTGACGGGATAGCGCGAAGTAGGGCCGACCGGCCCTACTCCCCCTCCACGTACATGCGGATGCTGGTGGCGTACTCCGAGAAGTTCGTGTAGCTCCCGTTCATCCAGTACACCGTGGACGGGGGCTCAGCCGTCCCGGCTCCCGTGACGGAGGTGCGAAGAACGACGGGACGGACGTTGTCGGACGCCGAGCCTGATGTGATCGCGCCTCTCTCCCATGTCGTGCCGCCGTCGGACGTCTCCCACCGCTCGATCTCGAAGACACCCTCGACCTGCCGTGAGAGATAGACGACCGACGGGTTCGCAGGATCCAGCGCGATCCCGCCGGAGTAGTAGGGATCGTACCAGCGGGAACTTGGGTGCGCGTCCGTATAGCCCGGACCCGCGGCCGTGATCTCGTGGCGCTCCCATCCCTCCGTCGTTCGAAGCGCGTACCAGTACTGGTGGTTGTCCGGGGTCGGAAACGTCGCGTAGACGATGACGGGCGCGCCGTCCGCGTCGGCGACGTCCCACACCCATGCGGGCGTTCCGCTCGCAGTTCCGTCGTAGACGACCTCGCACTCCCTGAGCTCCACCGGCAGCTCGACCATGCCGCTGATGGGCGTCCCGTCCGCCCTGCGCACCGCGTACGCCTCGTAGAGCGCATACAGCACCCGGAGACCGCCCTCGCGCCGCGGGTGCTCGGGAGTGATGGCGATGTGGATCGCCCGGTCACGATCTCCGCGAACGCAGAAGTACGGGCTCGTCTCGCCGGCGGCGATGAGGGGCGCCGGCTCGGTCCAGTCCCACCCGTTGTCGGTCGTCGCGAAGTACGTGTCGTACCGGGGACCGCGCCAGAGCAGCATCAGTCTGTCGGCCTCGCCCGGAAGATAGACGGGCCGCGGGTCGGTGTTGCCATGGTTCTCCGGCGTGTACTGCTTGAGGTAGCGCACGGGCCCCCACGCGGTGATGTCCTCGGGCTCCACGCTCGTCCTGGACATGAGCCAGCGGTCCCGGTGTTTGCAGTAGAAGACGATGACGCGGCCGTCGGGCCGGACGGCGAGCGTCGGACTCGCGTGGTCGTCGGTCTGGAAGGACTCCTCGATCGTCACGAGCTGTCGCTCGCCGGTATCGTGGTCGTACGAGGCGACGCGCACGTCCCCGATGGAGTTCACCCAGGCGGTGTACGTGCGGCGATGATCCCCCTCATGATGGAGCGCGCGCGGGCCGGCGAGCCAGGACCAGGCGCCGTCCGAGGTGAGCATCCGGTGCTCCTCGCCGGGGCTGCCGGCCGGAACCGCGCCCTCCGTCATGCCGCCGGGTCCGGCCGTCCGGCTCCGCGGGTCGACGGACCGAGCGGTGCGGGCCGCCCCGGTGCTACCGACCTCGAGGTCCGCGCCTCCGGCCCCGGCGCCTGCGCCGCACCCGGCGAGCACGACCACAAGACCCAGCATCAGCAACGTCATGAACGCACGCATGCTCAACCCCCGAGCCAATCCGCTCCGTAGTCCCCGTCCAGGCGTACCATCTCGAAGATGGTCGCGATGAACTCGCGATCCTCGCCGGCCTGGGCCGGGTTGATGTACTTCCAGACGATCTCCTTGTCCTGCGTCACCTCGAACGCCTTCCCCCGGTCCGACTCGGTGATGAGCACGTTCCCATTGGGAAGCACGGCGGCAGAGCCGCACTCGTTCGAGAAGAAGCTGCCCTGCGACTTGCCCCGATAGACCCACAGGGCCTTCTCGGTCCGCGGGTCGAACACGATGACCCGGGACGCACCGTTCGCCCCCCGGTTGTCGAAGAGCATCATGTTGCCGTCCGGCAGCACGGTCGGCTGGTGCTGCGCCTCCCACGGGCCGGTCAACGCCCACTCGACCCGTTCATCCTCGAGGTCGACCGTTGCGATGATGCCGGTCTCCCTCATGCAGACGAGAGCGTTGCCTTCCTCGAACCCCGGCACCTCGCCCTCGAGCGTGTCGTCGAGGATCTCGATCGTGTTCGTGTGGAAGATGTCGCCCGCGGGCTTCATCCCCGCAAGCAGCGCCGAGTCGGGCGAGTCCTCGAACGCCTCGAGCAGCGAGAAGCTGCGGATCTCCCGTCCGTTCTCGTCGAGCACCGTGACGAAGTCCTCGAGAATGGGCTTGTCCTCGTTGATGCGGGGCACGATGTGCGCCTTGCGCGTCAGCGTGTAGATGGTGCCGTCCGGCATGACCTCCAGATCGTGATGGGCCGAGTTGAAATTGGCCCAGATGAGATTGGAGTCCTTGTCGACCTTGATGATGCCGACGCCCTCGAAGATCGCGATGACGTCGCCGTTCGGCAACGGGTGGGCGCGGCGCCAGTAGCCGATGGACTTGTTGTTCGGCGGCAGCTCCTCCCCGGGATACCTGTCCCATGCGTGGATGAACAGGTAGCGCCACTCGTGGAGGATGTTGCCCTCCATGTCCATGAGCGTGGCGCCGGGCTGGTGCCCCGAGGTGTAGAAGTTCAGGCCTTCGTACGCCCTGGCGGCGTCGTAGACGGTCACGCCCTTGTTCGCCGGCGGCGCTGTGGAGCCGGTCAGGTAGCCGATGGAGCGAAGCCTCTCGATCTCCTGGCGCTGCGCGACCGAGATCGAGTCCTCCTCACCCGGCGTCAGCTCACGCCAACCGCCTTCGTGCCAGCGGCCGAGTTGGTCGGTCCAGTAGGCGTGCTCCTCGGCGCTCAGGGTTCTCTCCTCGTCGCCCCCGCAGCCGCCGAGCGCGAGCGCCGCCACGAGCACCGCCGCGAGGCCCGCTCGAGCGAGCAAGGAGCGTCGGCGCGCCGGTGCGGCAGTGGCCGGCGAGGACACGCGGCTCCGGTCGCCCTCGGCGTGTTGCTTCCGACTCCGTGATGTGGGTCGAGCCGTAGCGATGCTCAAGGCTGCCTCACTTCCTTCGATGCGATGAAAGGCTCCGTCGGCAGACCGGCGCCCGGCCGCCGCCTGGACCTCATCAGTAGAAGAGCTTCATCCTGGACCAGGCCCTGTCGAGCGGCATCTTCATGTCGCGCCAGACGATGATCGGCTGGTTCGTCTCGTACCAGACGACGTAAGGGTGCTCAACGGTCCCGACGATGGCGCCGGACTCGAAGGCCTGGCTCAGCGAGTGCGGCTGAACGCCGACCGTCAGGAGCACCTCGCCCGTGTAGTCACGCGGTCCCCAGTACCAGTACGAGTTGTGCGTCGAGATGGCCTTCGGGAGGCCTTGCTCCTCCCCGAAGAAGTCGATGGCGGCGGCCTGTCCGTAGTTGTTGGCCGACACCGCCGCGATCGCGCGTTCCTCGTGCGGGAGCGCGAAGTACGCCTCGGCGACGTCCGCCACCATCTCCTCCCACCCGAACATGTCCTGGAAGACCACCGGCATCCGCGATTCGCCCGGCGGCAATCCTCTCCGTGACGGGTCGATCCTGTCCGCGTACGCGATGAGCGCCTCGGGCGGGAGCACGGGCAGCGACATGGGCGCCGTCACCGCACCTCCGGCCACCAGCACGACGATGGCGGTCGCCGGAAGCCACCGGACGCGCCGCTCGGCCACCCATCGCTCGATGCCGACCGCCCCGAAGGCCAGCAGCACGGGATAGAACGGCACGAGGTAGTAGTGCTTGCCGCGCGTCACCATGAGGAGCAGGAACAGGAACACGTAGGCGATGCCGAAGGGACGCATCCACGCGTCGCCCTTCGAGCGGAACGCGCGCCAGAGCCCGATGAGCCAGACCGGCACGAGCAGAGCGTGAAGTCCCATCGCCTGCCCGACGAAGAACCGCCAGGGCGAGAACGACTCCATGCGGTTGATGTCGGCGCGCTGCAGGAACTCGAGGGTCGGCCAGCCGTGCTGGATCTGCCAGATGATGTTCGGAAGGAACATGGCGACGGCGATCGCCGTGGCGATCCACCGCCACCGGTCCGTCATGTGACGCCGCTCCGCCGAGAGCAGGAGTCCGACGCCCAGACCCGCGCCGAGAAACACCATCGTATGCTTGTTCAGAAGCCCGAGCCCGAAGACCACGCCGAAGAGGATCCAGTGGCGGGGCGCGTCCCGTCTCAGGATGACGACAAGCAGGTAGAGCGCCAGCGCCCAGAAGAGCTGGTCGAACACGTTCGTCGTCAGAAGCGTCCCGAAGAACAGGAAGTTGCTGCCGACGAGCACGGCCAGCGCCGTGAGAACCTGCGCGAAGAGCCGCCCTCCCGCCTCCTTCGCGATGCGGCCGGCCACGAACACCGTGGCGGCCCCGGCGAGCGCGGGCAGGAACCTGAGCGCCGCGAGCGACGCACCGAGCGTCTCGGTGACGGCACGCGCGATGAACGGCGTGAGCGGCGGGTGGTCGACGAACCCCCATGCCAGGTGGTTGCCGCACGCGACGTAGTAGAGCTCGTCGCGGTGGTAGCCGTAGCCGCTGTTCGTCAGCAGGTGAATGACGAGCTTGGCGAGCGCGAGGTAGAGCAGGACGGCGGCGTCGGACAGAAGCGGGTGCCTGGCCGGCACCCTGGGACCGACCGCGGGCGCGCCGGCGCCGGACCCCGCCGTGGACGTGCTGCGTGGGCGGCCCGTTGTCCCGGCGGTCTTCTCACGAGTCCTCGAACCTGTTCTGCGCGCCATCCGTCACTCCGATGCGAATCCGTCTGCCACCTTCTCCATGACCTTACCACGACGCAGGTTACCGCCGCAATTGCAACGCCCCGAAGGGGGGCCTCCGGGGCGTTACTGCTGCATCTCGGATGAGCTGGATCACCACAGACTGAGAGATTGCAGCACTGTCATCGTGTATCGGGGCGCCGCATCACGCATCGTGCCCCGCGGTCTGCCGTATCACGCCGGAACCGGCGCTCTCTCCCTGGCACGGCCTCCGGGCTTCTCTCGAAGGCCCCGCCGGGGTATGATGAGATGCACGCAGCACCTCGTTGTTTCACCCTCTTCCGCGGAGAGCATTCATGCGAGCGCGCCTCATCATCGCTGCAACCGTCGTTCTGATCGTCGCCGGCGTCTGCCTGGAGACCGGCTGCTCCCGCGGGCCCGCGGGCCCGAACATCCTGTTCATCTGCGTCGACACGCTGAGACACGATCATGTCGGTTTCGCCGGATCCGAGCGGCCCGTCTCCCCCGTCGTCGATGACCTCGCAGGGCGCGGTCTCGTCTTCCCCGTCGCGTACAGCCAGTCGGGCTGGACGCTGCCCTCGATGGCGACGATGATGACCGGGCGCTATCCCAGCGACACGGGCGCGACCGACTTCCACCGCTCGATGGACCGGACGCTGCCTACGGTCGCGAGCGTCCTGAGAGGCGAGGGCTACGACACTCGGGCCTTCGTCAGCCACATGCTCCTCACGCCGACCTACGGGTTCAACAAGGGGTTCGAGAAGTTCGATTCGTCGGTGCTCGAGGTCGGCAACCCGCATGATGTCTCGACCGCCGTGCCGCTCACGGATCTGGCCATCGCCGACTTGGACGAACTGACCCCGCCTTTCTTCATGTGGGTTCACTACTTTGATCCACATTTCGAGTATATGTCTCATGACGCATGGCACAGCTTCGGTGATGATGACATCGCTCGATACGACCAGGAGATCGCGCACACCGATCGCGAGATCGGGAGGCTCCTGGACACACTCGAGGAGCGCGGGCTCCTTGAGAACACGGTTGTGATCTTCACGTCGGACCACGGCGAGGAGTTCGGCGAGCACGGCGGGGAGTTCCACTACACGTGCTACGAGGAGGTGGTGCGTGTGCCGCTGGCGATCGCGGGTCCCGGCATCGAGCCGGGGACGAGCGACGTCCCGGCGCAGCAGATCGACTTCCTGCCGACGGTGCTCGCGCTCGCGGGCGTGGGCGTCGTTCCGGAAGGGCTTCCGGGGATCGACCTTCTGAACCCGCCGGCCGGCGAACGCGCGGTGTTCATCGAGCGCGACCGGCCGCCGGGATTCAAGCAGCGCGCCATCGTCGACGGAGACCTCAAGCTCGTCGCCATCGCGCCGGCCGACACGAACCTCATCCCCTGGGCGAGTCGCGGTACCTTCTCCCCCGTCGCGAACGTCGAGGTCGGGACGAGGATGTACGATCTCGCTTACGACGCCGAGGAGACGGAGAACGTCTACATCGAGGGCGCGCCCCACACGGAGCGGCTGCTCGCGAGGCTTAACGCGTTCATGGAGGGACGTGGCGCCGAGAGTGATGCGGTCGAGATGGACGCTGCGACGCGTGAGAAGCTCGAGGCGCTCGGGTACGTGCAGTAGGGGTGCTGACTAGGGCACGGGCCAGTCGTTGTCCGGCGTCCGGACCCTGAAGTACCCCTTGATGCAGTTTGGATTCCTTACACAGACCTGTATGTGGTTTTTCTCCTTGAAGCCCGCTCCCGGGTAGAGCGACGCGCCCTCGAAGAAAACGCCGCGCACGCTGTCCAAGGGCTCTCTGCCCGCCTGCTCCTCAAACTCGTGCAAGTACTCAACGACGGCGCAGTCGAGATGCCTCAGCAGGTGGTACCCCCCCGCGTCCGGTTCGCTGTTGACCGGCATGTCCGTGTCAGCGCTCTCAAACGATTCCCTGAGCGCCTCGTAGGCACCGGCCAGCACATGCAGTGACTCGGACTCCAGCAGGTTCAGGCAGCGACCGAGATCGATGACCGCGCCGAGAACAAAGGGATCAGTGATCGGAGTCTTCGCGCGTCCCGGGTTGGCAGCCAGATGCTGAGCGTACTCGAGAGCCCGTTGGGGATTGTGTTCCCAGAAGTACACTCCGTGGCCGAGCCAGTCGTAGTTGTTCTCACTCGTCTTGAGGGAGGTCTTGCCGGACAGGACGCGTTCACCGACCGATCTGTCGCACCCGTGGAACCCGAGCACGAACGCGGGGAGTGTCGAGTACATCGATGCTATTCAGACGACTTGGGGGTCTGGTAGACGCGGCGCAGCTTCCCAGTGGGAGTGAGAATGCCGGCATCCTGCAGGAAGCGGAGAGCCTTCTCGCCGGACTTGGCGTGCTCTCTCCCGAGCCTCTTGAGATCCCTGATGAGCTTGTCGGCCTCTTGCTTGGTCATCACACGATCTCCTACCGGGGTTGCTGCAGAATACGAGCGTGAACGAGGGCAGCAGAATAGGGCGTGAGCCTCGTCAGATGCAAGCTCCGTTCCTCAGCACACGCAGTTGTTCTATTCTAGCAAGCTTACCCATACAGGCGCAAGTTGGCATCGTGGCCTTTAAGAGGGGCGTCTTTCGGACTCGGCTAAGTAATACTGACTCCCCGCTCCCCGCTCACCAGCTCGCCGATCACGACCGGCTTCTCTCCGCGTGACGCCAGCGAGGCGCGCACCTCGTCCGATTCCTCCGTCGCGGCCGCGAGCACCAGCCCGATGCCCATGTTGAGCGACCGGTAGGCCTCGCGGTCGGTGAGCTTGCCGACCTCACGCAGGAGCTTGAAGATGGGGAGTGGTTCCCATGAGCTCGTGTCGATGCGGGCTCGGCATCCCTCCGGAAGGATGCGCTCGATGTTGTCGTACAGACCCCCGCCGGTGATGTGCGCGAGGCCGTGAACGGCCGGGTGACCGAGAAGCGGTCCGACCGCGGTCAGATACTCGCGGTGCACCGCCAGCAACGCCTCCCCGACCGTGCCGCCGAGGTCCGGGTGCTCTGTGTCGACCGTGTAGCCGGCCACCTCGAAGAGCAGGTGCCGCGCGAGCGAGTATCCGTTCGTGTGAAGTCCGGTGGACGGAAGCCCGATGAGGACGTCGCCCGGAGCGACCGGCCGGACGGCGTCGAGCTCGTCCCTTTTCGCCACGCCGATCATGCACCCGACGAGGTCGAACTCCCCGTCGCAGTAGACGCCCGGCATCTCAGCCGTCTCCCCCGCCACGAGCGCGCATCCTACCTTGCGGCAGGCTGCCGCCATGCCGCCGACGGCGTCGGCGACCATCTCCGGACGGATCTTCGAGGACGCGAAGTAGTCGGCGAAGAGGATGGGGCGCGCGCGTGAGACGAGCAGATCGTCGACGCAGTGATTGACCAGATCGGCCCCGACCGAGTCGTAGCGACCGGCCATGGACGCGACCTTGATCTTGGTCCCCACGCCGTCGGCGCAGGCCACGAGGACCGGGTCGCGGTAGTTCCGCTGGAAGAGCTCCTCGTCGTAGTCGAGCCGGAACATGCCCGCGAACGCCCCGTGCCGGCCCATCACCCGGGGGCCGTGGGTGCGACGCAT
>CAZAQL010000073.1:0-13115 GCA_964487295.1 uncultured bacterium | reverse complement strand
ATCCCGACGAGCCGACGAACCACCTCGACCTCGAGTCGATGATCTGGCTCGAGGAGTACCTCGCCGTCTACCCCGGGGCGGTCGTGCTCGTCTCGCACGACCGGCTTTTCCTGGACCACGTCGTGACACGGATCAGCGATCTGACCTCGACCGGCATCGTGGACTACACCGGCGGCTATTCCGCCTTCCTGGAGCAGCGCGAGAAGCAGCGCGAGGTTCTCCTCGCCACGCGCAAGCAGGAGGAGCGCCGGATCGCGCATCTTCAGAGCTTCGTTGACAAGTGGAAGGGCGACAAGAAGAAGGCGAACATGGTCCGGAGCCGCGAGAAGATGATCGAGCGGATCACTCTGACCGAGGTGCCGACCGAGCAGAAGGCCATCCACTTCGACTTCCCGCAGCCGGAGAGGGGCGGAGCCGTGACCGTCTCTCTGCGGGGCATCAGGCAGGCCTACGGAGGTCGCGTCGTGTTCGACGGGGTCGACTTCGAGGCCCTCCGGGGTGACCGGATCGCCTTCGTCGGCCTGAACGGGGCCGGCAAGTCGACGCTCATGAAGATCATCGCGGGGCGGGTGCCGGTGCTCGAGGGCGAGCGCACGCTCGGCCACAACGTCACGATGCAGTACTTCAGCCAGGATCCGGCGAAGGACCTCAACCTCGGGAACACGGTGCTCGGAGAGCTCGAGACCGTCGCCTCCGACGAGATGCGTCCGCGCTTGAGGACGATGCTGGGCGCGTTCCTGTTCCGCGGCGACGACGTGGACAAGAGGGTCGGCGTTCTCTCCGGAGGGGAGAAGAGCAGGCTCGGGTTCGCGAAGATGCTCCTGAGACCGGCGAACCTGCTGCTCCTCGACGAGCCGACGAATCACCTCGACGTCGCATCTCGGGAGGTTCTCGAACGGGCTCTCTCGCGGTATGAGGGGACCATCTGTTTCGTCTCGCACGACCGGACCTTCATGAACGCGATCGCGACGAAGGTGCTCGAGGTGCGTGACGGCAGGCTCCGCCTGCACCACGGAACCTACGGCGACTACCTCTGGATGAAGGAGCGCGAGGCCCAGGAGGGCGCGGACGGACGGGGCGGGGGAGGGTCCGACGAATCAAGTCATTCCGGGCAGCAGAGGTCCGGCGGGGATGGCGGTCCCAAGTCGAAGGAGCAGAAGCGGCGGGAGGCGAAGGAGCGGCAGAGGCTCTCCCGACGGAAGAAGGCCAGGCGGGAGGAGCGACAACGAACCCTCGAGGAGATCGAGGCGGGTGAGATGCGTCTCGAAGAGCTGGACATCCGACTCGCCGATCCGGCGATCTACGCGGATGGGGAGAAGGCGAAGCTGCTCGTCACGGAGCAGCGGAAGCTCAGGGAGCGCATCGAGGAGCTCTACGACCGCTGGGCCGAACTCGAGGATTGAGCAGGCTTCACACGGCAGGGAGAACGGCCGGCACCCCGGAGCGTGCTCCGACCAAGCGCTCGGTTGGACGACCTCGATCGTCGCAGGGCGGCACCACGTTGAAGCGGGCCGGGCTCTCTGAGCCCGGCCCGCCTCGCGTCAGGAATGCGCCGGCGTTCCCGGCCGGCAGCCCTGAGACTTCGGGATCACTTGAGCATGGCGATCTTGCGCGTCTCCGCCCGTCCTTCCGAGACGAGCCGGACGAAATAGACGCCGGATGACACGGTCCGCCCGTCGTCATCGCGGCCGTTCCAGACCACGGTATGCTCGCCTCCGGGGACGTCGCCGCTCATGAGCGTGCGCACCAGTTCGCCGGCGACGTTGTAGACGCCGAGCTCGATGTCGGCTCCCTCGGAGCCGATCGAGAACGCTATCGTCGTGGTCGGGTTGAACGGGTTCGGGTAGTTCTGCGACAGCCGGGCGCGCACAACGTCAACGGGCGCGTCCTCGGGAACCCCGACCGGCTCCTCGTACGCGGCAAGCCCGTTCCGGCGGTAGTTCGCCCGGAATGTTTCCCACAGGACGCCCGCGCCGTCATCGTAGTCGCCCTCGACGTCCCAGACGTAGAGCATCGCGTCGAAGCCCGCGACGACGACCTCGATGTCGCCGTCCTGATCGAGGTCCGTGAGCGACGGTGTCGCGTAGACCTCTCCGTCGATCTGGATGGGCCAGCCAGCCAGCTGGTATCCGTCGGCGTCAAACGCGTAGATCTTGCCGGCGTCCGACCCGATCACGATCTCGTAGCCCGGGTCACCGTCGATCTCCCCAACGGCCGCGCTCGAGTGACACGCTCCGTCGAGTGTCTGCGGCCAGCCGGAGAGCTCGGCGCCGCCGAGCGAGTAGACCGACAGCTCGCCGGTGACGCTGGCGTAGATGATCTCCATGACGCCGTCTCCGGTCAGATCGGCGGCCGTCGGAGACGGCGGGAAGTCGCCGCCGAGGTCGGTGAAGACCGGCCAACCCGGCTGCACGTTGCCCTGGTGGTCGTAGACCCACAGAGAGTCGGCCTGCGAGGCGGCCACGACCTCGAGGTCTCCGTCACCGTCGAGGTCGGCCACGCACGGCGAGGCCAGGACGTTGTCCCAGAGACCGACCGGCCACCCCGGAACGCGGGTGCCGTCCGCGTCGAAGACATAGATCGAGTCGGAGCGGGACGGCGCGATGATCTCGTTCATGTGATCGCCGTCGAGGTCCGCTATGCACGCGGAGGCGTACGCCCACGACGCGCCCAGGTTGCGGAACACGCCGTCGGTCGCGGGGTTGTTGTCGCCGTCGATGAGCTCGCTGCCGTCACCCTTCCAGACGTAGAGCTTGCCGTCGGCGCAGGGGATGACGACCTCGTCGAGTCCGTCGCGGTCGAGATCGCCGAGCGCCGCGGTCGCCCAGCAGAAGCGCGGCGTCGTGACCGGCCATCCAGGCAGCAGGCTTGCGTCCTCAGCGTTCCATGCGAAGATCTCATACTCGTCGACGCCGCTGCCGACGTTGCCCCACGCGGCCGCCACGATCTCGGGATACTCGTCGCCGTCCAGCTCGCCGACCGCGATCGACGAACGGTATCCGCCGGTCCCGTCGATCTCGTAGACGCCGTTGGTCCTCGGGTCTCCGTCTCCGTCGCGGTACTCCACTCCGTTGTCGTGCCAGCAGTGGATGTGGCCCGAGCCGACGAGGACCTCGAGGTCCCCGTCCATGTCGATGTCCCAGATCGCGGGCGTGTTGTAGATGAGCTCCCCGCCCATGAGCGGCCATCCGTCCAGCGCGGGCGGGTTCGTGCTGAAGCTCTGCGCGGGCGTATGGCTGCTGATGTTGCCGGAGGAGTCGATCGCCGCGACCTTGTAGAAGTAGCGCGTGCTCTCATCGAGGCCGGCGTCCTCGAAATAGGAGATCCGCTCCACGACCTGGTCGTTCACCTGAAGGTACGGACCTCCGACGAGGAGCGATCGATAGACGTGGTAGCCCCAGAGGTCGTCGTCCGGAGACGGCGTCCACGAGAGGTAGATCGTCGTTGCCTTGACGCTCCCGGTGAGACCAGAGGGCTGTGTCGGCGGCTGGAGATCGAAGTAGAGAGACCACTCCTTGCCGTCCTCATCCGTCAGCACGAGCTGGAAGTGCTCCGTGACGGTGCTGACGACATCGAACTGGAATCCGGCCCCGCCCTCGGCCGTCGTACCGGCCGGGACGTCGCCCCAGGTGTCCGTGCTGTCCGTGATGGTGACCTGCGTGTTCGGGTAGCGCAGCACGCCCGTGAGCGCGTCGAAGTCGCCGTTGCCCTCGTTGAGCAGTTCGACCGTGACGGCGACCGTCTCGCCGGGGTGCGGGATCCCGTCACCGTTGCCGTCGTCGTCGGAGCTCATCTCCTGGATCCGGGGCATCGGTCGGAAGACCCGAAGCGTGTACTCGTCGGTCCAGGTCGCCCTTGAAGCGGCATCCGTGAACTGGATCTCGAGCGTGGTCTCGTACTCATTGGCGCAGTCGTTCGAGATCTCAAGCGCGAACGCGCCGTCGAACTGCGTGAGGCTGGCCGGCGTAAGATCGCCGAGGCTCTCCGTGTCGTCCAGCAGCGTCAGGAGCGGATCGCTCGATACGAGCGTTGCGGTGACGCCGCTCGCCGTCGTAGCGCCGGCGTTGCGCACCCTCACGTCGAGCTCGATGGTCTCCCCGGCCTCGGGGAGGCCGTTCGCGTTGCCGTCGCTCGCGACGGTCCCGTCATCGTCGACCGTGACCGTGTCGCACGTCAGGTGCGCCCCGGATGCCGCCGTGACGGAGATCGTGTCCTCGTAGGGCAGGTGGTTCACGGCCGTGACCGTGACCGATATCTGCCCGGTCGTCTCAGGCGAGAACGAGATGACGGCCTCGCCGGAGGCGTTCGTATAGCCGTACTCGTAGACCTCGCCGTCCTTCATCACGCAGACGAGGGCGCTGTCGACCGCCGCCGGGTCCGTCACCGTGACCGTCAGATCGGTCGGGCCGAGCGGGACCGACGAGTCGTGGGCGACGGTCAGACCGGTCGGCCGGGCCGTCCAGAGCCGCATCTCGGGATCGCCGAGGTACGTGTGACTCATCTGCGTCCACCGGTCCGTGTTGTCGTACTCCGACTCGGCTACGTACGGGACCTTGCAGGCGGCGCTGACGACGCCGGCGCGGGTCGTGCCCTGTGTGTAGAGATACTCGAACCACGTGTAGTAGTAGTCCTTCGCCGTCGTCGGGAAACAGAACCGGGTCGGACCGAACAACGAGGAAACGCCGCCGTCCGGGTTGTTCATCAGATGCTCGGCGATGCAGTCGTACTCGATGGCCGTCGACGTGCAGTTCAGCATCCACATGTACCCGGCCTTGTCCTGCCCGTTCACCAGCCCGTCCACATCCTGGACCGTCACGTAGTTGTACTGACTGCAGCGCATGATGTCCTTGTTGCCGTGCCCGACATGCGAGACGATGTTGTAGCCCATGTTCATCGAGTCGATCGCGGCCTCGCGGCTCAGGGGCCATGACATCGGGTAGGGGTCGTAGTTCTGGTAGAGCAGCGAGACGTGGACGTTCGGCGGAACGAGCGACAGCGTCGGTTCCACGACGTCGGCCGCGCCGTCCGTGCTGATGAGCATTCCCTCCTCCCAGTCGTACGGGAAGAGGACCTCCGCGAGGTAGAGGTTCCGCTCGGCGAAGACCGGATCCGGATTCGTGATGTACTCGAAGGTCTTGTCGACGAACGTCTCGGCCTCGATGATGGTCGCAACCGGCGCGCGGCCGACGAACACGTCCGGGTAGAGGTCGAGGCTGTCACCTACGGCCAGCGGGCCGCTGTACCCCTCGCCGAACTGACTGTCGCCGTCCCCGTTCCAGTTCCCATCCAGGTCGCTGTAGTAGAGGTCCGTCGAGATCTCCCATCCGCCGTAGTAGGCGGAGAATCCGTAGCGAGGCGGGATGGTCCCGGTGTCGCCGCCGAGCAGCACGTACGTCGTGCCCCAGGATGCGAACGCGTCCTGGATGAACATACGGATACGCTCGGCCGTGTCGCAGCCGCCCGGGTAGTTCGCCTCGATCCAGGAGACCGTGCGGACGACCGCCGGGACGCCCTTCTTCGTCTTCCAGTCGGCGATCTGCTGGAAGTAGGACTCGTACTGCTCGCTCGTGATGATCACGTACTCCACGAGGCTGCCCTCGAGAGAGGGAGTGTGACGCGGAGCGAACCCGCCCGGGGAGCTCCCGCTGACGATGTCGACGCCCGGCTTCAGGCAGGCGTCGACGTCCTCGGGGTTCTCGACCATGCCGCGAACGATGCGACGGTAGGTCCGTGCGGCGTCGTCCGTCATCCGGTGGCGCGGCGCGGAGCGGTCGATGGTGGGACGCAGCTCGAGCCGTGCCTCGAGGTTCTCCGCGAGAACGAGCCTGCCGCTCGCCGGATGATAACGCAGCGGGTAGAGCGCTACCGAGACGATGTGATAGCCGCCGAGGTACCCCTCGCCGAGTGAGACGGCCCGCTCAGGAGGATAGACGGCGTCGCTGCCGTAGACGGCCTGAGAGGATGCGATAGGGGTCGGCTCTTCGCCGATCGGGATCTCCGGCACGACCGGAGCGACGCGATGCACGCCCGCAAGCTCGCGCTCCCCCGACATCGTGACGACGATGTCCGCCACCGACATGTCCGGCGGCACGACGAAGTGCATGACTCTGGCCGGGATGTCCGGCTCTCCCGCGGGAGCGAGCGACCGGAAGCCGTCGATGACGGGAACGACCTGCTTGCCCTCCGCCACGAGCCTGATGTCCGTGCGCTCCACCGTGACATCGATCATCGGGTCGACGGCCAGCGCCGCCGACGCTGCGAGCATCGCGAATCCGACCACGATGCAGATCCAGACCGATCTCGGGATCATCACGTCCTCCTTCTGCGTTGTCGCTGCCCGGGCGTCAGGTCCCGATGTCGCCGGGACCGCCGCTCCGTCGTTTCGTCTGAGTTCGCCAGGTCCGTCGCGGACCGCGCTCCAAGGGCCGGCATCAGAGACGCGAACGGGACCGCGGCGTCGTGACAGGCACCCGGTCCCGGTCCTACGGAGTGCGTTCAGCGGGCGAGGAGCCCACACCGATCACTGCCGCGTCCGGTACTCCGGACACCCTGCGCGTCACGCGTCATGTTCGCGATGTCGACTCGATTCGCTCAGAGCAGTAGCAGTGTGGGGTGCGGTGTCTCTCCTGTGATGCGTTCCCGCCCGGCGCACGGTACGTGTGAGGTTTCAGCTATCAATGCTATGTTAGCATAATAATGCGAGCGCGTCAAGAAGGTTCTTCTCGACGCGCCCGCCTGTGCATGCATCGTGCTGCGATCGTGCGGCTCCCGGGACCGGCGCGGCGGCAGGGGGCCTTTGCCCCTGGCTCTCCGGAACGATGCGGCGTCCGGGCGCCCGGGTCCCTCGATGCGCCGCCGCAGTTACTTCAGCAGGACCATCTTCCGCGCGTCGGTCCAGCCGTCGATCTCGGCCCGCAGGAAGTAGATGCCGGAAGAGACCCGGCGCCCGCGGGAGTCGGTCCCGTCCCAGACGACGGCGTGATCGCCGCCCTCGACCAGACCGTCCTCGAGCGTCGAGACGAGCCGGCCACGCACGTCGTAGACCGCGAGCCGGACGCGCGCGCTCTCGGTCCCGACGGAGTACTGCACCATCGTCGTCGGGTTGAAGGGGTTCGGGCTGTTCTGGTTGAGCCTGTGCTTCCCGGCGACCAACCCGTCCTCCACGCCCGTCGTGCCGATGAGGTCGAGCTCGTCCAGCAGCCTCGTGACGTACTCGAGATGCGTCGAGGGGTGTCCGCTTCCCGTCATCGCGCCGAGGAGCACCGGCACCATGTAGCGGCGTGCCCCGTTCGCGGGCTCCACGTAGACGGCACCGCGACCCTCCGCGCCCTGGTCGTTCATGAGCGAGGAGGAGCCGGCATCCCCGTTCGGGCCGATCGTCGCAACGAACTGATCGGGGTCCGCCTGGTAGTCGTACGTGAAGCTCATGCCGTCGGCGATGCCTCCCGGCGCGCCGGTGAGGGACTGGACGTTGCCGACGAGCTTCGAATTGCCCATCGTGTAGTCGCAGTGGAAGCGATCCCAGAGATCCTCCTGCGACGGGCTGCCGCTCTCGCTGTACTGCCCGCCGAAGTTGGGCTCCTCGATGTACAGGCTCCCACCGTCATCCGTGAAGGCGAGCAGCGCGGTCGCCTCATCCTCCGTCATCTGGACGTTGAGGCCGCCGAAGTTCACGACGCCTCCGAGGTAGATGATGAGGTCGTACGGCGAGAGGTCCTCGGGCAGCTCCTGCTCGTACTTGTAGAGCTCACCGATCGAATCCAGAGCCTGGACCCACGCCTCCTCCGTGCCATCATCGGCGGAGAACATGTCGTTGACGCCGTCGAAGGGTTGATCGCCGTCGTCGGCGTCCCAGAGCAGGATGCGCGCGTTGACGCTCGACGCGACGGGTCCGACCGATCGCACGGTCTCATCGACGTTTCCCCACAGGTCGACCGCGACGACCGCATAGTGGTAGGGCTGCATGTCGTCGACGGTCTGGTCGGACCACACGGTCCCGGTGGCGGAGAGGAAGCCGGTGGCCACGGGGGAGCGCCCCGACACGCTCGAGAACGGTGATGTGTCACGGTAGACGCGATAGGCGGCGAAATCGGCCGGCGCCGGATAGCCGGTCCAGTCGAGCTGCACCTCGCCACCAAGATCGAACGGGTCGGCCGCGACGAGCGTCTCGACATCGGACGGCGGCGTCGAGTCGGCGGGCACATCCGCGATCGGAAGCGACTCGGAGTACGGAAGGACGCCGGGTCCCGTGATCGTCATCGTCACCGCTCCGGTCGACGTCGGGTCGAGGTCCACGGCGGCCACTCCGTCGGGTCCGGTGACGAACGTCTCCGCCAGCTCGGTGTTCTTGAAGTAGACGAGGGCGTCCGGGATGGCGCGCCCGTCCTGACCGCGGACGGTCACGAGGAACGGCTCGCCCGAGAGCGGCACCTGGTCCGGGTGGTTGACCACGGCGCTCGAGGGCGTCGTGGTCCAGACGCGCATCTCCGGGTCGCCCAGGAGATTGAGCTCGTAGAGCACGTAGCGCGTGTAGCCGTCTCCGCGAGCCTCGCTCACGAAGACGTCCTTGTGCGCCGCGTGCGCCACGCCGATGATGTCGTGGCCGGCGTTGAAGAGCTGGTTGAAGAACTCGCGGTCGAACCGGTCGGACGTCCCGTTGCCGGGTCCTCCGGGCGAGCCCCAGCCGTAGCGGCTGTTGCCGATGAACGCGACGCCGCCGCCGGGCGAGTTCATCCAGTGCTCGGCGATGCAGTTGTAGTCGATGGCGGCGGGCCAGCATCCGATCGTGTACCAGATGCCCTGCCGGTCGTAGTTCGTCAGCCCGTCGAAGTCACTGCTGTAGAGTGACGAGTTGCCGATGCTCATCACGTTGTAGTAGGCGTGTCCGTTGTGGTTGGTGATGTTCTGACCCGCGTTGAGCTGGGCGATGGTCTGCGACTTCGTCAGCTGCCCGTTGGTCTCGTAGAGCTTGGTGATGGGGTCGAAGTTCGGCGGCACCGAGTCGTCGTCGATCATGTTCTTGCAGATGCCGTGGTCGGTGAACGGCTCGTCCCAGAGAACCTCGGCCAGGAAGAGCATCTCCTCCTGGTAGTCAGTGGGAAGCGGGTTCCCGCCAGGCGCGCCCTCGTACGTCAGGACCTTCGAGACGAACCGGGACGCCTCGGTCGAGGTGTTGACGGGGGCGCGGCCGACGAAGACGTCCGCGTAGAGGTCCAAGTCGTCCTGCGTGATCTCGCCCCAGGTGCTGTCACCGTCACCGTTCCAGGTGCCGTCGAGGTCGGAGTAGTAGAGGTCGCACTGGAGGGCGTTCTCGTTCGACGTGCCGACGTCCATCGCGAACGCGCGGCGGGCGGGGACGACGTCCGTGTCGCCCGCCAGCAGGACCCAGGTCGTGCCTTGCGTCGTGTAGTAATCGATGATGCAGTTGCGGATCCGTTCCTGGTTATCGACCCCGGAGTAGCCGGAGTAGATTGAGGATGTGGTGATGATCTCGGCCGGCACGCCCTTGTCCGTCTTCCAGTCCGCCAGCGGCTGGAACTCGTCGACGTACGTCGCGTCGGTGATGATGAGGTAGTCGACGCCGGCGTCGCGGGTGCGCGGGGTCGCGACCGGGAGGACGTCCTGCGGGTTGACGACCATGGTCCTCACGCGCCCCGCCACGGCCTCGCTCGCGGTGGCCGACCTCGCGGCCGGGCGGCGCGCGGCTCGCTCGGCAGGGGAGGTCGCGATCGAGATCTCGATCGTGCCGTTCAGCGTGAGAGTCCCGTCGCTCGGGTGATACTGGAGGGGATAGACGGCGACGGTCGCGACGGTGTGACCGCCCACGTTGCCCGTGTCTATGAGCCTCGCCGGCGACTCCGGATACGGCCGCGCAGACTCGTAGACGTCGGGCGATGGATCGATTCGCTCCGGGACGACCGGAAGCGAGAACGGGATCTGCGGCTGGACCGGACGGACGGTGTAGCGTCCCGGCAGTGTCGAGATGTCACGCACGCTGACGTCGAGACCGGACGCCGTCGTCCCCTCGGGCAGCGCGAAGCGAAGGTACTGAACCGGGAGCTCGGGATGCCCGAGATCGAGCGTCGCCCGGAGTCCATCGATGCGGATCACGTCGAACTCGCCATCGCGTACGGTCGTGATGTCGCTCTCGGCGAAGTCGAGCGTCATGGCGGTCGGCTGTGCGGCGCTGATGGTCGAGATGGCCCCCATTGCTGTGAGCAGCAGGGCCGTCGCGAGCGCGAACGCTCCGGTACGGGACAGGCGCATCCTTCCCCCTTGGTCAGTGGCAGTCCACTGGATTATTCCGTATCATCACAGTTTACCGCAATTTTGCGTGTTCGTCAAGGACTGATGCCGAGCGCACCTTCACCCGCCGGCATGGCGTAGCCCCTGCTCTACTTCATTAGATGCGAGACGGCGGCCCGGGGTGCCTGATGCGCGACGCCCCCGTCCCGGTCGGGTCGGGGGCGTCGGTGGGGTGTCGGAGCCCGCGTCCTCTGAATCAGCGTTCAGACTAGCGATAGAAGGCCTTGATGCTGCCCCAGCTGGACTGCTCGACCGGCGTGTCGGTCGCCTCGACCCAGACGTCGTCGATCATGATGCCTGCGCCACCGGCGACCCCCGGCCCGCAGCCGTTGTCATCGGTACTGAAGCGGAAGCGGTACCAGACGTTGCTCGCCGGGAGGAGCGACGTCAGGTCGATGCCGTCGAAGCCCGACGCGGCCCACCCGTCGCACTGCTCGAAGTCTCCCCACCACGCTCCGGTCTGATACCACGTCACACCGTCCGTGGAGACGAACTCGTAGATGCCGTCGCCGTCGCTGGGTGGCACCTCCATGTGCATCGCGTAGCGGAGCGTGCACGTCGATGTTCCGGTCAGGGCGTAGAGGCTGATGCGGGGCGTCGTCAGCGAGTTGTCGATGTTGCCCGGGATGAGGCCCGTGTCGGCGTCGTCTCCGCACCACCATGAGTGCGGATCGGAGTATGCGGGGCACAACCGGTCGATGATGTGCCAGTAGTTGCCGGCCGCGCCAGGGACAGCCGGCGTGCACAGCCCTGTCCCGTCCTCGACGTCGTCGTAGAAGTACTCGACGCCGCCGTAGAAGTCGAAGATCTTGATGTTGTCGACCATGAACGCGCCGCCGTCCGAGGTGTAGTTCCCGTCCTCATCGGACCACGCGCCGTCCGAGATGAACCGGAACCGGGCCACGATCGGATTGTCGTAGTCGGTCATGACGAACCCGTACGAGCCGAGGTCCTGCCAGCCGCCGCTCGAGCCGTCGTACCCGCCGTGCATGTCAAGCCACACCGAGGCGCTCTCGGCCTGCACGAACGTGAGGTCGTAGCCCGCCTCGGAGTCATGGCGGTAGGCGAACGTGAGGACGGGGTAGTACGCCCCCGTGACGTCCACGGCGGGAAGTTCGAGCCGCTCATCCCACGAGTTGCCGTAGCCGCCGTCCGCGTCGTAATCGAATGACCCGCACCAGTAGTGGTACGTCCCGTAGTTCGCCATGTACGTGTCGACGTGAAAGCGCGGTACGGCGCCGGCGGTATGGTCGAGCGTCGTCCACTCGCCCGGGCCGCTCTCCATGTCGTCGTACCAGATGACCACGGCACGGGCCTTCAGCGGATCGTCGACCTGCGACGGAGCGGCCGTGGACGGAACCCTGGCGGCTCCGGTCATGGCGAGGGCGAGCGCAGCGAGAACCGCCACGCCGGTGAGGAGAGTTCGCAGGAGTCCCATTGTTCACCTCCTGTCCTGCGTCATGTGACTCCGTCGGGTCTGGCGCCCGCGGAGCGTTGCGTGCGTTCGGGGGCCATTCTCGGACCGTGAGGGGCCGGTGTCAACCGCAATCCGGGGCGGCCCCGGCCTTCATGAATGCACGATGCGAGCCAGCGGGGCAATGTTGCGGTGTTTCACGGTGTGGCGCGTCCGCCGGGCAGAAAAGTCGCCTTGATGCGGCCCCAGCTTCGCTCGGCGACGGGCGTGCTTCCCGCGATCAGGGCGACATCGTCGATCGTGATGCCGGCGCCGCCCGCCTCTCCCGGTCCGCAGCCGTCGTCGGTCGTGAGGAACCGGAAGAGCGCTCGGAACGAGGAACCGGGCAGGAGGTGCGAGACGGACAGCCCGGTCGCGCCCACCTGGCTCCACCCCGAACAGGCGCCGAAGTCGCCCCACCACGCGCCCAGCTGGTACCAGGTCGCCCCGTCGTCCATGGAAGCGTAGACCGTCCAGTAGTCGTTGTCGTCGGTCGGCACCTCGGCGTGCAACATGTAGCGCAGTGTGCACGGTGTGCCCGGAGACAGCGACGCGACGCCCACGGGCGGAGAGATCAGCCAGTTGTCGAGCCGAGCGGGCACGATGGTCGTGTCCGAGTCGTCGCCGCACCACCACACGCGCGTCCCGCTGGTCGCCGCGCAGGCGCGCTCGATGATGTGCCAGTAGTCGCCGGCGAGCTCCTGCACGTTGGGGTTGCACAGCCCGCCCGACTCGGCATCGTCGAGGAAGTACGTCGCGCCGCCGTAGAAGTCGAAGACCTTGATGTTGTCGACCATGTAGCCGCCGCCGACGGAGTCGAATCCGCCGTCTTCGTCGGAGTTCATGCCGTCGGAGGTGAAGCGGAATCGGGCCGTGAGCGGGTTGTCGAGGTTCTCGAGCACGTAGCCGTACGACCCGAGGTCGATCCAGTCTCCTCCCGGGGCCAGGCCGTCGAACCCCGCGTTCAGGTCGATGAACGCTCCCGCCTGCATGGCCTGGATGACCGTGCGGTCGCGGGCGGGCTCGGAGTGGAAGTAGTGTGCAAAGGTCAGGACGGGGTAGGTCGCTCCGGAGATGTCGATCGGGGGCAGCTCGAGACGGTCGTCCCAGCCATTCCCGTACCCGCCGTCGTCGTCGAAGTCGAAGCTGCCGCACCACCAGCTGCCGCTTCCCTCGAAGGCCATGTAGGCGTCGACGTGGAAGTGCGGGTCGATCCCCCACCCGTGGTCGCGGTGCGTCCAACCGTTCTCGCCGCTCTCCATGTCGTCGAACCACAGGACATCGACGTCGCGCCCGACGCCGCTCTGATGCGCCGCCGCGCCCCGGTCGAGGACCGTCCCCTCCTGATACGCCGCCG
>CAZAQL010000072.1:6342-13192 GCA_964487295.1 uncultured bacterium | reverse complement strand
CTCCCGGGCGCGAACCCGCTCCCACAACCACCAGAGCGCGTGCGCGCAGAACACGATCATGACGGGAACGATCGGCAGGCGATATCGCGACGTGATAAAGAAAGGCAGCAGCGACACGAGGTACGCAAGCCCGAACGCGTAGAGGAGTGAGAGCTCCCGCCAGCGTCGTCGCGACGCGTAGACGCCGAGAAGACCGAGCGGCACGACCCAGGCGAAGAGCACCGGATCCCAACCGAGGACCTTCGAAGTCTGCCGGAAGTAGTTCAGGTCGTAGTGGTTCGGGATCTCATAGGCGTTCCAGAAGAGCAGGAACTTGCGGCCCATGAGTCCGAGCATCTCGAGCGGCTTCGAGGTGACGAACTCCATGCCTTTGCCGAACCAGTAGGACGAGACTTCGGACGGCTTGAGGGTTCGACCGAGCGCGACCTCGGCTGCCTGCTTCGACGTTCCGTAAAGATCGGTGCGCATGTTCTGAGGCACGAGGAACGTGCCGTCCGCTGCGTGATTGTTGCCGATCCAGAAGTTGATCCCGCCGTTGCTCGACGTGAGCACGAGGTCGTCGGCCGCGACGATGTTCATGATCGTCATGGGCGCGACGGCGAGAACCGTCCCGGCGATGACGAGGCCCGCCGCCCGCACGGCCTCCCGCGCGCGCTCCGTGCCGCGCAGCCTCCACCAGAGCCAGAGCGCCGCGACGGGCACGAACAGGAGCACGTTCGGCTTGCCGAGCGCGCTCACGCCGATCGCGCCGCCCGCGACGAGCGCGAGCCACGCGCCGCCCTGCTTCTCGAAGCGCAGCAGCAGCCAGAGCGACAGCAGGGCGAAGAAGATCACGTACGTGATCATCAGGAGCTCGGCGTCGAAGAAGATGAACGGAGCGTAGAGCGCCCCCACGAGCCCGGCGATGAGACCCTCGCGAGAACCGAAGAGCCTCCTCCCGATCGCCCAGAGAAGAAGACAGCTTCCCGCGCCGAAGAGCGCCTGCACGATCCGCACCGCCGTGTAGTTCGACTCTCCGAAGAGCGTGTAGATGATGCCGAGGATGTACGGGTAGAGCGGGCTCGAATGGAAGAACACATCGTCCGGCGCCCACGCTCCGCGCGCGATCTCGACGGCGCGCTCGTCGTAGACCCGGGGGTCGCCCGTGGTCGTCGTCATGAGCGGGTGCTCGTGGACCTCCGCGATGTAGCCGACGCGCACGGCCAGGGCGACGAGCGCGATGAGAAGGACGATGCGCAGGACGTCACGGCGTCGTCGCGCTCCGTCCGTTGCGAAGCGCCCTTCCGTGCTCCTGCCGGCCGCTTCGTTGCGCGAGCGCTTGCCCCGCGGACGACTCATCGCACGCCCCTCTGACTCATCGCACGCCCCTCTGACTCATCGCACCCCCCTCTGACTCATCGCACCGCCCTCTACTGACATCGCGCCGCCCGCGACCGCGCCCGGGCCACGCGGAATCTGCGCACGCCCCCGAACGAGAGAAGCGCCAGCAGAGCCACGGCCGCGATCGGGAGCATCACGGCGAGGATCGACGTCACGACGGAACCGGCCAGCTCTCCGGTCGCCACGACGGGGTTCGCGACACCGCCCGTCGTCGCGGTCGAGGTTCCCCGCACGACGACCGTCGCCCCCTGGACCGCTCCCGCGACGCCTACTCCGGCGATGGCCGCCAGCGACCACCGAAGCCAGGGAGACATCGTGGCGACGGCCTCCGAGATCCGGCCCTGGTCGCCCGTCCGGCCGCCGATGACGGCTGCCGCTATGATCGTCCCCGCGACCACGGCGGCTGGTGTCGCGATGGAGTCCATCAGGTTGTCGAACCACGGGATATAGTACGCGAGGACCTCAAGCAGCGTCGCGACCGCGAAGGCGATGAGCGCGGGGTACGAGCCGATCCAGTCGAAGCCGTCGGCCAACTCGAGATGGCCCGAAAGCGACGCGATGCTGACGACGAGGAACGGCACGAAGACGCGGAAACCGCACGCGGCGGCCAGCCCGATACCGACGAGTATGCTCAACGCGAGTTCCATGTGTTCCATATGCACCCTCCGGGATGCTCGTGGATGCAAAGCGGCCCACACGCCGCCACTCCCCCTGAGTATACACGAAAAGAAAGGGGCCGCTACTGCGCAGCGGCCCCCTCTCCACACGACCCTTCCGGTGAACCCCGTGGCAGAGGAAAAGGCGGGGCACCGGTGGCCGTGGATGCTAGATGTAGTCCTCGTACTTCGGCTCGTACATCGTAGCCTTGATGTGCTCGTAGAGATCCTTGGGACGCGGAAGCTGCGCCAGTCCCTTCTCGTAGGCCAGTTCGGCCACGGCCGTCGCGATCTTCGCCGAGACCTCGCGAATCCTCGAGAGCGGCGGGTAGACGCGCCCAAGCTTGATGTCGTCCTCCCCGCACTCGTCCGCCAGCGCCTTCGCGGCGGCGTAGAACATATCGTCCGTCACGCGGGTCGCGTGGACTGCGACGACGCCGAGACCGACGCCCGGGAAGATATAGGCGTTGTTACCCTGACCCGGCACGAACTTCCTGCCCTTGTACTCGACCGGACCGAACGGGCTGCCGCTCGCGTAGATGGCGCGACCATCCGTGTGGGTGTACGCCTCCTCCGGCGTGCACTCGGCCTTGTGCGTCGGGTTCGAGAGCGCGAAGACGATCGGTCGCTCGTTGAGCTCCGCCATCGCCTTGAGGACGTCCTCGGAGAACATGCCGGCCTGGGCCGACGCACCGATGATCGCCGTCGGCTCGATCGACTTGACCGCCTCGAGGAAGTCCTTCGTCGGCTTGTGGTCGTGCGCGTACGGCTTGTGCTCCTCGCCGAGGTGGTCGCGGCCCTTCACGATGAGGCCGTGCACGTCGTAGAACCAGCAGCGGCTCCGGGCCTCCTCCTCGGAGAGCCCGTCGGACACCATCGCCGCGACGATCTGAAGCCCGCATCCCATGCCGGCCTCGCCCGCGCCGAGGAAGAGGAATCGCTGATCCGTCAGCTTCTGCTTCGAGATGCGGAGCGCGCCGAGGATGCCGGAGAGCACGACGCTTCCGGTGCCCTGGATGTCGTCGTTGAACGTCAGGACCCTGTCGCGGTACTTCTCGAGCAGCCGGAAGGCGTTGGCGTTGGCGAAGTCCTCGAACTGGACGAGCGCCCGCGGGAAGACCTCGGTCGCCGCCTGGATGAACTCCTCGACGAACTCGTCGTACTCATCGCCCGTCATCCGTCGCTGCTTCGTCCCGATGTAGAGCGGGTCGTTCAGGAGCTGTTCGTTGTTCGTTCCGACGTCGAGCATGACCGGAAGGCACTGGGAGGGGTCGATCCCCGCGCACGCCGTGTACAGGGCGAGTTTCCCGATGGGGATGCCCATGCCGTCGGCGCCGAGATCACCCAGTCCGAGGATGCGCTCGCCGTCGGTCACGACGATGACCTTCACGTCCACGTAGTGCCAGTTGCGAAGAACGTCGACCATGCGGCCGCGGTGCTTCTTCGCGATGAAGCAGCCTCGCGGCTTCCGGAAGATGTGCCCGAACTCCTGACAGGCCTGGCCGACCGTCGGAGTGTAGATGATCGGCATCATCTCCTCGAGGTTCTCGGTGACGACCCGGTAGAAGAGAGCCTCGTTGCGGTCGTGAAGCGACATCATGTGCACGTAGCGGCCGAGCGCCGTGTCGTATCGACGGTAGTTGCCCAGAACGCGCTCGACCTGCTCCTCCATCGTGTGCACGTGCGGCGGAAGCAGACCGCGGAGCCCGAACACCTCGCGCTCCTCCTCGGAGAACGCGGTGCCCTTGTTGAGCGTCGGCGTGTTCAGGAGCTCGACCCCCGTCGGGATCGACGTGCTGCTCTTCCGTATCTGTCGTCGCAACCTCGCTGCCACAACAACACCCTCCTTCGGTGCGGCGGTCTCACTCGCTGCCGCACGGTCTGTGCGACGGTCTCACCCGTCGCAGCACGGTCTCAGCGGACTCGAGTATCGCCGCACGGTCTCGCCGGGCCTCGCACCCGGACCGGTGACGCCCGCGCCCCGCACCCGCCTGACGCGAAAAGCCGGCGCCGCTCACGCGGCGCCGCGCTGGTGCCGTGACGCTGTCTGAAGCTGAATTGCCATTTGAGAATAGCACTCCGCACCAGGGGCGTCCAGCACGAAATGAATAGTGATTCATAGCTATGAAGAAAGGCCCCAGAGGAGGCGGGGCCTGCGGGAGGACGACCACGATGGCCCTCACGGCGCCGCGTGCGGAACGCTCGTCCCCTCCAGGTCGCGGGGCTATTGCGTCATCGAGCGCAGCGCGGAGAGCAGCCGGCCTGCCTTCTCCCCGACGTCCTCAAAGCCCGCCGCCTGCTCGAGTGGAGGCACGGCGTCCGCGTACCGCTCGAGCTGGATGGCGCTGTACCCCATCATCAGCCAGGCTCGGCCGGAGACGCTGTCGGCAGCCGCGCTCGCGGCGTACGCCTCCATGGCGGCCTCGTAGTCCTTGTCCATGAAGCTCAGGTCGCCAAGAAGCGACCAGAGCCGGGGCGTCGGCTCCAGGTCGAGCGCCCGCGCGAGGACGGCGCGAGCCTCGTCGAACTCGTACGCCGCGACGTGCGCCGAAGCAAGCCGCTCCAGGTCCGCCGTGGAGCCGCTGTCGGCGAGCGCCTCTGCGTACAGGTCCCCGGCGCGCGCCGGAACGCCCACGGCGAGGAAGAGATCGCCGAGGGTCATCTGCTCATCGACCGAGAGCGGCCGCAGGTATCCGGTGATGGTGAGTGCGATGACCGCATTCTCGTAGTCGCTGCGGCTGGCGTAGTACTGGAACACGATCTGCCATGCATCGGCATCGTCGGGAAACGCATCGAGCATCCTGCGCACGGCTTCGTCGCCTCGCTCCTCGTCGCCCAGATCGAGATACGCCATCACGAGCGCCCTGTGCCAGTCGAGCTTCGCCTCGGGAGCACCGACAAGCTCCCGGAGGAGCGGCACCGCCTTCTCAGGGCGACCGTCCATCACGAACGCCGCCGACGTGAAGAAGAGCACGTTCGGGTCCTTCCACTCGCTGACCTCATACCCGCGCGAGAGCGCGGCCGCGGCCTGGCCGTATCGGCCGAGGTTGTACGCCAGCTCACCCATGTTCAGCCACCCCTGTGCGAAGAGCGGCTCCATCTCCACGGATCGCGCATACTCGGTGAGCGCGTTCTCCATGTCTCCGCGCCGGGACCAGCTCACGGCCAGATGGAATCGGACGAGAAAGTGATCCTGGTCTGGATACTCTTCGAGGAAGTTCAGAAGCACGTCCACAGCCTGGTCGGGATACCCCGTCTCGCGAAGCTGCTGCGCCTCGAAGAGCGCCAGGCGGGCGGCCGCCGGGACGTCGGATACGTCGTCGATCCGCCTTTCCCCGGCTCCGTCGGTCGGGGACTCGGCTCCGGCGACCGAGGGAGCGAGCGCGGCGATCGCGAGAAGCAGCGCGACAACGGCCAGCGCCACCACGTCGATCGCGGCGGCCGCGGAGGACCCTCCGGAGAATGGTGCACGGCTTCGGTTCATCTGCTTCGAGCCTCTCTAGTCATCGAGGTTGAACCGGATGGTCGTCACGACCCAGGCCGTCACGGCCTTGCCCTGGATCTTCCCGGGCGAGAACTTCCACTGCGGGAGCGTTCGCCGCACGCTCTCCTCGAACATCCCCTGGGGCCGCGCGTCGAGGATCGCGACCTGGCCGACCGTTCCGTCGGTCGTCACGAGCATCTTCACCTGCACCGCGCCCTCGATGCCCCGCTCACGGGCGGCGTACGGATACGCCGGGGGCACGCGGACGATCGGCTGGGGCGCCTGGTCGAGCTCGTACGCCTCGAAGACGAACTCTCTCGACCCGCTGATGCCCGCGGCGCCGCCCAGGTTGATCGGCACGCCGATGTCCATGCCGCCCGCTCCGCCGAGATCGGGGCGCACGACGTCGGGCATGAAATCGAGCTGCTGCTGGGGCCTGGGCTTCTGAGGGGCCTTGACCTCCTCGCGCTCGGGCATCGACGGCGCTTCGAGCTTCACGAGGCTCACGGCCACGGGCTCGGTGATGTCCTGCGGCACGCGACGCTCCTGAAGGAGCAACGCGGCCAGACCGAAGAGCACCGCGTTGACACCGAGCGCGGTCAGCAGGGTCCAGACGGGGAAGCGGGACGCCTGCGTCATTCCTCATCCTCACGCTTCGCGGCCAGACTGACGGTCTTCGCTCCGGCGAGACGGCACTGGTCCATCACGGTCACGATGGCGCCAGTCTCGCTGCGCTTGTCGGCCACGATGACGACGCCGCTCTCGGGATCCTCGGCCAGCGCGCGTTCGATGTGCGCCCGGACGCTCCTGATGTCGATACGCTTGCCCTCGAAGTACGCGTCGCCCTCCGGCGTCACGCCGATGAGGATCCCGGCGTGTTCCTTCACCTCCGCCGTCGACGCGGTCGCCTTCTGCACGTCGATCCCGGACTCCTTCACGAAGCTCGTCGTCACGGCGAAGAAGATGAGAAGCAGGAAGACCATGTCGATGAGCGGCCCCATCGGTATGTCGACCCTGTCGTTCCCGCCGCGGATGGTGCCTCGAGCATTGATCATCGGTTCGTCGCCTCCGATTCCACGGCGGCCGTCGCCGGCCCCCGATCAGACCATGCATGCGGCCGCCGGCCGCGCTCGTTGCCTTCCGAACATCCCCCCGCGTGCCGCGCCCGATCAGCGGGGCCGCACCCCGATCTCCGGACGATCCGCGTGAGGATGGTGGTGTCCTCGTCGAGCTGCGTCTCGAGCTCGTCGAGGCGCTGAAGCTGCTCGGGCGAGGGATTTTCGGTCTCTTTCAACCGCCGGAGCTCTTCCTCCAGATCGGTGATCGGTTT
>CAZAQL010000072.1:0-6332 GCA_964487295.1 uncultured bacterium | reverse complement strand
TCTCGAGGCGCGCCGCCTGCGTCAGCAGCAGGCCGCTCAGAAGCAGCCCCGGCACCGCGACGAGCAGCCCGGCCTCCGTCGTGATGAGCGCGATGGAGATGCCGTTGGCCATGGCGTTCGCGTTGCCGGTGCCGAACACCGAGATGACCTGGAACGTCTCGATCATGCCCAGAACGGTCCCAAGCAGCCCCAGCAGCGGCGCGACGCTGACGAGCACGCCGATCATCGCGAGGAACTTCGTGAGGCCCGGACGCTCCTGCATCGAGCATCTGCGGAGGATGTCGAGATCGAGTCTCGCGAAGCCCGTCCGCTCCGAGAGGAAACTCCGCACGAGCCTCGCGCGGAGGCCCTCGCCCTCGACGCTGTCCGGGCCCTCCCGAACCGCCTGAATGGCGTCGTCCACGGAGAGGTCCTCGCGCCGGAGCCGGCGCAGCGCGCTCAACCGCTCAAGCATGAGCGTCCACAGCGTGACTGAGGCCAGCGCGAGCGGGATCATGATCCATCCGCCCTGCATCAGGTACTCGAACGTGCTTCGAACGATCTCCATCGGCTGCCCCCGTGGGCCGCCGTCCTTCGCGTGACGCACGCGGCAGGACGGTCTACGCGGCCTCGACCTTCTCCTTCAGGATGATGTTCGACAGATGGACCGCCTTCTCCTCCATCTCTCCCACGATGGCGTTGGAGCGCCTCGCCAGGAACGTGTGGAAGAGCATGATGGGAATGGCCACCGCGAGACCCAGCTCGGTCGTAACGAGCGCCTCGCTGATGCCGCTCGACATCAGCCGCGGGTCGCCTGTGCCGTAGAGCGTGATGACGCGGAAGGTCTCGATCATGCCCGTGACCGTGCCGAGAAGACCCAGAAGCGGCGCCACCGCGGCGAACACCGAGAGCACGGAGAGCCCGCGCTCGACGCGCGGGAGCTCGCGAAGGATCGCCTCCTGCATGACGCTCTCGAGCGTCGCCCGGTCCTCGTCGCGGGCCGAGAGCCCGTCGGCGATGACCTCGATGACGGGCATCTTCTTCCTCTGGTGCTGCTTCACGACGGCCTCGCACCCCTCCCAGTCGCGCCGCGACGCCAGCGACGACACCTGGCCCATGATGCGGTCGGTGTTCCCGTGGACGCGGTTGAGGAAGATGATGCGATATGCGACGATCAGGAGCGCCGCGATGCCGATCGCGAGGATCGGGTAGACGATCGGTCCGCCCTGCATGAGATGCTCCCAGAAGCTCACCTCCTGGGTGATCTGCCTGAGCGCGCCTCCTCCGGAGATGTCGATCGTGACGGACTCGCTCTCTCCGTTGAGATAGCGCCTCAGCGCCCGCTGCATGCCGCCCGGAGGAAGCGCGGAGAGCGCGAACAGCTTGCGCTCGCTCTGCGAGTACCTGAGGAACCCAACCTCGCCGTCGCCGGTTGACTCGTAAACCGCCGTGAAGGTGCCGAGCGTGAGGACATTGCCCGTCTGCTCCTCTCCGTCGCGACCGACGAACCGGGCCTCCCGCAGACCGACCTGACCGCCGAGCTCCATCTCGGTGAGGAGCGCACCGGCCATACCGCTGATGTCGTCGATGTCGGGGAAGTACCCCTCGCGCAGGATGCGCCGAAGCGGCTCCAGCCGCTCGGGGCGAAGCGCCGTGAGGGGCGATTGCTCGAGCAGCGCGGAGAGGTCACGCGCGGCGAGTCGGACGTTTCCGGAGATCTCCTTGTACTGAAGCTCCTCGCGGACCCAGCGGTCCGCGAGTCTCTCGCGGCGCGCCTCGAGCTGCGAGGCGCTCCGCTCGAGCTCCGCCAGCTCCCCGTCGAGTCCCCGCTCCTCCCGCTCGAGCTCCTGGACCGCGGTGATCAGCGCCTCGCGGTCCTCAAGGATGGCGGCCTCCGCGGCCTCCGCGCGCTCGAGCGCGGACTGCCGATCGGCCTCGGCCTTACGGGCGGCCTCGCGCACGTCCTGCGCCGCGGCGCCGGCGGCCGTGACAAGAAGGAAGGCCGCGACGACGAGGCATGTCGCGGCAGCGAGCGAGCGCCGCACCAGTGCGCCGCCGTTTCGCCTCACCGTCGTGATGTCGCCGAGTCGTGTCATCGGTCAATCCTCCCGAGCGGCAGCTCGATGAGCTGGACAGGTCTGAGCCGCGTCGCCATCTCGATCGCGACGGTGATGCCCTGTTCGTGAGACGAGGGCAGCTCCACCCACTCCCAGGTCGCGCGGTCGAATGTGCCGACCCTCTCCCCGTCCGGCGTGCGCCAGAAGAGCGACACCCGTCCGATGCGGAGCACGTCGACGAAGAGCGGCTCGCCGGCGACCTCGATCTCGTCCTGGTCGACCGCGACGGCCTTCCCGTACTCGGTCTCGACCTGCATCGCCTCGAGAAGCCGCCGCAGTTTCTCCGCACCCGTCACCTCCGGCCGGGCCAGCTCTTCCCGCAGCTGCTCGAGCCGTCGCTCCCGCTCATCGGCCAGAAACGGCAGGTCGGACTCGACGAACTCCTCGAAGCGGAGCAGCGTCAGGTCGAGCGTGTCCTGCAGGCTGTTCTGGAGCGTCCTGGCCTCCATCATCCGCCGCTCCAGCTCGGCGATGCTCTCCTCGAGAGCGCTCACCCGGCCCTGCTCGGACGCGATCCGCTCCCGCAGATACTTCGCGTTCGCCTTCGCGGTCCGGTACCGCGCCTCGAGTTCCGCCTGCTCGGTCGCCCAGGCGTCCCGCTGTCGCTGCGTCTCCTGCTCGATCCCCACCGTTCCGCCAACCGTGCCCTCAAGCTCCTCCGGCGTCGTCTGCGCCCCGAGCGGCGCGACCGCGACGACGAGAAGCAGCGCGGCGACTGCGCACCTTCGCATGGACCCGTCCTTTCATATGGAGCGGCGCGGCGGCGCGTCCGGCCGCCCTCGCTGACTGCCTCATCCTGAGTACCGCATCGTGTTGCGAGCTACGCGGCAGAGACTAATCCACGTGCGTTAGCGCTCTGTGAAGGGAGTGCTTGCTGTTGGTGTGACGCGCCGGAATCACGTTTCCAATGCTCGCCTAACAGTCCCCGAACACCGCGCGGCTAGACTCCCGAGCACGCTGAACACGACGGACACGGACGGCGCACGGCCTTCTATCTCTGCCCTAAGAACCAGCAAACACGAGCTGGCTATACTCCGATTGCAGCGACTGACGTCGCGGCACCGAAGAGGGACCGAACGCGAAATGAGAACTCGGAACTGCTCGAACGGAATCGGCTGGAAGATGACCATGAGACTCGCAGTCTTCGTTCTCGCTCTCGGCTCGTGCGCCACGGACGCGCTTGCGCAGTCGCGCGGCGACGGTGCCGTCGACGCGGGAGCGCTTCGCGGTTGCGTCCGCGATGACGACGGCGAGCGCCTGGCAGGGGCGAACGTGCTCCTGCTTGGCACGACCATCGGCGCGTCGACCGACCTCGACGGCGAATACGAGATCGACGGCATCCCGGAGGGAACGTACGAGGTGCGGGTCTCCGCGATGGGCTACGAGACGATGATCACGCGCGGCGTCGAGATCCGGGCGGGCGAACGCGAGAAGCTCGACGTCGAGCTCGAGCGGCAGAGCGGAGGCGCCAGCTTCACGCTCGACGATTTCGTCGTGACCGCGGAGCGCGTGCTCTCAACGGACATCGCGATCATCACCGAGCGCATGAAGGCGATCACCATCGGCGACGGGATCAGCGCGGAACAGATCTCGCGGTCGCCCGACGGCACCAGCAGCGACGTCCTCAAGCGCGTGACCGGGCTGTCCGTCGTCGACAACAAGTTCGTGTTCATCCGCGGGATCACGGACCGGTACAACTCGACGACCCTCAACGACGTCGCCGTGAGCAGCACGGACACGGACACCGATCGCAAGAGCTTCACCTTCGACATCGTTCCGGCGTCGCTTCTGGCGAACACGGTGGTCGTGAAGACCGCGACACCCGACCTGCCGGGGGACTTCAGCGGAGGACTGGTCCAGGTCAACACGCTCGACCTGCCGCCCGAGCGCGTGTTCAAGGTCTCCGCGTCCGGCGGATTCGACGAGGACACGACCGGGGGCGACATGCTCCGCTCATTGGGGGGCGACAGCGACTGGCTCGCCGTTGACGACGGTTCGCGGTCGCACCCGGGTGACGGGCTCTCCGGCAACGATCTGGCGCGCGCGCTCCCCAACACGTGGGACACGACGACGCGCAAGGCGCCGTTCAACGGCTCCTATGGCCTGGCGTACGGCGACCAGTTCGACCTGGGACAGGCCGATGGTCGCCACACGCTCGGCGTGATCTCCGCATTGACCTACAAGAACTCGTACGACTCATCCGACTTCGTCGACAGCCCGACCCTCGGAGGCGTGGAGATCTACCACTTCGAGGGAACGAAGCACAGGTACTCCGTGCTCTGGTCGGGCCTGGTGAACGTGACGTACCGGCCGACCGAGAACCACAGCTTCAGCGTCCGGACGAACTACGTGCAGAGCGCCAGGGACCAGGTGAGCGTTTCGGGCGGCATGAGCGAGAGCGGCGACTACACGACGAGGACGACCATCGAGTGGGACGAACGGGAGCTTCTCGTCACGCAGATCGGCGGAGAGCACACGCTCGGTCGGCGCGAGGTCGGCGTCGACTGGAAGGTCTTCGGGTCGAACTCTGAGGCGCGGGAGCCCGACCGCAAGAACGCCGAGTTCGAACGCGACGCCTGGGGCAACTTTGCGCTCAAGCAGAACTACCGCACCTGGGCCGAGCTTCAGGAGATGTCCCGAGGCGCCCGCTTCGACGTGACCTACCCAGCGGGCGACAGCTCCTTCAAGGCAGGTTTCTACTACGAGCGCCGGGAGCGTGAGTACGGCGTCGACGCGTACTACACGGACACCTCGACGATCGGTTCGCCGAACTGGGGCATCCTGATCGAACCCATCGAGGAGATCTTCGACCCAGAGAACTACGGCACGAAGAAGCTCACGTTCCGGACGATGACCACGTTCACGGGCGAATACGATGCGAGTCAAGATCTCGACTGCTACTACGCGATGATCAACCACCCGTTCAGCATCGCCGGAAAAGGCCTCCGCGTGGCCGGCGGAGCCCGCGTCGAGCACTCGAAGCAGTCCGTCGAGAGCCAGGTCGCTGTCGACGATCCGACCCCGCTGACGACGGTGCTCGAGAAGACCGACGTGCTGCCGTCGGTCAACCTCACGTACATGCCGACCGAGAGGACGAACGTCCGCCTCGCCTACGCGCAGTCGGTGAACCGACCGGAGCTCCGCGAGATGGCGAACGTCCTCTACTACGATCTCGACAACTCGCAGAACGTGCTCGGCAACTCGAATCTCCGCCGGGCAGTCATCGGCAACTACGACGCGCGCCTCGAGTACTTCCCGTCGGCCGGCGAGGTCCTCGCCCTGAGCTACTTCTACAAGAACATCGACGACGCCATCGAAGAGCGTCTGCTCCCCTCTCCCGACCGCTACGTCCGCACCTGGTTCAACTCGCCGAAGGGCCACAACTACGGCTGGGAGCTCGAGGTCAGGAAGTCGCTGGGGTTCGTGAGCGACCTCATGGGCGGCTTCATGAACGACGTGTTCGACAACGTGACCGTGATGGGCAACTACACGACCGTCGAGTCCTCCATCGAGTACACGCACAAGTACACGGACGAGGATGGCAACATCATCAGCGAGCAGCGGACGCGCCCGATGCAGGGCCAGGCTCCGTGGACGCTGAACCTGTCCGTCGGCTATTCGAATCCCGAATGGGGCACCTCGGTGAGCTTCCTCTACAACCGCATCGCGAGGCGGCTCGACGCCGTCGGCGAGAGCCGCCACCAGGACGTGTACGAGGAATCCCGCGACCTGTTCGATATCGCGCTGACGCAGCGGCTCTTCGGCTTCGTCGACGCAAAGTTCACCGCGAAGAACATAACCGGCGCCGATGTGGAACTGACGAGCGGTCCGGAGAAGGCCACGCACTCGCTCGTCTCGCACTCGCCGTCGTATTCGCTTTCGGTCGGGATGAAGTTCTGACCGTGAGTTTGGAGGATGAACTCGTGCCCGAGAGGGCGGACGACACCGGCACCAGGAGCTGATTCGCAGGGACGAGGTGGAGTCATCTCGAACGCTTACCGAGATTCGAGATGCGTCCCGGCTCAGGAGGAGGTGATCCGCAGACAGCATGAAGATGGCAGGCGGTGGCACGAGGCCACTCGAAGAAGGCCTCGATGACGTTCACTCTTGAGGACTGGACCAAGGAGGTTGCAGCGATGTCGAGAGTTCTGATGAGTCTTCTGATCGTTGTCGTGGTCGCGAGCGTAGCCGTTGCCGGCATCCCCGATCCGACGCAGTCGACGATCGTGCTGGATG
>CAZAQL010000071.1:0-13452 GCA_964487295.1 uncultured bacterium | reverse complement strand
AGTAGCCCACCGTCGTCGCCGGGTTGAAGGGATTGGGGTGCGGCGCGTGGAGGCGCGTCGCGAACGAGGCCGGCTCGGGGGCGCCGGTGCCCGGATCCGCGGGCGTCTCCCCCATGATCGTGAGCAGATTCCCCAAGAGCGACACCCGGTCGCCCAGCGCGTCGGCGTGCCCGGTCACGGCTCCCTCCGTCATGCGCCTGAGATCGAACGGGATGATGGCGGTCGCCGCACCGTTCGTCGTGTCCACGCGGAACGTGCCGGCCGACCGCGCACCCGTCATTGCCGTCTCGTACTCGAGAAGCTGAAACGCCATCCCGCCGTCGGCCGGACCGATGACGTCCAGAAGCCCGCGGTCCGGACACCCGCAGCGCAGCGCGCACTCGCCGTCGTCGTGGTCCATGATGCCGAGGCCGCCGTCACGGAGCGTGATGGTCGTGTCGGGCTGCGTCACGTACGCGCCGCCCGGGTGGCGCTCCTCGTACTCCGCCTCGAGGTAGTCCGGGAAGAACCCGGTCTGGTCACCGCCCTGCTCGACCAGGTGGTAGCCGATGTCGTCGCCGATGAGGATAAGGCGCCTCGACGCGGCGAAGGTCGAGCCGTCGAGCCAGCCGGTCAGGTTCGCCTGGTCGCCGCCCGTGAGCGTGCCCGTGCTGAGATCGCCCGTGAGCCAGATGTGCGTGTCGTAGTGCGAGTATGCCTTGGAATCCGTCGGGCCGCTGATGGTGCTCCAATGCTCGCTCGCTCGGTACAGGTCGTAGCGGTACCCGAGGATGTCGAGCGCGTCGGTGACCTCCTCCCACGGCCGCGAGGTGAAGGATTCGTCCGCGCCGTCGATGACGGCCATCCGTTTGTCGACGACGAGGATGCCCTTCTCCGTCGTGCTGCCCGTGATCGGCAGGCGCCTGACGCTGAACGTCACGTCGGGCGCGCCGGCGGGGCAGGTGCTCACGTTGCCGAGCGAGTCGGTGGCCTCGACGTAATAACGCACCTCCGCCGGCACGGCCTCGACAGCCGACGGCAGGCGAATGTTCCACCCCCATGACGAGTACGGCGCGAGCTCTCTGGTGTACCACGTCGCGCCGCTGTCGGGACTCGCGACGGAACGCACGGAGGCGACGCCGTCCGCATCGCTCACCCGGATGGGACCGGACCCGAAGCTCGTGCCGAAGGTGTCCTCGATCCAGTTCCTGCGGTCGTAGAAGAAGCGGGTCTCGTCGTCCGGGAACCGGAGGCCGACGCGGAGCCGGTCGGTGAAGAGCCCGGCGGTGTACGGTCCTGTCCCTTGTGAGTCCCAGTGCGTCGCGAAGACCGCGGCGGCGAGCCAGCCGCGCCTCATCGTGTGGTCGAGCGTCACGGTCCGCCACGCCGCCTCGTCATCGAGCTCGTACCATCCGTAGGCCGTCGCCTCGACGGCCCCCCGGGTGAACTCGTCTCCCGTGTCGCTCTCGTAGAGCCAGAGGTCGGCGGACTCGCCGGTCCCGGGCGGCGTGTCGACCCACCCGGACCACTCGACCGCGACGTGCTCCGTGCCGCTGAGATCGATCGGCGGGCTCACGAGCACCGCGTACTGGTCGTGGGCGAACAGGCCGCTCAGACTGTCGGTCCCCGCCATCATCCAGCCGGTGCGCTCGCCGCACGCGAACCCGCGGAACGTCTCGGGGCTCAGGGCGCGATGGAACCTCAGGCCGATCGCCCCCTCGCGCGGCGCGCTCTGGTGCACCCACCCGTTCTCGCCGGGCGCCTCGCAGTCGTCGGACCAGGCCGTGGCCCCGTTGACGGTGAGGTCGAAGTTGTCGAGTTGCCACATACCGTCGACGATGGTATCAAGCGGCGGGTTGGCCCCCTCGTCGGCCGACGACCAGGCGCCGTCCGACTCGGCGCGGAACCGGATCGTGACGTCGGCGCCGGCGTAGGCCGAGAGGTCGACCTCGCCGTGCGCGTAGTCCTCATGGTCCCAGTCGACCGACCAGCCAGGCGTCTCCATGAACCCGTAGTTGCAGAAGCGGTCGAGCGTCTGCCAGGTCGCGCCGCCGTCGCTCGACACGTCGAAGTACCCGTAGTCGTAGTCCTTCTCCATCGCGTAGCGCTGGTCCCACGTGAAGGTCACCGTGTCGCCCGGCTCGCTCAGGGACGAGAGCGGCAACGTCCGTGACAGCCACTGGCGCCAGTTGTTGCCGTAGCCCCGCGGGTACTCCCACCATCCGCACGTCGTCCCGCACCACCAGGTCGAGTCGCCGAGGTGCGCAAACCCGTTGATCCGGATGGTGTCCTTGTGCCAGTAGTCGCCGTCGTCCGTTGGAAAACCGGTCATGTCGAACGACTTCCAGCCCGCGTTGTCGCCCAGGAGATCCTCGAAGTCCGCGTCGAAGATCCAGAGCGTGTCGGCGTCTCTCCCCGCCTCTGCGGCACGCGGAGGAGCTGCGAGGCGTGGCGCGGATCGCTCCGCGCTTGCGACGTCATCCCGCGCGGCCGCGCCGGACGCAACGCCCAGCACGATCGTGATGGCGAGAAACGCGACCGTCAGACTCCTCATGGACCCTCCTACTTCAGCAGCACGAGCTTCTGCCTGAGCGCCGACGCGCGCGAGCCATCGCTCTCCACGTCCGCCGCGGTCTCCAACCTCACGAAATACACCCCGCTCGCCGCGCGGGCGCCGTCGTCGGTCGTTCCGTCCCACACCACGTCGTGCGGCCCGGCGGACCGCTCCTCGTCGACGAGCGTGCGCACGAGCCGGCCCGCCGCGTCGTACACGCGCAGCGCGACCGCCTCATCGGACGCCAGGGTGTACGCGATCGTCGTCGTCGGATTGAACGGGTTCGGGTGCGGCGCGAGGAGACGGGTCGCGAAGACAGGCTCGTCCGGGACGTCCGTCTCGAGCGGCACGCCCACGCGGAAGCGGTCGAGCAGAAACCCCATCCCGTGGCAGCCGAGCGAGTCCTCGGGATCGTAATTGAACGTCGTGATGCGCACCTGACACCACCAGTCGTCTCCGGACGGCGACAGCGGGAGATCCTCCTCGATGAGAAACGCGAGGGGGCCACCGTAGTAGGTCGGCCACGGGTCACCGAACGGATTGTCGAACGGGATGCACTCCGGGTGCGGGCCGAAGTCGGTGGCGATCTCCGCGACGTCGTTCGCGCACTCGGGCATGTCGATCCACCCGGACCACTCCATGATCAGGCCGGGCGCTCCCGTGATGTCGACCGCGGGCGAGAGCAGTCTGCTCGTCTGCCCGTCGACCATCACGCCGCTGCCCTCGTCGTAGGCGACCATCATCCAACGCTCGTCGCCCATGAGGCTCTGGAACTTGCGGCGCCAGGTCACGCCGGTCTGTCCGGTCGCCGGAACGTCCGGATGCTGCCAGCCGTTGTCCCCGGGCGACTCGCAGTCGTCGAGCCAGACGGTCGCCCCGTTGACCTTCCACTCGATGTTGTCGAGCTGCCAGGCGCCGTCCAGGACCGTGTTCACGGGCGGGTTGTTCGGCTGGTCCTGCGAGGAGTACGCGCAGTCGGACTCGAAGCGGTACCGCATCAGGACGTCGGAACCGCCGTATGTGCTCATGTCGAGCTTCCAGTGACCGAAGTTCCAGTGGTCCCAGTCGACGCTCGGCCCCGGCTTCCCTGCGAAATGCGGATTGTCGAAGGACGCCAGCGTGGACCAGGTCAGACCGTCATCGTCGGAGATGTCGACGTACCCGTAGTCGTAGCCACCCTCGATGGCGAACCGCTGGTCCCACTCGAGCGACACGCTGTCGCCCGGCGCGCTCCACTGCGAGAGCGGGAAGTCGCGCCACATGATCTGGTACCAGTCGTTGCCGTACCCGCGCGGCTGGACCCAGCACGGATCGTACGTCCCGCACCACCAGGTCGAGTCGCCGAGGTGCGCAAACCCGTTGATCCGGATGGTGTCCTTGTGCCAGTAGTTCTCGGAACCGAGCACCCCGGAGATATCCTCCGACACCCAGCCCGCGTTGTCGCCCAGAAGGTCCTCGAAGTCCGCGTCGAAGATCCAGAGCGTCTCGCCTCTGGCCTCGGACGCACGTGCCGGCGAGGCGATGAGGACGAGAAGTGCGATGAATCCGGCCATCATAAGACGTGTGCGCATGACGGTTCCTTTCTGGGGCGAGTCCTGCCCGGTTGCGCCCCGGGCGGAGGTAGCACGATCATCGGCTCACCGTGCCTGGCTCCTCCCTTCGACCCTTCTCTCAGTCTTCTTCGTCGAACTCGAACTCACGCCCGGCCAGTATCCGCTCCCCGTCGAGAGTGACGTCGGGCTCGGCGATCACGAACCCCCACGAGAGTGGCGCGTCGTTCCCGCCCCCGATGAGGCGGTTGTCGCCGATCCAGACCGTCGCGTCGCCGTACGACTTCGAGTCCCAGAGGGCGTACCCGACGGGGTTGGTGATCTGCGGGTTCGTGCCGATCTCGAACCCTCCGGCGAGACGGCCGGCGTCGCCCCCCTCCGTCAGCACGCGGTCCAGAAGCCCGGCGTTCTCCCCCGCGGTCGCGGAGACGACCGCCCCATCGCGGAACTGGAGGCGAATGTCGCGGATCGGAACGCCGAAGTAATCGGTCGTCCGGCTGTGGACGGTGCCGTTGACGGTCTCCGGCACCGGCGCGACGATGACCTTGCCGGCCGGAAGGTGCCCCCAGCCGCGCGCGTGCTCCGTCTCCCAGTCCGAGATGACGCCGTCGTCGACGAATACCTCGCGGCCCGCGACTTTGAATGAGATGTCCGTCCCACCGGACGATGTGACGTGGACCTCGGCGGCCCCGCGGAGGCGGCGCGCCAGCGCGTCGCACTGAGCCGAGAGATCGCCGTAGTCGACGTCCAGCGCCGTCCACCAGGCGTCGTGGAGGGCCCGGTAGTCGAGCCCCATCACGTCCGCCTTCTCGGGTGTCGGGTAGCCCATATAGATGATGCGCTTCCCGCTCTCCACGAGCTCCCGGAACGCCGGGCTCTCGAGCGGGTAGCCGGGGACGCCGGCATACAGGTGCCGCATGCCGCTCCGCACGAGATCCTCCAGGAACTCCGGTCCGTGGGACGCCGGATCGCGTCCGTCGTACGACCCGTTCGTCGGGTACTCGATCGGCTCCTCGATGACGATGATCGACGCGATGTCGTCCTTCCAGCGCAGCAGGTACTTCTGGTCGGAGCGTCCGTCATACGAGACGAGCGCATGCGCGCCGAGTCTCTCGACCGCCCGGACGAGCGGCTGGATGATGTCGCGGTGCGCGAACGCCCCCTGTACGAGGATCACGTCCCCGCCGTCGGCCTGCAGGCAGTCGCGCACGACCCTCGTCGCGATCTCATCCTGGTCCACCTCGAGGATCTCTCTGCGTCGCCATCCGAGCATGCTCTGCGAGATCATCCGCCTGACGTCGCCGGCCAGGCCGTGGTGCTCCCCGATGCCGCGCGCGACGTAGAAGTTGCGCGCGACGGCCCGGTAGTACTTCTCGACCACGCCGCCCTTCTCGATCTTCGCGACCATCTCGACGAGGCCGGCCTTCTCGAGCTCCTTGATGTGGTAGTGGACACGCCCGCGGGTCCCCTCGATCCAATCCGCCACCTGCTTCGCCGTGCCCGGCCGCTCGATGAGAAGCGTGAGGATGCGGACGCGCTCGGGGTTCGAGAGCGCCTTGATCTGTCCCGGACGCTCGACGACCGACACCTCGCGCGCTGGTGCCGCCCCGAGCCCGAGCATCTGGTCGCGTGTCCTGCGAGTCGCCATGGTTGTCTCCGTGTCTTCCTTCAATCGCCGAACCCGCCGCCGCACTCTTCGATCATCGGCGCCGTTATCGGTAGAGCGCCTTGATGAGACCCCACGACCCAGCTTCGTCCTCGGGCGCTCCCGTCGACTCGTCGACGATCGTGATCGGGATCGACACGAGGTGCGCGTGCGGGTCCGCGAAGGCCTCGAGAGCCCCCTGCACCGTGTAGATCCCGGGCTCCGTGATCGGCCACCAGGCCACGTCGTACATGTCCCACACGTCCGCCCGCGCGTACGACTCCCCCGGATCCAGCGTGTCGTCCCAGAACGAGTCGAGGCAGCCCGACGGCGAACACCAGAGAAGCTCGTCGTCCATATCCCGCACGGCGAGCCGGACCGACACTCCGCTGCACGGGAAGGCCATCCACACGGGCTCTCCCGATTCGTTCGTGACCGTGTAGTCGATCGAGACGTTCTCGTACATCACGAACGCCGCCTTGTTCACGGTGAGCTCGTGCAGGAACCCCTCGTGCATCTCGCTCACGGTCACCTGACCGCACGCGACGACGGACGACAGGGCGACCGCGGCGAGCACCGCAGCGAAGGCCACGCTTCTGAGCCACCTCGTCGGTCTCACGGGACCCTTCTCTCGCTCTCACCGGTTTCTGATTCTGTCCTTTCGGCCCGGTCTAATTTTCCAGCGGGTCCATGCTACCATCCTGCCGAGGGCCTGTCAAGCCGAATCCGCAGCCTGTATAGTGAACATCCGGCCACTGGCACGCAGCGGCCCCGTTCGTGCTTGACACCCGGCGAACGCGCTCCCTATAGTGTCGCAAGGTCTCCCGCTCACGGGAGCTCACACCGCGCCGCTGCCGACACCACCGGCGGCGGACACCCACGACATATTCCACGGAGAGATCATGACGACGATCGTAGACGTCTTCGGCCGCGAGATACTCGACTCGCGCGGAAACCCCACCATTGAAGTGGATGTCTGGCTGGAGTCCGGCGTCTTCGGGAGGGCTGCCGTTCCCTCCGGCGCGTCGACGGGGACGCACGAGGCGGTGGAGCTTCGGGACGGAGACTCGGACAGGTATCTCGGCAAGGGTGTCATGAAAGCAATCGCGAACGTCAACGACGTCATCGCTCCGGAGCTCGTGGGTTTCGACGCGGACCAGCAGGTCGCCATCGACGACATGCTGCTTGCGCTCGACGGGACCGAGAACAAGAGCCACCTTGGCGCCAACGCCATCCTTGGCGTCTCGATGGCCTGCGCCCGCGCGGCGGCCGAGGCGCTCGACCTCCCGCTCTACCGCTATCTCGGCGGCGTCTCCGCGTGCATGCTCCCGGTCCCGATGATGAACGTCTTAAACGGCGGGAAGCACGCGGACAACAACGTCGACATCCAGGAGTTCATGATCGTCCCGGCAGGCGCCGACACGTTCGCCGAGGCGATCCGGATGGGCGCCGAGGTCTTCCACGCGCTCAAGGCCGTGCTCAAGGAGAAGGGCCTCTCGGTCTCCGTCGGAGATGAGGGCGGGTTTGCGCCGAACCTCGGCTCGAACGAGGAGGCCATCGAGGCGATCATGGCCGCGATCGACAAGGCCGGCTACGGCGCGGGCGACGAGGTCTTCATCGCGCTCGACGCCGCCGCGAGCGAGTTCATGAAGGGCGGGAAGTACGTGCTCGAGGCCGAGGGCGAGACGAAGACGAGCGAGCAGATGGTCGACTTCTACGCGGCTCTCGTCGAAAAGTACCCGATCGTGTCGATCGAGGACGGCCTCGGCGAGGACGACTGGGAGGGCTGGGCCGCGATGACCGAGCGGCTCGGCGGTGAGATCCAGATCGTCGGGGACGATCTCTTCGTCACCAACCCCGAGCGGCTCGCGCGCGGGATCGACGAGGGTTCGGCGAACTCCATCCTCATCAAGCTCAACCAGATCGGCACGATCACCGAGACGCTCGACACCGTCGAGATCGCGCACCGCAACGGCTACACCGCGGTCATCTCGCACCGCTCAGGCGAGACCGAGGACACGACGATCGCCGACTTCGCCGTTGCGACGAACGCCGGCCAGATCAAGACCGGATCGGCGTCGCGCACCGACAGGCTCTGCAAGTACAATCAGCTTCTCCGTATCGAGGAGGAACTCGGCGACGCCGCGCAGTTCCCGGGCGTCTCCGTGTACGGGATCGAAGAGAAGTAGCGAGGCCGAACGCGTCGCGCGCCGCCGGACGGCTCCGCCCGGAAGCAGACGCGAGAGACGACGCACCCGACGGGAGCGCCGATGCCGGGCAGAGGCCCCATCAACCGCAGAAAGAAGAAGGGCGTCGACGAGCAGCCCGTTCTCCGGAAGCTCTTCCGGGGCGGGCACGGCGTCGGCGCGTCCTCGAGGATGCTGCGCGTCCTCGGATGGGGCATCGCGCTCTGGTTCGTCATGGCGGTCCTCTTCGGCGACAGCGGCCTCATCTCGATCGGCGGGATGCGCGGCGTTCGCTCGGACCTCGAGGGCGAGATCTCGGTGCTCGAGGAAGTCAAGGCAGAGACCACGGACCGCCGGGACGATCTCAAGAACGATCCATGGACCATCGAGAAGGTCGCGCGTGAGGACTGCGGCATGATCCGTGACGGGGAGATCGTCTACCTCCTCGACGACGAGCAGCCAGAAGGCGGGCAGGACGATGAACGCTGAGCTGATGCTACAGGCGGATGCCACGAGGCTCGCCGCGGCGCACTCGCTGGTCACAGGCGCGGCCGTGCTCTACGCGCTGGCGTTCGTGGCGTACATACTCCACCTGCCCATGCCCCGCAACCGTGGCATCCGGGGCTCGGCGTCGACGCTGCTGATCCTCGGGTTCGTCGCGCAGACCGTTGCCATCGTGCTGCGCGGGGTGACGATCGGACGTCCGCCCTTCCAGACGCTCTACGAGAGCCTCGCGTTCTTCGCGTGGACCGCGGTCCTCGCCTACCTCGTGACCGAGTGGCGGCGACACGTCCGGATCCCGGGGCTCTTCGTCGCGCTCGTCTCGGGGGCGGCCCTCGCCTACGCGCTCCTCGGACAGAGCCCGGAGGTCAAGCCGCTCTTCCCCGCGCTTCAGAGCAAGTGGTTCGTCTGGCACGTCGCCATCGCCTTCGGTTCGTACGCCATCTTCACGGTGGCGGTCGCGGTCGAGCTCTCCTACCTCATTCAGATCTGGTTCTGGAAGCTCGGCGTGACGAAGGACTACGGCATCACGCGCGAGACGCTCTCGCGATTCCACCGATCCGTCCACCAGCTCGTGCTCTTCGGTTTCCCGATGCTGACGTTCGGTATCATGTCGGGAGCGGCGTGGGCGAACGAGGCGTGGGGCGTCTACTGGCAGTGGGATCCGAAGGAGACCTGGTCGCTGATCACGTGGTTCGCCTTCGCACTGTATCTGCACGCACGCGTGCGCCCGACGTGGAAGGGAGCGCCGTCGACACTCATCATGATCCTGGCGTTCCTCTGCATGGTCACGACCTTCGTCGGCGTGTCCTGGCTCGCGAAGCTCTTCGGCATTCCCAGTCTGCACGTGTACGGATAGCGGGAGGCGCGGTTGAACGAGACAAGACGATCGAGGCCCCGGTCGCGCGCGAACCCGCTCACGTGGCTCGTGCGTGAGCTCACGCGCATCCGCCTCACCGTGTGGCTTCTCATCGTGATGACCATTACGATGATCGTGGGGTCCATCTTCCCGCAGGGGTACGATGCCGACACCTACATCGCCTCCTGGGGCGAGGCCCGCTATCTCGCTTACGCGAAGCTCGGCCTGCTGAACCTCTTCCACTCGAAGTACTTCCTCGTCCTCGGCGTCATCCTGCTCGTCAACCTCGTCTGCTGCAGCATCGTCCGGCTCTCCGGCAGACGCGCCGCCGCGCGGTCGGGAAAGGCGCCGGACTACGCGCGGCCGGTTCGGATCGGCGGGGTCAAGGCGGGAGCGGGAGGCGCGGCCGCCGGCCGGGCGCGGGAGGTCCTCGTCTCACGAGGCTACAAGATCCTCGGCGAGGGTCCGTCCACGCTCACGGCCCGGCGCGGCCCGTGGCCCGAGGGCGTGAGCCTCCTCTATCACATCGCCATGGCCCTCGCGATCATCGGCTTCATCATCTCGGCGCTCTTCTCGTTCGAGGGAGACGCGACGCTCTGGCCGGGCGAGCCGGTCGAGATCGCGACGGTCGACGCCGGAACGGGCGCGGTCGGGCTCGGTGATGCGCTCGCCGAGTTCAGCGTCGGCGGATGGCATCCGTTCGCCGCCGCGCGCGTGGACACGTCGGGTTTCGAGGACCGGACGATCATGGTGACGCTCGACGAGTTCGTGACCGAGTGGGAGTGGCATAACGAGAAGCACTACCCGAAGGACTGGCTGAGCCACCTGACGGTCGTGGACGAGGACGGGGCGACGAGGAACGTGATGGTCGAGGTGAACCGGCCGCTCCGCATCGCGGGGCTCACGTTCTACCAGATGGCGTACGAGCAGACGTTCGACGTCGTGGTGCTCCGAGACGGCGAGGAGGTCGAGCGCGTTGAGGCGCAGGCGTACGCGCCGTTCACGCTGGAGTCGGTCCCCGGCATGTTCTCATCCGGGACGCTGCGCGTCGGCACGCTCTTCGAGAAGTACCACGACCCGCGCCCGATGGTGCCGCATACGCCTCTCAGATGGACGCCTCCGGCGCCGGCGGCTGGAGACACCGCGAGCGGCGAGAGCGAGCCTGCGCCTCCGCCGTCGCGCGTCGAGCTTGGCGACCTCTCGGTCGAGGTTCCCATCGCGCTCTCGGAGTTCGAGGAGTACGCCTCCCTGGTCGGCGCCGCTGATCCCGAGAGAGACGACGCCGAGGCTGCGAACGCAGCCGGGGACACATCCGCTCCGAGCTCGGAAGACGGGCTGACGCTCCTTCTCGACGAGCCCTACGAGGCGAGCATCCTCACCTACCGCCACGACCCGGGCGTCAACCTGCTCTACGTGTCCATCACGCTGTTCCTGCTCGGACTCATCATCCGCACGTATTGGCCGAGCTACCGGGTGCAGCTCTGGTTCGGAGAGGGCGGCGAGGCGCATATGGTCTTCCGCGCCACGGGCATGCTCGGCGAGCCGGAGGATATCGAGGACTCGCTCGTGAGCGAGCTCTCGGCCGAATCCGGATCCGCCTGAACGACAGAGACAGCAGAGCAGGTCGAGGCCTCATCGGGTCGCCCCGCACAACCGAACTAGACGTCCTTCCCGCGTTCCTTGATGGCCTTCCGCGCCTCCTCGACGGAGGTGTCCATGTCGTGGTGCTCCTTGTTGTGCTGCCGGATCTTCTCTACGAGCTGTTCCTCGTTGTCGGCCGTGACATCGTGGCCGCATGACTTGCATGTGATGGACTTCGCCATGATTGGCTCCTTTCCTCTGATGCGGTTATGACCGCCTGTCGGCGTCACTCTCGAATCCCTCTATACGCCGGACGGCGGAGGCGCGACTGCCGGAGCAGTGTGTCGAAGCAGAGCCACGACCACGCCCCGCCCTCCAGCGTGTCGCCGCTACGCGACATGATCTGGGGATCCCGCCGTGTGGACCCGTGAGGCGAGCCCCTTACGACGTGAATCCCAGGTTGTGAGCGGTCCCCATCGGCACGTCCGGCTCCAGACGAATGGCGCCGGTGTCGACGTCGTCGTTGTCGACTGCGCTTGGATCCCTGATGATCCTGTAGATGTCCCCCTCACCGTCGATCAGGTAGAGCTCTCCGAAGTCGTCTTCGCTCACCGCAGTGAGCGCGCCGACCCGCCCGTCGCCGTTGACGAACTGCGTGAGCTCGATCAGCTGCACGACGTCCTGCCCGTCGTACTCGAGCGCCCAGACGCGGGCCGAACAGTAGTCACCGAAGACGTAATGCCCCTCGAGCTCCGGTATCGCAGTGCCGCGGTAGACGTGCCCGCCGGTGATGGAGCAGTTCCCGCCCGTGTGTCCATATTCGTGGATGGGGAGAGCGAGCGTGTCCGAACCGCAGTCGGTCGGCGGGTTGTAGCAGTGGTTCCCCTCCATGAGACGCCACCCGTAGTTCTCCCCGCCGCTGCTCGCCGACGACTGGAAATCGACCTCCTCCCATTTCTGCTGTCCGACGTCTCCGATCCACAGATCGCCCGTGTCGCGGTCGAAGCTCCAGCGGTACGGGTTCCTCAGTCCGCTGGCCCAGATCTCCTCCCGAAGGGTCGTTGACCCGGCGTAGGGGTTATCCGGTGGGATCGTGTACGGAAGGGAGCTCACATCGATGCGGATCATCTTCCCGAGAAGCGTCGTCGGGTCCTGCGCTCGGTTGCCGGGGTCGCCGCCCGACCCGCCGTCACCGAACCCGAAGTAGAGGTAGCCGTCGGGGCCGAAGTCGATGGTCCCGCCGTTGTGATTGCCGTACGGCTGACTCTGAGTGACAACCGTGACAGCGGTGGCCGGGTCAGCAATGTCCGGATTCCCTGAGTCGACCTTGTACCTTTCGATCACCGTATCGCCGTCGTTGTCCGTGTAGTGGACGTAGAAGAAGCCGTTCGCGGCGTAATCGTGGTCGAAGGTCAACCCGAGGAGCCCCTGTTCGCTGTATCCGGACGGATCCGTGGCGACTGCGGACAGGTCCATGAACGGCTCGCTGAGGAGGGAACCGTCCTTCACGATGCGGATCAAGCCTCTCTGCTCCAGGACGAACAGTCGGTCATCACCCGGCGGTGACGTGAGGTACAGCGGACGCTGGAGCCCGTTCACGACGAGCTCGGTCGACACGAACGCCCCCGCGGAGGCAGAGCAACCGAGCACAACGGCGAGAGCGACCGCCATCAAGCTGCGAGCGTTCTTCATGGGTCCAGCTCCTTCCGAAGTATGCTGGTCTCTGGCGAGACGACGGCCGGACCAACTGCGAGCACCTTCTACACGGACCATGTGCTCACAATCGCATTCAGAGCCAAGGTGCCGGGCGCGCTTCCAGCAACGTCGTTGCGCAACATCCATGGCGCGCGGCAGAGAACGAAAGTCGCCGTCTCGAATCAGGAGCACGGGAATGGTCTGGGATGATCGTGCGGAAGACCGGCATGTACGAGCGAATCCCCACGCACCGACCCCGCCGACCTGCTAGTCGTCATCACTCCTGAACTCGTTCGTCGCCTCGCTGACTGCACGCCGCATCTCCGTGAATCCCTTCTCGAAGCCCGAGCGCATGTCATCCCAGGCGTCTCCGGAGGCCTCGCGGAGCTTCTTCAGCCTGGACTTGGACTGCTCGTACTCCCTGTTCAGGCGCTCGACCAACTCCTGGTGAGTCTGCCGTACCTCCGCCTTCGCCTTCTTGGCCTTTGCCTGGAACCGGCTGATCTCGGCCTCGAGCTCCTGCAGCTCCGCCTCGCGTTTCTCGATATATGCTCTCTTGTCACTCATCTCGCCTCCTCCATGTCGGACGGACATCCCATTGAGGCCGCGACTCAGCGTCCGTTCTGACAGCGGCCTTTGCACTGCAACCAGCCAACCACACTGAGCAACTAATAGCAATAAGAAATATTCGCTTACGAAGGATTGTGGCGTTGATCGCGGATGACTCGCCCCTTCCTCCGCGCTGTCACGACCGCACGGCGGCGCATCTTCCGGCACAGGCACTGATTCCAGCGAATCCGCTTGACGGAGAGTGACTGGAGTGTTAGTAATGGGAGTAGAACATGATGCGGGGTGGAGCAGTCCGGTAGCTCGTTGGGCTCATAACCCAAAGGTCGCAGGTT
>CAZAQL010000070.1:0-13496 GCA_964487295.1 uncultured bacterium | reverse complement strand
GAGTTCGGCTCGTCGAGCAGGAGCACGGTGGGCCGCTCGAGAAGCAGCTTCGCCAGCGCGATACGCATCTGCCACCCGCCGCTGAACTCCTCGGTCATGCGCCGCTGGTCGTCATCGCTGAACCCGAGCCCGGCGAGCACCTCGAGGGCGCGCGTCTCGAGCGTGAACCCGTCCTCGGCCTCGAACCGGTGCTGGAGGTCGCTGTACTCGCGCATGACGCGCTCGCGCTCGGCGACGCCTTCCGGCGACTCCGCCGCGGCGAGATCACTCATCCGGTGCTCGAGCTCGCGCATGCGATCCTCCATCGCGTGAACGTGCTCGAAGACGGAGAGCACCTCGTCAAGCAGCGTTCTGCCCGAGAGGGTCAGCTCCTCCTGCGGAAGATAGCCGTAGGTCGTTCCCTTCGAGGCCGTGACGCGCCCCTCGTCGAGCCCGGCGCGATTCTGGATCACGCGCAGCAACGTGGTCTTCCCCGAGCCGTTCGGGCCGACGAGCCCGACGCGGTCGCGGTCGGCGACGCGCCAGTTGAGCCCGCGAAACAAGGGGGTGCCGCCGAAGGACACCGTCACATTCTCAAGCAGGATCACCGCTACGCTCCCGTGTGGTGTCGCGGCCGGCGCGGATGCCGCACCGGCCTCACACCCAGTATACCTGCGCGGCCTCCATCCGCCAAACGCCACCGGCGTTTCACCCAGCTCGTTCGACGATTCACGGCTTCCAGGGCGGGGAACCGGCTCGTTCGTGCTTGAATGAAACCGTCGGTCGCTACGCTGTGTCCAAGATGTTGTGTTCCGACCGGCGAGCGCGGCGAGAGGTTCTGCGCGGCACGACGCCTGAATGTCCATCTGGAGGGCTTCATGAGAAAACGGATAGCGTGGATCGGCGGCGCGGCCGTCGTGGTCATCGTGGTGGTCATGCTCGCGCTCGGCGGACGTGACGGCGGCTCCGTCTCGGCGGAGACCGCCGGGGAACCCGGCGGACCCGAGCGGGGCGCGACCGCGACCGCGGAGATCGGCGACGTCTCCGTCATCCTCACCGAGATCGGTGAGATCCAGCCGGAGACGATGGTGCTGGTCAAATCGAAGGTCAGCGGCAAGGTCCTGCGACTGCACGTCGATGAGGGGAGCTACGTAACGCGGGGGACGCTTGTCGCGACGGTCGAGCCCGATATGGCGCAGGCCAGAACGGTGGCCAACCTCAAGAGCAGCTACGGCCGCGCTCGCGTGAACCTGGAGCGGGCCCGCCAGGACTACGAGCGGGATCTCGCGCTTCACGAGGCGGGGCACGTCTCCGACGAGGAGCTCAGGCTCTCCAAGGACGACTACGACATCGCCCGGGTCGACTACCAGTCAGCGCTCGAGCAGATGCAGCTCGCCGAGGAGGACGGCGTCTCGATGGACCTCGACGCCGAGTCCGAGGAGATCCTCGACGTCGTCGCGCCGGCGACGGGGACGATCATCGACATCAGCATCGAGGAGGGCGAGATCGTCACGTCCGGCGCCGTCTCGTACACGAGCGGCACGACGCTCATGGTCATCGCCGACCTCGACGTGATGCAGATCGCGGCCGGGGTCAACGAGGTCGACGTCGGGAAGATCCGGAACGGGCAGGACGTCAGCATCGACGTGGACGCCTATCCGGCCACGACGTTCCACGGCGTGATAAGCCACATCGCCCCGGCCGCGCGCGACGAGCAGGGGGTCAAGATCTTCGACGTGGAGATCACGATCACGGACAAGGACCCGCGGCTCAAGCCCGGGATGACCGCCAATATCGAGATCCAGGGCGATCACTGCGAGGACTGCCTCACGATCCCGATCGAGGGCGCCTTCCGCAAGAACGGCGGCTACGTCGCCTACGTCTTCGACGGCAGCGAGAACGAGCCCGTCGAGCGACCGATCGAGGTCGGCATCAGCAACATCTCGAGGGCGCAGATCCTCTCCGGCCTCGAGGAGGGCGACGAGATCACGCTCTACGACCCGAAGCTCGCCGAGACCGAGATGTCCGAGGACGATCTGAGACGCCAGAGGATGGCGGCCAGGGCCGGGAGGTAGTCGATGCTCATCGCCGTCGACCAGCTGACACGAACCTACGATCTGGGCGCCGCGAAGGTCCACGCGCTCCGGGGTGTCGATCTCCGGGTCGAGGAGGGCGAGTACCTCGCGATCATGGGCCCCTCCGGGTCCGGCAAGTCCACGCTCATGCACATCCTCGGATGCCTGGACACGCCGTCGTCCGGCCTTTACGTGCTGAACGGAGAGGAGGTCAGCAGCCTCTCCGGCCGATCGCTGGCGCGGGTGAGGAACCGCAGCATCGGCTTCGTCTTCCAGAACTTCAACCTCCTCCCCCGCGTCGACCTGGTGGCGAACGTCGCGCTCCCGCTCGTCTACCACGGCTCGTTCTCGAAGTCCGAGCGCCTCGAGCGAGCCCGCGAGGAACTCGAGCGGCTGGGCCTCGGGCACCGGCTCGGCCACAGGCCGAACGAGCTCTCGGGCGGCGAGCGCCAGCGCGCTGCGATCGCGCGCGCGCTGGTCAACCGGCCGAGCATCGTGCTCGCGGACGAGCCGACGGGCAATCTGGACTCGAAGACCGGTCGCGAGATCATGGACATCCTCGACGGGCTGTCGACCGAGGGGAAGACGGTCTGCCTCGTGACGCATGACGCCAACGTGGCCGCGCACGCGAGGCGGACCGTGCACATGCAGGATGGAACCGTCGCTCGGGAGGACTTCGCGTGAATCTCATCGAGAGCGTGGGGGCCGGACTCCGCGACATGGGAGCCAACAAGGGCCGAGCCGCCATCACGATGATCGGGATCGTGCTCGGGGTCGCCTCGGTCGTCGCCGTTCTCTCGCTGATGCAGGGCGGCCAGGCACAGACCGAGGCGTTCTTCGAGGAGCTCGGAGGCTTGCGGGAGCTTCGGATCACGAACAGGCGATCGAACCGCGTGTTCATGACCGCCGCCGAGCGAGCTTCCGAGCGCCTCACGTACCGCGACGCCCAGGCCATCCGCTTCGAGTGCCCGTCCGTGAGCTACGTCGATCCGGAGATCTCACGCTACCTCACCGTAAGCTACAAGGACAAGACGTTCCAGATGCGCGTCCTCGGAACGACGAGCGACTATGTGTTCGCCGACGACATGCCCGTCGCGGAGGGGCGATTCATCACGGACCGGGATCTCGACACGTACGCCAACGTCATCATGATGGGTCCGACCTACCGCGACGACCTCTTCGGCGAGGAGGAGTGGCGCGGCAAGCAGGTGCTCGTCGAGGGCATCCCCTTCACGGTGGTCGGCGTCATGGAGAAGAAGGAGTTCTACTTCCGCGGCGGAGGCGGCGAGAGAAACGTGCTCGAGTGGTTCAACAGGGGCCACTACATCCCGATCACGACAATGATCAAGCGCTTCACCGTGACCGACCAGCTCGGAGGCCTCGAGATCGCCGCGAAGTCGGTCGATCTCGTCCCCACGCTCATGGAGGAGGTCCGGACCGTGCTGACGCGTCGGCACGGAGTCGAGGACTTCGACATCCAGTCGAAGTCGGAGCAGGTGCAGCAGCAGGCGGAGCAGGCGGCCTTCTTCAACATCGTCTTCTGGGCGGTGGCCTTCGTGTCGCTGTTCGTCGGGGGCGTGGTCATCGCGAACATCATGCTGTCGTCGATCACCGAACGCATCCGCGAGATCGGCGTCAGGAAGGCAATCGGCGCGAGTGCCCGCGACGTCTTCATCGAGTTCCTGGTCGAGGCGCTCGTCATCACGTCCGTCGGCGGCGCCGTCGGCCTGGCCGTAGGATACGGACTCGTGCGCGTCATGGAGAGCGCACTCGTCATGCCCATGGCGCTCTCGACCCCGATCCTCGTCATCGCGTTCATGACGTCGGTGGCGGTCGGCATCATCTTCGGTGTCTTCCCGGCGCTCAGGGCCGCGCGGCTCGACCCGGTCGAGGCGCTCAGATACGAGTAGCGCGGAGGTCGTCTTGAATCTTCTCGAGAGCATCACGAGCGGACTGGCATCGATCTGGTCGCACAAGATGCGTTCGGCGCTCACGCTCGTGGGCATCGTCGTCGGCGTCGCCTCCGTCGTCTCGATGTTCTCGTTCGTCGGCGGCATCACCGCACGGGTCAGGGAGGACTTCGAGAAGATCGGGTTCGACAACACGTTCTTCGTCGGCAACATGGACCCGGTCAATCCCGAGGGCCGCGCGAGCCTCAAGGCCTCGAAGGGGCTCATGCTTCACGAGATGGAGATCCTCGAGGCCGAGGTGCCGGAGATCCGCGGGATCACGCCGGTGGTGGCGCAGTACGGAGTCGTTCGCGGCGGAAGCGAGGCCGTCCGTTGCGAGACGTTCGGCATCACGCCCGACGGATTCACTCTGTTCGAGCTCGAACTGGGCGAGGGGCGGTACATCTCGGATCTCGATGTCGAGAACCACGCCCTCGTGTGCGTTCTCGGCGAACTCATCCGTGACGACCTCTTCGGCGAGGGCGCCGACGCGCTCGGAGAGCACGTGCTGATCGGCGATGTCAGCTTCGAGGTCGTCGGCGTGCTCGGGATGAAGGACTTCAGCCAGATGTTCGGCAACTCCGGCCAGGAACAGGAACACCGGCGCATCTACGCGCCCACGACGACGATGTCGTACTACGTCGCCGGCACGAAACGGATCGACACGTTCGCGGTCAAGCTCTACAAGGGCGCAGACATCACGGCAGCGTACGACCACATCCACGCCACGCTGCTCAGGGAGCATCGGGGCATCGAGGACTTCCAGATCGAGAACGTCGCCGAGCAGCTCGCCCAGGCTGAGCAGCAGATGGAGGACATGTCCGCCCAGTGGAACATGATCCTCGGGAGCATCGCGTCGGTCTCGCTGCTGGTCGGAGGCATCGGCCTGCTCTCGGTTCTCATCATCTCCGTGAACGAGCGACTGCGCGAGATCGGCATCCGGAAGGCCGTCGGCGCCGAGGATCGAGCCATCTTCCAGCAGTTCATCATCGAGTCCGTGACCATCAGCACGGTCGGCGGGATCGTCGGGGTTGCGCTCGGAGCGGGACTGTGTAAGCTTATCACGTTCGGCGCGCAGGCCGCCGGACAGGACATCACCATCCCCGTCTCGGGGGTGGGCAGCGCGCTCGGGCTCGGCTTCGCGATCGTCGTCGGCTTCCTCTTCGGCCTCTACCCCGCCGCGAAGGCCTCCCGCCTCGACCCGATCGAGGCGATCTCCCGCTACGCGTGACGCCTCCCTGACGGTTCATCCCGGGGAGGTTCCCATGTTCGAGGCTCTGGCAGAAGACACCACGTCGGGGGCCACGTCGCTTACGCGGTCCGCGGCGGACATCCTCTCGAACGCACTCATCGACTCACGAGCGGCCGACCCGGGCGAGTTCTGGAACGAGCTCGAGGCCGCGTGCCGCGAGCTCACGTCGGCGCAGCGCGAGATGGCCCCGCTCATCAACCTCGCGGGGACGGCGCTCAGAAGCGCCGAGCGCCTCGTTCTCTCCGGCGTCGGCCCGGAAACGCTCAAGCGGGCCGTCGCGCTCGAGCTCGGGAGCTTCGTGAGCGAGATGGACGACCAGATCGAGGCGCTCGCGCGCGAAGGCGCGGCCGCCCTCCCCCCCTGCTCCGTGATCGCCACGCTGAGCGCCAGCGAGTGCGTGAGCGCGGTGCTGCTCGGGGCCCGCGGATCGGGCCGAACGCTTGAGATCATCGCGGCCGAATCGGAGCCGGCGAAGGAGGGCATCGCCCAGGCCGAGCGGCTGAGGAGCGAGGGGATCCCCGTCACGGTCGTGCCAGATCGCGAGCTGGCCGCGCGAGTCCCGTCGGTCGACCTGGTACTGCTCGGGGCCGACAGGATCTCGCAGGACGAGTTCGTCGGGAAGCGCGGTGTCCTCGAGACCGCCCGTGCCGCGTCCGACGCGGGCGTCCCGTGCATCGCCGCCGCCACGGAGCAGCGCTTCCTCTCGAGCGCACTCGCCCCGCGAAGCGAGGCGTCCATCGAGGGCGGGTCGCTCCTCGAGACAGCCCCGCTGTCGCTTCTGACGGGCGTCGTGACCGGCGACGGGCTCCTGACACCGACGGAGGTCGCGGAGCGGGTGACGCACAAGCCCGTCCCGCCGGCCCTGCTGCGGGTGCTCTTCGACCGCTCCCCGCGCACCGATCTCTGAGCGCCGGTCGGAAGCCTCCTCCGGGCCGCAGGGACGATGCGGGTCGCACGCGGCCGGCATCGTCCCCGCGCGGCCGGCGTTGTCCCGACGAAATCCGGTGGAATTCCCCGTCACCCGTTGGTATCATTGTGAAGTTGACCGTGTGACAGGGTACCGGTGCTCCCCTGGAGCGTGGTCAGGCGCCCGGAGCGCGCCCGCGCGGAACCGGTTTCTGAGAGCGGAGACCGCGCGCGTGATCCCTGTAGTCAACGACACCGAGCGTCACACGGAGGCATTTCATGGCGGAGAACAGGTTCGTCAGCAGGGTCGCACCGGACAAGGTCCACGCGACGGTCGGCAAGCTCATGCTCGCCGACGGCTTCGACATCGTGCTGGACCTTGAGAAGAGCCACGGAGCGTATCTCCACGATTCGAAGTCGGGCAAGGACTACCTCGACTTCTTCACGTGCTTCGCGTCCTCGCCGATCGGCTTCAATCACCCGAAGCTGACAGAGAGCTCGTTCATCGAGAGACTCGGCCGCGTGGCCGTCAACAAACCATCGAACTCGGATCTCTACACGGCCGAGATGGCAGAGTTCGTGGACACCTTCGGCAGCCTCGCCGTCCCCGACGAGATGAAGCACCTCTTCTTCATCTCCGGCGGCGCCCTCGCCGTCGAGAACGCGCTCAAGACCGCATTCGACTGGAAGGTTCGCAAGAACATGGCGAACGGCGTCAACGCCTCCGACGCGCCGGAGAGCGAGCTCAAGGGCATGATGGCGCTCCACTTCCAGCAGGCGTTCCACGGAAGGACCGGCTACACGCTCGCGCTCACGAACACCTTCGACCCTCGGAAGACGCAGTACTTCCCGAAGTTCGACTGGCCGCGCGTGCTCAACCCGAAGGCCAAATTCCCGCTCGAGGGCGAGAACCTCGAGGCGACAGAGAAGCTCGAGCGCGAGTCGCTCGCGCAGATCGAGAAGGCCCTGGCCGACCATCCGAACGACATCGCGTGCATCGTGATCGAGCCGATCCAGGGCGAGGGCGGCGACAACCACTTCCGTCCGGAGTTCATGCAGGCGCTCAGGAAGCTCGCCGACGAGAACGAGGTGCTGCTGGTCTTCGACGAGGTCCAGACCGGCATGGGTCTGACGGGAACCATGTGGTGCTATCAGCAGTTCGGCATGGCGCCCGACATCGCGTGTTTCGGGAAGAAGACCCAGGTCTGCGGCATCATGGCAGGCGAGCGGATCGATGAGGTGAAGGACAACGTCTTCACGGTCTCGTCCCGCATCAACTCCACCTGGGGCGGCAATCTCGTCGACATGGTCCGTTGCCAGCGCTACCTCGAGATCATCGACGAGGAGGGCATGGTCGAGAACGCCGCCTCGATGGGACGCCGGTTCACAGACGGCCTCGGGACGATCGCCGGGGCGACCGGCGGGACGATCTCGAACGTCCGCGGGCGCGGGCTGATGTGCGCGTTCGACCTGCCGACGACCGACGTGCGCAACGTGCTGCTCGACCGGATGCGCTCCCACGATCTCATGGCGCTTCCGGCAGGACCGATCGCTGTCCGATTCCGTCCGCCGCTCAACGTGACGGCGGCGGAGATCGACGCCGCGCTCTCAGCCATTGAGAGCGCGTCCAAGGAGATCTAGGTGAACTCACACGTCGCGGCACGGGACGCGCGGGCATCGGCAGCATCCGGTCTCGCGCGAGCCACAGTCGCGGTATTCATCATCACGGGCGTTCTCGCTCTCACGAGCGGGGGCGCCCTTGCTCATGGCGGCGCGCGAACCGTCGGCGAGCGGGGCGGCGTTCTGCTCGCCCCCCCGTTCGCCGATCCGAACCCCGCGGCCGGGGACTCGCTCGCCCTCCTCGCCGTCTGTCCCGTGAACGTCAGGGCCCTCGACGTCCCCGACGACGCGGGGGGAGCCATCCGGGTCACCTGGGACATCGACGACGCCGTGGCCGCGGAGGTGACGCGCTTCCAGATCCTGCGGTTCGCGGCCGGCGAGGAACCGGACACCGTCGGCCTGGCCGCCGCGGGCGACCGCCAGTTCGTCGACGACACCGCTGTCGGCGGAACGGCCTACCAGTACGTGGTCCGAGCCGTCTCCGGCGGCGGACCGGCGGACGCCCCCGGCGGCTCCGCGGACTCTATCGCCAGCGACGCAGCCGCCGCCACCGCCCAGTGGTTCGCCCAATCTCGCCTCAACGTGCTCGTCGTCACGCTCTTCGCGTGCGGCGCCATCGCCTTCTACATCGCGCGCGCCAGGAAGGGGACCGACCTCTACATCCGGAAGATCCCGGGCCTCGAGGCCGTCGACGACGCGGTAGGACGAGCGACCGAGATGGGGCGCCCCGTTCTCTACGTGCCCGGCATCGAGACGGTGAGCGAGGTCGGGACCCTGGCTGCTCTCACGATCCTCGGCCATGTGGCGAAGAAGGTCGCGCAGCACGGCACGCCGCTTCTGGTCCCGACCGCCGACCCCATCGTCATGACAACGGCGCAGGAGATCGTCAAGGCGGCGTACGCGGAGGTCGGGCAGTCGGACCGCTACGACCCGTTGAGCGTCAACTACCTCACCTACGACCAGTTCGGCTACACGGCTGGCGTCGACGGCATCATGGTGCGGGAGCGGCCGGAGGCGGTCTTCCTCCTCGGTTACTTCGCGGCGGAGTCGCTCATCCTGGCGGAGACGGGACACGCCATCGGCGCCATTCAGATATCCGGCACGAAGGAAACGTCACAGCTGCCGTTCTTCGTGGCGGCGTGTGACTACACCCTGATCGGCGAGGAGCTCTTCGCGGCCTCAAGCTACCTCTCACACGAACCGGTCATGCTCGGAAGTCTCAAGGGACAGGATTTCGCCAAGCTCTGGATCGTGATCCTGATCGTCCTGATGTTCGCGGCGGGGACGATCGGCTACGCGCTTACCCCCGACGGGAGCTCGCCTCTCGCCCGGGCGTTCGACGCGGTCAAGGCCTGGTTCGCAGGCGCATAGGGGTCCACGAAGCATGAAACGCACGGTCCCGCTGCTCATCACGTTCCTGACGGGTGTCTTCCTCGTCATTTCTTTCTTCGTTCCGCACGAGCCGTTCGGCGCGCTCGAGCAGCGCCTCCTCATCTGGTTCTCGATCGTCTCAGGGTTCACGATGCTCCTCGGCGTCGACAACCTCATCCGGTCGCACGTCCGGAAGATGGGACGGAGGAGGCCGGGCTGGTGGCACAGCGCGTTTTTGCTCGCCGGGTTCGCCGCGACCGTCGTGCTCGGCGTCCTCGGGCGCTTCCATCACGGCAGCCCGTTCCATATGCAGTCGCCGTTCATGTTCGTCTACACGTACGTGATCATCCCGCTCCAGGGCACGATGTTCGCGCTCCTGGCGTTCTTCATCGCCTCCGCGTCGTACCGGGCCTTCCGGGCCAGGAACGCCGTCGCCACGCTGCTTCTGGTCTCGGCGGTCGTGGTGATGCTCGGGCGCATACCGATCGGCGTGACCCTCGCGGGGGCCATTCCCGTCGTCGCGGCGCTCCTCGCCGGGATCGCGGCGTTCCTGGCGTTCCGGGCGCGGCGCCGGACCCTCGGCGGCGCGTTCGCCGCGGTCGCCCTGGGTCTCCTGTTCTTCCACGGCCCTCTGAGCAGGGAGATCACGAGCTTCTTCCCCTTCGCCCAGGAGTGGATCATGGACTACCCGCAGCTCGCGGCGAAGCGGGGCATCCAGATCGGAGCGGCGCTCGGGGCGGTCTCGATGTCGCTCCGCATCGTGCTGGGCATCGAACGGAGCTACCTGTCATGAGCGGAGGATTCTGGAAGGCGCTCGATGCTCTCGACCGCAGGATCATCTTCCTGATCCTGCTTCTCTGCGTCGCCACGCCGCTCCTGCTCGACGTCGGAGGCGAGATACCGCCGACGGCCCCCGTGCAGCGCGCTTACGACGCCGTGGCGTCGCTCGAGGCGGGCGACGTGCTGCTCGTCTCGATCGACTTCGACGCGACGTCCGCGCCGGAGCTCATGCCGATGCTCAGGTCGGTCCTCAGACAGGCGTTCGAGAAGGACGTCCGGGTCGTCATGCTCGGCCACATCGCCATCGGACTTCCCCTGGGTCACATGGTCCTCGAGGAGGTCGCCGCCGAGTACGACAAGACATACGGAGTCGACTACGCCGACCTCGGCTACCGACCCGGCTACATCGCCGTCATGATCGGGATGGGACGCGAGATCCGCGACTTCTTCGACTCGGACTACCAGGGGATCCGTCTGGACGACCTTCCGGTGATGGACGGCGTGCACTCCTACGAGGACATCGACCTTCTCTTCGGGTTCGAGCACGGAGCCGTCATCGACTACTGGGTTCGCTACGCACAGGCCAGATTCGACCAGCGGATGGCGTTCGGCACGACGGCCGTCATGGCGCCCGACGCGTACCCCTACCTCCAGTCCCGACAGATCGAGGGACTCGTCGGCGGGCTCAAGGGGGCTGCGGAGTACGAGACGCTCATCGGCCGACCCGGGCTCGGCACGAAGGGCATGCCGGCGCAGCAGTGGGCGCACGTGCTCGTGATCGGGTTCATCCTGCTCGGGAACATCGGCTACTTCTTCACGCGCGGGGGGCGCGAGTAGAGCGGAGGACGGTGTGAATTCGCCGATCGTCGTCGTCATCGGAACGTGGCTCGCGGGGTTTCTGACCCTCGCGATCCTCTCGTTCCTCTACAAGGACAACCCCTTCTACAAGCTCGCGGAGCACATCTACGTGGGCGTGTCGGCGGGCTACTGGCTGATCTACGTCGCGTTCTTCGACGTCGAACCGATGCTCATCGACACCTTCCGGACCGAGACGGGAGCGGAGAAGTGGATCATCCTCGTGCCGGGCCTCCTCGGGATCATTATGCTCTCCCGCTGGTTCCCGAAGACCGCCTGGCTCTCGCGCTGGCCGATCGCGTTCACCGTCGGCATCGGCGCCGGACTCGGCATCACGGCGAACCTGCAGGGCTACGTCATCCCTCAGGTCGAGGCGACACTCATCCCGATGACGGGATGGAACATGGTGAGCGTGAGCAACCTCGTGCTCATCGTCGGAGTCGTGACGACCATTCTCTACTTCTACTTCTCGAAGCCGCACAAGGGGGTGCTCGGCGGGGCGGCGCGCGTCGGGGGCGTGTTCATCATGATCAGTTTCGGCGCGTCGTTCGGATACACGCTCATGGCGCGTATCTCGCTCCTGATCGGGCGACTCTACTTCCTGCTGCACGACCTGCTGCGCGTCCTGGACTGATCATCGCCCTCGACTGACCAACGCCCTCGACTGACCGCGTGCCCGGATGACGGCGCAGGCCGGCGAGCGACGCCTGTTGAGCTCATCACTCGTGCTCGGTCGCGGCGAGGCAGGACGAGCCCCTAGCCAGCCCAGCGTGAGAGGTTCACGCCGGCGCCGACGGTGAACGCGTCCGGCCTTCCGGCGGTGTTCGCCATGCGGATGGCGGCGCGGACTCCCCGGAAGCCGAAGTCCATGAGAAGCGCGACGGCGTCGCGGTAGCGGCCGTTGATGCCCGTCACGATCTGCGTGAGTCCGATGGAGGCCCCACGGCACCACAGCTGCCGCAGAAGATCCGTGAGCACGGCGCGCTCGTCCGCACCCGGGCGGACGGCGAGGATATGGAGATACCCTCTGCCGGAGTGGTCCCTTCCCCGGAAGGGCACGGTCCTCAGCGCCGCGAAGCCGTCGAGCCGCCCCGCGGCTCCCTCGACGAGGAACGTCTCCCCGAGCTCGTATCGCTGGAAGGACTCCACCTCGGCCGAGTAGTCGAGTCCCGCCAGAAGCGCCTGCGAGATCTCACGAATTCCGCCGACGGCTCGCCGGCGAGCCGTCCCCGAGAGCGCACTCAGCGGTCGCAGTTCGTCACCGGGCAGGCCGCCCAGGGCGTCCGCAGTGCGAACGAGCGAGAGGTCCATGATGATGGTCGGGAAGGTGACGGCGAATCCAGCTCTCGTGTAGAGGCCGAGGTTCGCTCCGCTCTCCGGCATCGTCTCCAGACCGATGATGTCCGTCCGCGGACGCAGCTCCTCGAGGACGCCCTCGACGAGCGCCCGACCGATCCCGAGTCCCTGAAACTGCGTGGGCACACCGAAGGTCCCGAACCAGCCCACGCGGCCCCATGTGCGAGCGAGGATGAACCCGACCATCGAACCGTCCTCGGCGATCGCGACGAGGTTGGCCTCCGGGTCGAGCGAGATGGTGTAGCGGAGTGAGTGCAGGGAGCGCTCCGGCAGCGGGTCCTGGGGCTTCCGGTTCAGACGGTACCAATCCGTGAACACGCCTGCCTCGATCTCCGCCACCGCCGGCAGGTCGGTCTCGGTCATCGGGCGTATCGCGAAATGCATCCGGCTCACGTCGTCCTCCGAACAGCGCATGCGGATTCCGGCGACGGCTCGCCCCGGAACCCGCAGGTCCCGCGCGAAGCCCGCCGGTCCCCCGGCGACACGGTGCTCCCCGCGCGAAAGCGATGACTACCACTACCCGATGTGCCCCCCGGTGTCAAGCGGGCGCACTGAGTGATTCATCGTCCCTGCACGACCCTCTCGTCGAATCCCCGGAGGCTTCCGTTTCATGGTGACGATGACACGCGGTCGAACACGTAACCGCCGTTCTCGGCGCCCCAGACCTGGTTGCCCTCGGCATCCCAGCCGCGGTCCCAGCTCAGAAGCGCGTCGGCCGTCACCCGCACCTCCGAGGTCGCGTAGGCGGCGCCGTGGAGGTCGCTTCCGCACTCGCCCACGACCGTCTCTCCCTCGAAAGCTCCGTCGCCGCTCCTCGAGAGGAACACGGAGCAACCGTCCTTGAGCGCGAGCGAGTCGGGCGTCAGCGACGCCAGCGGTTCATCGTCGCTCCACGCACCCGCGAACCGCAGCGGGTCCGGGAGCAGGTAGATGTCGCTTCGGTAGACGCCGGGCTCGTCGGCGGTCAGGTGGTAGACACGCTGCCGATAGGGGTGGTCCCGGTGGGCCGCGACCGCCTGCTCGACGTAGAACCAGTGGCCGTCCTCCCGGTCGGTCCAGACGGGCTCCATCTCAAGACGGATGTCGAAGTAGCTCGTGTCCGCGACCGATTGCGCGTGACTGCTGAAGGAGCCGGCCAACCATTCGGCCAGCGTCTCAAGATCCGGATCCTGCCGCTCCCCGCCACAGCCCGTCACGACCGCGACCATCGCCACCGCGAGCGCGGCCGCGAGCGCAGTCGCCGTTTGCATCCTCATGGTCCTCCTTCGGCGCGCTCGACGCCTGGCTTCGGGAGTTCGTCCGACCGACCGCCGCCCTCGCGCGCGGCGGTTCGAGGGCTCCGGTCGACGGAGC
>CAZAQL010000069.1:0-13498 GCA_964487295.1 uncultured bacterium | reverse complement strand
CGTCGCTCGCCATTCAGGTCAAGCTGCTCCGCGTGCTCCAGGAGCGCGAGGTCGTGCCGGTCGGCGGCACGAAGCCGACGAACGTGGACGTCCGGGTCATCGCGGCGACCAACGCGGACCTCGAGAAGCAGGTCCAGGAGGGGAACTTCCGGCCCGATCTATACTACCGGCTCAACGTCATTCCCATTACGATCCCGCCCCTCAGGGAGCGTCGCGACGACATCCCGTTGCTCGTCGACCATTTCCTCCAGAAGCTGACTGGCGGCGAGAAGACCGTGGGAGACGGGGCGATGGAGATCCTGACGTCGTACGACTGGCCTGGCAATGTTCGGGAGCTCGAGAACATCATCGAGCGGGCCGTGATCCTCGCGGATGACAAGGAGATCACGGCTGAGAGCCTGAACGTCTCGATCTTCCCCGAGCGACTCAGAAAGAGCGCGGGGCGGCCGGCGTCGGGCGAACTGGGTGTTGCGGGCATCACGCTGGAGGAGCTGGAACGCCGCTACCTGCTCCAGACGCTGGAGGAGACCGGCTGGAAGAAGAAGCAGGCGGCGGAGATCCTCGGGATCAACCCTTCCACACTCTATCGGAAGCTGCAGCGCTACGGCATGGACGGCAACGTGGAGGACGACGACTCGTGAGGGTCATCGCCGGCGAGCTGCGGGGGCGGCGGCTCAGCGTGCCCCGCGGCGCGAAGCTGAGACCGACGTACGATCGAGTCCGCGAGTCGCTCTTCGCGACGATCGACGACCGTCTGCCGGGTGCTGAGGTCCTCGATCTGTTCGCCGGCACGGGCAGTCTGGCCATCGAAAGCGTCTCCCGCGGCGCGCGGGGCGCCGTGCTCGTCGAGCGCGACGCGCGGACGGCTGCCTGTCTGCGTGAGACCATTGAGCGTCTCGGCATCGCGGAGCGCTGCCGCGTCGTCCGCGCGGACGCCGTCCGCTTCGTCTCCGGGTCGCGGGGCGACCGTCCGCCGTTCGATATCGTGTTCGCCGACCCGCCCTACGACACCGGTCTGGCTCGACGGGCGTTCGATCTCCTCGACGCATGGAACGGCGTGGCCGGGGGATCGCTCGTCGTCATCGAGCACCGCGCCGGGGACCGTCTTCCCGAACGGGGCGAGAGACTCGCGCCGGTCGGAGTGAGGCGGTACGGCACCATCGAGGTCGAGATGTACGAGGTCGCGACGCACTGACGCGCCGCGGGATTCTCTCGAAGGAGGCAACGTGACCAAGGCGCTCTATCCGGGGACGTTCGACCCGATCACGAACGGCCATCTCGATCTCGTGCAGCGGGCGCACCGCCTCTTCGGAGAGGTGGTCATCGCGGTCGGGACCGCGCGAGAGAAGGACCCGATGTTCACCGTCGCCGAGCGTGTCGAGATGATCAGCGAGGTGACGGCCGGTCTCGACGGAGTCTCCGTCAAGGCGTTCCACGGGCTGCTCGTCGATGAGGTCCGCAGGACGGGGGCGAGCGTGATCCTCCGGGGCCTCAGGGCCGTCTCGGACTTCGAGTACGAGTTCCAGATGGCGCTCATGAACCGCCATCTGGCGCCGGACGTCGAGACGGTCTTCCTCATGCCGAACAAGAACTACAGCTACCTCGACTCGACCGTCGTCAAGGAGGTCGCGCTTCTCGGGGGCGACGCGAGCGGGTTCGTCCCACCGCCCGTGCTCGAGCGGCTGCTGGCCCGACGCGCAACCGCGGGGCGGTCCTAGACGACCTCGCGAAGGGAGCGCATGGCATCTCATCCCAGAGCATCGCGCGAGTTTCTCAGACGCGCCGCGCGAGCAGTGCGCGGGCGGTCCTCGACGCTTCGGGAGGACCTCGTCTGCTACGCGTTTGATGCAACCGATATCCACGCGCTGCCCGACATCGTTGTCTGGCCCGAGTCGACGGCGGACGTTTCGGCCGTCGTTCGCGTCGCCGCCGAGGCATCCGTACCGGTCGTCGCCAGGGGCGCCGGGACGGGCTATACCGGCGGAAGCGTCCCCGTCTCCGGCGGACTCGTGCTCTCGTTCGAACGGATGAACCGGATACTCTCCATCGATGCCGCGTCCGCCGTGGCGGTTGTCGAGCCGGGCGTCGTCAACGAGGATCTCAGAGCCCGGGCGTCAGAGCACGGTCTGACCTATCCGCCGGACCCCGCGAGTCTCAAGGTGTCGACCCTGGGCGGAAACGCGGCCGAGGGCGCGGCGGGGCCGCGCACGGTCCTGTACGGCCGGACCGGCGACTACGTCGTGGGACTCGAGTTCGTGCTTGCCGACGGACGGATCGTCCGAACGGGGTACCTCGCGTCCGGCGACGACTCCGGCTGGGACGCCGGATCGCTGATCGTGGGCTCGGAGGGCACCCTGGCGATCGTGACGGGCATCGCCGTCCGGCTCACGCGCATCCCGGAGCTCACCGTGACATGCTGGGCCGAGTTCCCGTCGCTCGTGGAGGCCGCCCGTGCGGTTTCGACGATGACGGCGGCCGGCGTACCGGTCAGCGTGCTGGAGATCATCGACGGCGAGACGCTCGCGTGTTCGCTCGAGTACGTTCGGGGCGGCGGGCAGGGGGCGGCGAGTCGCGAGACGGGGGTCATCGCTGCGCCCGGAGAGGGGGACGCCGGGCGGGGTGGTCTTCTCGTCGAGCTTGAGGGTGAGGCGGACACCGTGCGGACGGCGATGAACGAGGTGAGCCGTCTTCTCGAGGAGGCGGGCGCCTCAGGCGTCCGCTGGGCGGAGAGCGAGAGCGAGCGCGACGAGCTCTGGGAGGTCCGGCGCTCGATCTCCGCCTCGCTCGCGCGTCTCTCCACGGGCAAGATCAACGAGGACATCACGGTTCCGCGCAGCAGGATCCCTGACTTCGTCGAGCGGATGCGCGCCATCGCCGACGAGGTCGGTCTGCGCGTGCTCACCTTCGGACACGCCGGAGACGGCAATCTCCACGTCAACATCATCGTCGACCGCGCCGATGCGGGCGAGATGGCGCGGGCGCGGCGGGCCGTGAGAGAGCTCTTCGACGCGGCCCTGACGCTCGGCGGGACGCTGAGCGGCGAACACGGGATCGGCATCACGAAGGCGGAGCACCTGGCCAGCGAGCTCGGACCCGTTGCGCTCGCGACGACCCGCGCAGTGAAGCGCGCCCTCGACCCGGGGGCCATCATGAACCCGGAGAAGATCCTGAGCGATCGCCCCAACCCGTGGTGGAACGGCCTCGAGGAAGGGGACAACGATCCGGAGGTCTCAGAGCGAACGCGCGGCGGGAAATCCGGCTCAGAAGGGCCGGCATCGGCGGGAGGCGGGGAGGGATCATGCTGATCGACGCGGCGACGATCGAGCTCAAGGCGGGCGATGGCGGAGACGGCTGCAGGAGCTTCCGGAGGGAGAAGTTCGTTCCCCGGGGCGGACCGGACGGCGGCGACGGCGGCCGCGGAGGCGACATCATCATCGAGGCGGACCCGGGACGGTCGACGCTGCTCGACCTCCGGTACCGGAGACACTACAAGGCGGAGCGCGGACGCCACGGCACCGGAGCCAGGAAGCGGGGCAGGGACGGCGAGAGCGTGACGCTGCGCGTTCCCGTCGGGACGGTGGTTCGGAACCACGAGTCGGGAGAGGTCATCGCCGACCTCGATCGCGCCGGGATGCGTGTCGTCGCGGCGGCGGGAGGGCGCGGGGGACGAGGCAACGCGCGATTTGCGACCTCGACGATGCAGGCGCCGACCCGCTGTGAGCCCGGCCGGCCGGGAGAGGAGCTCATCGTCGATCTCGAGCTCAAGCTGATCGCCGACGTGGGTCTGGTCGGGCTGCCGAACGCCGGCAAGTCGACGCTCCTCTCGAAGATCTCCGACGCCCGACCCAAGATCGGCGACTATCCCTTCACGACGCTGAGTCCGGTACTCGGCCTCGTTCGCTACGAGATCGACCGGGCATTCGTCGTGGCGGACCTTCCGGGCATCATCGAGGGTGCGCACGAGGGCAAGGGGCTGGGCGACCGTTTCCTGAAACATATCGAGCGGACCAGGGTCCTCGCGGTGCTCGTCGACGCGACGGACGAGGATCCGGCGTCCTCGTTTCGCACCGTGCTCGAGGAACTGTCCCGGTACGGCGAGGGACTCTCCGAGAAGCCACGCGTCATCGTCCTCACGAAGGTCGACGCGGTCGGGGAGGTCGATTTCGACGCGCCGGGTCTGGGCGGTGAGAAGGTGCTCGCCGTTTCGTCGGTGACGGGGCAGGGCGTTGATGAGTTCCTGCACGCGGTCCGGGAGCTTCTCGATCGAGCCATCGAGTTCGAGGAGGGTTCAGGCTGACGAGGTCGTGACCGGTGCGGTCTGGGGCGGGTCCGGCAACGCCGAGGCGGGTCGGGAGCGGAGGGGAGGTGCGGGGTGGACGAGCGTCGGGCTGCGCTGGTGTTCATGATGGCCGAAGGGGTTGGCGCGAGAACCGCATCGAGGCTCCTGAGGCGCCACGGATCGCTTGCAGGGGCGCTTCGGGCGGCTCTCGAACGGCCGGGCGAGGTCCCGGTCCGGCGACGGCGCTCGCTTCGCGAGGCCGTGAGACGGCGCGTCTGGGAGCCGCAGCTTCGAAAGGCCTCCGAGTCCGGAGCCCGGCTGGTGACGCTCGGGGCGCCAGGATATCCGCGGCTTCTCGGTCAGATCTTCGCTCCGCCGCCGGGCATCTTCGTCCAGGGCGGGACCCGGTGGGTTGGGGACCGCCCCGCGCTGGCCATCGTGGGCAGCCGGGCGGCGACGCCTCGGGGCGCCTGTCTCGCGAGAGGGCTGGCGGCGTCGATGGGGGGCGCCGGCCTGACCATCGTCAGCGGACTGGCGCGCGGCATCGACACAGCGGCCCACGAGGGCGCGCTCGACGCCGACGCGACGACCGTTGCGGTCCTGGGCTCCGGGCTCGACCGTGTCTATCCAGTGGAGAACGAGGATCTGGCGAGGCGCATCGCGAGGCGCGGCGCGCTGATCTCGGAGTTCCCTTTCGGCGTCGGCCCCCGGGCCGAGCACTTCCCGATGCGCAACCGGATCGTTGCGGGGCTCTCTGCCGGAGTGCTGGTCGTCGAGGCGGGCGAGCGGAGCGGCGCTCTCATCACCGCGGGCATCGCGCTCGACGAGGGACGCGAGGTCTTCGCTGTGCCCGGCGCTCCCGGCGACCCGGGTTCGCAGGGGACGAACGGCCTCATCCGGGCGGGTGCGCGGCTCGTTGAGAGCGCGTCGGATGTCCTGGAGGAACTCGGGCCTGCCTGGGGACCGTTCGGCTCGGGCGCGGACCGGACGGGTGGACGCGGGAGGGAGCCCCTGGAGAGCGGTGCGTGCGGCGACTCGTCCGCGCCGGGCTCGATCCCGGATGCCGGCAGGGCGCCGGGGGGCGAGGCGAAACGGCGGGCGGCCGTGCAGAGTCTCCTGGGAGAGACCCCGCGAACGGCCGATGAGATCGCGGAGCGGCTCGGCCTCCCGGTTCAGGAGATCCTCGGCGACCTCGTCGAGCTCGAGCTGGCGGGGTGGGCGCGGGTGTGGCCCGGCGACCGATACGCGCGTCGAGAGAACCGGGCCCCGTAGGCGAGACCCAGGACGGCGAAGCGGGCTTCCCGAGCGCAGCCCAGGAAGAGAACCGGGCCCCCCGAGCGGGGCCGGAGGACCGAAGCGAACCATGACTCGAGCATCGAAACAGCAACCTCCACGGCCGACAGTCGCCGTCGCGCGGTGTTCCGAGTATGAGATCGGACGCGTGCGCGAGGCGCTCGGTTCGGTGATGGCGCCGCTCGGTGGTATGAGGGTCTTCGTCCGCCAAGGCGACCGGGTCCTCATCAAGCCCAACCTTCTGTCGGCCAAGAGCCCGGACCGCGCGATCACGACGCACCCGGCGGTGCTCGAGGCGATCATCGAGCTCGTGCGCGACGCCGGCGGCGAGCCGACCATTGGTGACAGTCCCGGCGGCGCGATCCGCGGCGTGGACAGGGTGTGGCGGAACACCGGGATGCAGGACCTCTCCGAGCGGACCGGCGTGCCGCTCGTGAGCTTCGAGGCGGCCGGGTCGGTCCCGATGGCCGGCGAGGAGCGCGAGTACATGATCGCGCGCCCGGTCGCCGAGGCGGACGTCGTCATCAACGTTCCGAAGCTCAAGACACACATGCTGACCCTCTACACCGGTGCGATCAAGAACACGTTCGGAGCGGTTCCCGGCTTCGCCAAGGGACGGCTCCACAACCTGGCGGCGCGTCCGCGACCGTTCAGCCGATTCCTCGTCGACGTCCACGCGCTCGTGCGCCCGAGGCTTCACATCATGGACGGCATCGTGGCGATGGAGGGTGACGGTCCGTCGGGCGGCAAGCCCAGGGCCGTCGGTGCGCTCATGGCCTCCGAGGATCCGGTCGCCCTCGACACGATCGCAGCGCGGATGATCGGCATCGATCCGCGTCGCGTGCACATGATAGCGCTCGCCGCCGAGCGAGGGCTCGGCACGGACCGGACGGCCGAGGTCGCCGTCGTCGGCGAGCCGCCGGAGTCCTTCGACACGGCCGGCTTCCGGCTGCCGGGTGCGAGCGTGCTCAACTACGTTCCGGACCCCGTCGTGCGCGCGCTCAAGCCGTTCATATGGATCCTGCCCGAGATGTCGCCGGAGTGGGGGTGCGCCGGCGAGGAGTGCGGGCTCTGCATGAGAAGCTGCCCGGTCGGCGCCATCAGGATGGTCGATGGCTACCCCGTCGTCGACCGCAGAACCTGCGTCGAGTGTCTCTGCTGCCACGAGGTCTGCCCGCATCAGGCCGTGCGCGTGCGGCTCTCCTGGCTGGCGAGCAAGTTCGCGTAGCGACGGCGCGCCGGCGCGACGGACGCGCGAAGCACGAGGGTCCCCCGCCGGCGCGCGCGGGAGATGAGCATCCGGAAAGGAGCCCGGGGTGGTCCGCATGAGGAAGACGACGCTCTCACACCGGCTCGAGTACGCCGCCGCGAGGGCGCTTCAGGGCGCCATCTGCGCCATGCCGGCGGGCATGGCGCGGGAGCTGGGGGCGGCGCTCGGAGGCCTCGCCTGGTCGCCGCTGGGCATCCGGCGGCGCGTCGTGCTCGATCAGCTCGAGCGCGCCCTGGGCGGCGAGGTCGGCGCGGATGAGCGCGCCCGCATCGCGAGAGAGTCCTATCGCAACTTCGGCCGCATGGCGTTCGAGTACGCGAGGTTTCCGAGGCTGACGCCCGACTCCGTCGAGAGGACCGTGAGCCTGACCGGAGGCGAACACCTCGACGCGGCTCTCGACGCCGGAGGCGGAGCCATCATCGTCTCGGCCCACTTCGGGAACTGGGAGATCTTCGCGACGCTTGCGACGATGGACTATCCGGTGACCTTCCTCGTCGGAGAACAGCACAACCTGCTCGTGGACGGGCTGATGAACCGGCTGCGCTCGCGCTTCGGCGTCGAGATCGTCCCGCTGACGGGCAGTCTGCGGGGCATCTTCAGAGCGCTGAGGGGCAACCGGCTCGTGGCGATGCTGTCCGACCAGGATGCGGGCAGAGCGGGCGTCTTCGTCGACTTCCTCGGCAGGCCCGCGTCGACCCCGTACGGGGCCGGGAGGTTCGCGCAGGCCACCGGCGCCCCGCTGCTTCCGGGGCTCGTCGTCCGCCGCCCGGGCGGACGTCACGAGATCGTCATCAACGGACCCGTGCGCGTTGACGGCGGAGACATTCCGGAGGAGGAGCGCGTCCGCCTGCTGACGCAGGGCTACACGGACGTCTTCGCGGACTTCATACGCCGCTACCCCGAGCAGTACTTCTGGATGCACCGTCGGTGGAAGACGAGGCCGCCGGAGTAACGCCCGCGACGCTGCGCCCGGCAGGCGCCGAGCGATCCTCTGCAAGCTGTCAGTGAGAGGGGCAGGCGACCGAGCAGGGCGGAGGCTCGGGTCTCGGGGTTCGGGAATCACGAAGAACGGGGGGACCGCACTGCGGTCCCCCCGTTCTTCTGATCAGACGGCTCTTGTCAGAGCGCGTATCCTACATGCTGCCCCAGCTGACGTAGCCGCTGAAGCCCCACTGGGCCGGAACGTTCTGGCCCATGAGCGGATACTGCATCTCGACACCGAGCGTCATGCCGCTGTCCATCATGTAGTGGAAGCCCGGGTTGACGTAGATGACGTTCATGGCGCTGTCGTCCCACGTCTCACCGTCGTACTCGGCCTCGGAGCCGAAGTAGCCGTTGGCGGCCACGTCGATGGCCATCATCTCGCTCAGGAAGTGCGTGTAGCCGGCCATGAAGTGGATCTCATTGCCCGGCTTCTTCTTGTCGTCGTCCTCCATGCGGAGGCGGTAGCCGGCGGCCGCGTCGAACTGACCGGAGCCCATCGGCATGCCGAGCAGAACGCCGAGATCGATGTCCATCTGGCCGTCGCCCGTCGCGATGTCGCCCTCGTCCGGCTCGTTCTCGCCCGTGTTGAGCTTCACGCCGCCGCGGACCGTGACCATCGGGTCCATCATGGCCATGTACTTGGCCGTGATCCAGGTGTCCGTGAGACCCGTGCCCTCGGCATCCTCAGCGCCCTCAGCGTCGTTCGACAGCTTGTACATGACGAACGTCGGGTAGGCGTGGATCTCGAGCTGGTCCATGACGCTGTAGTAGACGTCGATCGGGATCATGATGTTCGACCAGCTGAGGTCCTCGTCGAAGTCCTGCTTCTCGCCCTCGGAATCGTAGGCCGAGTCGGCCATCCAGTAGAACACGTCGCCACGGACGCCGAAGGTGCCGGCATCGTGCGTCATGGCGTTATCGTTCGTGTACAGCAGATCGACGTTGTACGCGCTGGCCGACGAGGCAACGAGCATCGTCATGACCATGATCGTGAGCAGACTGCGTCTCATCACATAACCCCCTGTAAAGAACCCTGCGCTTTGACTCACCACCACATCCGAACTTCCCTGGTCTCCCAGTTCGTTCTTCGTGTCTGCACCTCCCTCCGGATTCACGGGAGCCCGGTGGACCCCCAGTGGACCGTAGAAAGCTCTCTCTTGTCCAATGCGACCTCCCGCAGGCGGCCCGGGTTTCAGCCTCCTCGGCGATCCCGGCCCTCCTCGGACGGCCCCGTATCCGTCTCTCCAGTCCTCCCTGCCCAGAGGGCATAGCCTACTGGAAGCCGATCTGCTTGTCCGACTGCTCCTGGCCGGCGGCCTTGATCTCGCCGTGCCGGCTCTCGAACTTCTTGACGTTGTCAGCCAGGGCCTGTGAGAACGCCTTCACATTCTGCGGGGCCATGACGAGCCGCGCGTGAACCCTGCTCTTCTTGGTCCCCGGGAGCACCCGGATGAAGTCGATGACGAACTCCGCCGGGGAGTGGGTGATCACGGCGAAGTTGGCGTAGATGCCCTCGGCTTCCTCATCCCTGAGCTCGATGTTGATCTTCTTCTGCTCCGCCACTGGCTGTGCCCCTCCGTTGGCCGCCGCACCGGCGGCCTTCATCGTTCGGGTTTGCGCTAAGATAGGAGCGAGGTAGAGGAGTGTCAAGGCCTTTTTGGATGGGCCGTTAGCAAGCCTCGTGCCACTGAAGTGAGAGACGGCTCGCCCATCGAGCGGCAGGGTCGCTGGTTTCCATCGCGCGACGTCGTGAGTCGTTCGGACCGCGGCCGGCGTGCGCCGGCACGGAAACCGACACGTGTGACCCTATAGCGAACATTCCTCTTGACAGGTTTCGGTGGAAGTGATATCGTGACCGTGGTGATTGACACGCAGAACAAGCTGTGTTAATGGACAACGTGCAGCAACATGCGAATCAACAGCTTTGTCAGTTGTCCGGACTATAGACTGGAGGGGCTATGGTTGCGGAACTGAACAGGCTGGACGCGAGTCCCGTCGCGCCCGACCTCGACCGTGAAGAGACCGTCCATGTTTACGAGGACGTCTCATCAAAGCGACGGAGACGTTTCCCCAACAATTTCTTCGAGGGAGCGGCCGGCCGGCAGCGCGCCGCCATCATCACGCGATACCTGCTCGAGGAGAAGCTCGGCATTGCCGTTGACGACATCCCGCGCGCCATCCACAAGAAGCTGTTCTACGACAACGGACTGACGTGGATGCTCGGCAGCTGCTTCGACTGGTCTCCCTACAAGGCGATCGACAACGCCTATCCGGGCCGTTTCCACAAGTGGCAGTTCAACGTCAAGGGCATGTGGCAGGGACCGGACCGCTTCAAGCTGGCGGCCGAGGCCACCCGGTGGATGATCGAGGACAGGGAGGGGTGTCCCGTCGAGGAGATCCCGCAGAGGATCTCGGCGACGACGTTCGGGAAGTACAACCTCCGCGGCATGCTGTCCGTCTGTTTCCGCGGTTCGTTCTTCCGCGCCATCGAGAACGCCTACCCCGGTCGGTTCTACCCCTGGGAGTTCAGGAACGTGCCGAAGAACTTCTGGCAGGGAGCCAAGGGACTGGAGAACGCGCGCCGCGCCACGCGATGGCTCGTCGAGGAGAAGCTCGGAGTACCGCGTGACCGCGTGTTCCAGGACGTGACCTACCACCTGTTCAGGGAGTACGGCCTCGGCGGGATGCTGACCGGCTGCTTCAAGGGTTCGTCCATCCAGGCGCTTCACAACGCGTATCCGGATCTGATCGTGCCGGAGCACCCGAAGCGCAAGCCGCGTCGTCGCAGGACCATCGAGCCGGTCAAGCTGACGTAGGTCAGCCCGTCGAATCCGGCTTGCCGGATTCGGCCAGGCTGAGCCGGCGGAGCCGATTCGGCAAGCTGACGCGACAGCGTCGCGCCAGCCGCACACATCAAGGACGGCCGCTCCGAAAGGGGCGGCCGTCCTTGACTTGATGGGGAGGCTGGCATAGCATCGCGTCGCGGAGCGTCGAACGCGTGCGGCTCGCCCCGCGTCGGGTCTCGACGAACGCGTGCGGCTCGCCCCGCGTCGGGTCTCGACGAACGCGTGCGACTCGCCCCGCGTCGGGTCTCCACGAACGCGTGCGGCTCGCCCCGCGTTGGGTCTCCACCAACGCGTGCGGCTCGCCCGCATCGGTTTCCGACGAACGGGTGGTGAGCGATCGAAAGGAGAGGTCGTGGCGCCCAACACCATCGAGTTGTCCAGGCTTGACGAGCTCCTCGGCAGGTTCGCCGGGAGACGCGTCGCCATCCTCGGCGACGCGATGCTGGACCGCTACATCTGGGGAGAGGTCAATCGCATCTCGCCCGAGGCCCCGGTTCCCGTCGTCGAGGTGCGTGACGAGACCGTGCGGTTCGGGGGCGCGGCGAACGTCGCGGAGAACGTCGCGTCGCTCGGCGCGACGACGGACGTCGTCGCCGTGCTCGGAGACGACGATCACGGTCGGAGTCTCGTCCGCCGGCTCGCGGACCGGGGCGTCGGCGTTGAACATATGATCGAGGTTCCCGGACGTCCCACGACGACGAAGACACGCATCATCGCCCACAACCAGCAGGTCGTACGTGCGGACCGTGAACACGCCAGGCCGCTCGACGAGGCGAATGAGCGCCTGCTCGTTCGCGCCCTCGAGGAAGCAGTGCCGTCCGCCGACGTCCTCATCATCTCCGACTACGGCAAGGGCGTTGTGAGCGAGCGCACGCTCGAGGCTGCGCTCGAGGCGGCGAGGGCCGGCGAGACGATGGTCTGCGTCGATCCGAAGGAATCGCACTTCTCACGCTACCTGGGCGTGACGGCGATCACGCCGAACCTCAAGGAGGCCTCCGGGGCCGTCGGCTATCCGATGGCGACGGATGAGGAACTCCTGCGAGGCGGATGGGAACTCCGGGAGCGCCTCGACGCCGGATGCGTGATCGTGACGAGGGGTGAGCACGGCATGTCGCTCTTCACGCGCGAGGGCGAGTACACACACCTTCCGACGGTCGCCCGCGAGGTGTACGACGTCACCGGAGCGGGGGACACGGTCGTGAGCGTTCTCGGCGTCGCGCTGGCTGCCGGAGCCTCGATGGTCGAGGCGGCCATGATCGCGAACCACGCCGCGGGCATCGTCATTCGGGAGATCGGCACCGCGTCGGTCACCGTCGAGGAGATCCGCGGGTCATTCGAGCGGCTCGGGGAGGGCGCCGGTGGGTAGCGTGGTCTCGAGAGCCGAGCTCGCGACGATTCGCGAGGAGGCCCGTCGGGAAGGCCGGACCGTCGTCTTCACGAACGGCTGCTTCGACATCCTGCACCACGGTCACGTTGACTACCTCTCGAGGGCGAAGGCCCTCGGCGATGTCCTGATCGTCGGACTCAACACCGACGACTCCGTGAGGCGACTCAAGGGGCCGAGCCGTCCGATCGTCAGTGAGGACGACCGGGCAGCCGTGGTGTCCGCTCTCGAGGTCGTCGACTACGTCTGTCTCTTCCCGGAGGACACGCCCCACGAGCTCATCTCGGCCATCGTCCCGGACGTCCTGGTCAAGGGCGCGGGTTACACGAGGGACACGATCGTCGGGGCGGACCTCGTCGAGCGGGAGGGCGGGCGCGTTGTCGCCATGGAACCGCTGCCCGGGCATTCGACTCGTGGCATCATCGCGCGGATCATCGAGCGCGAAGAGGGCAACGGGGGCTCCTGAGTTTCGGCGCGCCCCCGGTCGCTCATCGGGAGCGATGGTCGCGGTGCCGTCCCGACGGCCGGCTCGGATGCCCTCGGGACATCGTTTGAGGGTGGACTCATTCGCGGGTCTGCGATACAATGGTTGACTTGTTTGCCCCGGGTCCGAGGCCCAGGGCGCGCGGTCGTCGGGCCGCCCCGTCCGCACACGGGCGGGCGCATCCGAGCGACTCTTTGATGAAGGGATCCCCCAGACAAGTGCGCTCCCCCCGGGGGCGAGGCTGATGGGGGATTCGTGTGCGATTGGCCGGGTGCGTCGCGGCCTTGTGGAGACGCAACGAGGGACCTCCGTGACACGCGAGGGAGGATGCATGAAGAGGCGACGTATCATCATCATGGGCGCCGCTGGAAGAGACTTCCACAACTTCAACCTGGTCTATCGTGGACGCGAGGAGTTCGACGTCGTCGCCTTCACGGCGACGCAGATCCCGGACATCGATGGACGGGCGTACCCGCCCGTGCTCGCCGGCGATCTCTATCCGGACGGGATCCCGATCCTCGCCGAGGACGATCTCCCGAAGCTTATCGCGGAGCACGATGTCGACGACGTCGTCTTCGCGTACAGCGACGTCTCGCACGAGTACGTGATGCACAAGGCTTCCCTCGTCAACGCCTGCGGAGCGAACTTCGTTCTGCTCGGCGCGCGCGACACGATGATCAAGTCGAAGAAGCCCGTCATCTCGATCTGCGCGACACGCACGGGCTGCGGGAAGAGCCAGACGACGCGCCGGGTGGCCGAGATTCTGCTCGGGGCGGGCAAGAAGGTCGTCGCCATCCGTCACCCGATGCCGTATGGGGATCTCAGCAAGCAGGTCTGGCAGCGCTTCGGCGAGTACCAGGACATGGTCAAGCACGAGTGCACGATCGAGGAGATGGAGGAGTATGAACCTCACATCGACCGCGGGAACGTCGTCTTCGCCGGTGTCGATTACGGGCGG
>CAZAQL010000068.1:0-13974 GCA_964487295.1 uncultured bacterium | reverse complement strand
GACGTTGTGCACGGAGATGACCGTGTGGACCCCGATGGTGAGGTTCGGGGCCGTCAGTGAGCGCAGGCCTTCGTAGGTGCGCATGGCGCGCTCGTAGTTGCCGGGAACGCCGCGGATCTCGTCGTGGCGCTCGCCGATCTCGTCGAGCGAGAGATTGATGATCACCTCGGCCGGGGCACAGGCGGTCGCTATCTCCGAGACCATCGCCGGGATGCGGTCATCGAGGATGCCGTTCGTCGGGATGTTGATGATGCCTGGAGATCCCGCCTCGCAGGCGCTCGCGCAGATCCTCGGGAGATCCGGGCGGAGAAACGGCTCGCCGCCGCTCATCGTGTACCAGTACGGAGCCCTGCCCAGCGATCGGAAGACCGACGCGAACTCCTCCGCGGAGAGTTCGTCGGCCTTCCGATCGTAGACGTTGCACGTGCGGCACCTGGAGTTGCAGCGGTAGGTGACGCTCACGGTGAGGTTCAGAGGCAGCATCCGGGGGCGCCCGAAACGGCGCATCGACCGGTAGAGAGGGATGCGGGCGACCACGTTCAGCATCAGCGCGCTCCGTCGGACGGCCGTGAGCGACCCCGCGGCGCGCGGCCCAGGTCCTTGGTCGTCTCGGAGACCGCCCAGGTGTAGGGATTGCGGCGGAGCACGTAGAAGTCGACCATGCCCAGGAGGCGCCCGAGGAACTCGAGCCATACGCCGCCGATGGTCCAGACGAGGTTGCGCGGCGAGAACTCGAAGTCCTCGAGCAGCACGGACAGGATGCCGCCTACCTTCTTCGTCGAGACCTCGTAAGACTGTTCTCGCTCGAGCCACAGGTGTCCGGCGTAGATGCGCCGCCGCTGCTTGAGGAAATCGGACACCGTCGCGGCGCCCTTGTTGTAGACGATGGCGTCCGGCACGTAGACGAGGCGCTTCCCGTGCTCAGCGACGATCGCTTCGATCGACGCCTCATCGACAGCGCTCTCAGGCGGGATCGAGGTTACGAAGGAGCGGAAGGCCACCATCTCCCCGAGCTTCGGGGTTCTGAGGGCCAGCCTGTGGTGCAGCCTCCAGAGCATGTGAACGACGTACCCCATGAAGGTCTCGGGATCATCGACCGGCGTGGGGCGTCCACCGGCCATGCCCACGTCCTCGTTGGCGAACGGGGCCGTCATCTTCTCAACGCAGTCCTCGTGGGGCACGGTGTCGCCGCTCTCGAGCACGAGAACGTCCACGCCGCGGCGCGCCTCGGAGAGGAACAGGTTGATCGCGGACGACTTGCCCCGCCGCTCCTCCTGCCGGAGGAGCCGGATGCGGGGATCGCGGATCGCGCTGCGGCGTACGATGGCATCCGTGTCGTCCGTGGAGCCGCTCGAGACGACGAGGATCTCACAAATCTCGACGGTGTCCAGCCGCTGGCGGAGCAGCGCGTCGAGCAGTCGCTCGATGTTGCGCTCCTCGTTGTACGCCATGACGCCGACGCTGACTCGGATCATCGTATCCTCCACCATCGACGCTCCGCCGTTGCGAGGCGCCGTGCCCGGACCGGCCCAATCAGACTCCCTCGAGAAGTCGCTCCGCCAGAAACGCCGGGAGCCCGGCTTTCTCGATCTTGCGGCTCGCCTTCTTCACGGAGTAGGCGACGCGGCGCAGTTCGAGAACGCCCGCGTCCAGATCGAGCATTCCGTATGCCGCGTCCGGGTTGCCGTCCCTCGGCTGTCCGACGCTGCCCACATTGATGAGGTATCGCCCGCTGGGGCGGAGTCGGATCGTCGGTCCGGTCCTGGACCGCAGCGTCGCGCCTTCGAGCGAGACCACAAGCGGGACGTGCGTGTGGCCGATGAGACAGAGCTGCTCCTCGAAGGCCTCGAACTGGTATGACGCGCCCATGGTGTCGGTGACGTATCGCCAATCGCCCGGTGCGTCCGGACTCGCGTGAACCAGACAGATGCCTTCGGCGAGCGTCCGGAGCGGGAGTTCGCGAAGATACTCCACATCCTCGTCCGAAAGCTGGTCACGCGTCCACTGCACGGCGGCGCGGGCGTACTCGTTGAAGCGCCCGCTCTCCGTCTGACCGACGACCGCCGCGTCGTGATTGCCCTGCACGACGGCGTCAAAGACATCCCGGACGGTCGCGATGGTCTCGCGGGGATTCGCTCCGTACCCGACGATGTCGCCCAGACAGAGCGCCACGTCGTGGCCGACCGCCGACGCGTCGTCGAGGACGGCGTCGAGCGCCTCGATGTTGCCGTGGATGTCGCTCGCGATGAGGCAGCGCACGTCCGCTCGATCCTCCTATCGTTCTCCGTCGCGGGTACCCGTCGAGCCGTTCGAGCCCGGAGACGTCGCTTCGCCCGGCGGTTCGGTCTCTCCGGATGTGCCGCGCTCCTGAGGGGCTCCTCCGTCCCGAACCTCGTGCCCCACGTGGTCGAGCACGCCGTTGACGAATCGCGCTCCCTCGTTCGAGGAGTACTTCCTGGCGATCTCCACAGCCTCGTTGATGATCACACCGAGTGGGTTGCCCGGCACGCACAGAAGCTCGTACGTCCCTATTCTCAGGATCGTTCGATCGACGGCGCCCATCCGACGAATGTCCCAGTGCTCGCTCGCGTCGGCGATCAGACGGTCGATTCGGTCACGGTTCTCCCGCACCCCCTCGACCAGTTCGTTCGCGAACGGGAGCGCGGCGGGACGTGCCAGCTCGATGTCGGGGATCGGCGCGTCGAGCACACCCGTGACCTCCTCGCCGTACAGGCGCTTGAGGGCGAGCTCTCTTCCCTCGCGGCGAAGCCCGGAGCCGCTCTTCCTCTCCTGCGGCAAGCTACTCCATCCTTGCGTAGAGGTCGGACAGCTCCATCGCGGCCATCGCGGCGTCCCATCCCCGGTTCCCTGCCTTCGTGCCGGCGCGCTCGACCGCCTGTTCGATGCTGTCCGCGGTCAGAACGCCGAAGATCGTCGGGACGCCCGTCGCCATGCCGGCCTGCGCGACGCCCTTGGCGACCTCCGCGGCAACGTAGTCGAAGTGGGGCGTTCCGCCGCGGATGACCGCACCGAGGCATAGTACCGCATCATACGATCCGGAGTCACCCATTCTCTTGGCGAGCGGCGGTATGTCGAACGCCCCGGGAACCCAGGCGATCGTGACGTTTGCGTCGTCAACGCCGTGCCGCCTGAGGCAGTCCATGGCTCCCTCGAGCAGCTTGAGCGAGATGAAGTCGTTGAACCTCGAGACGACGATGCCGAACGACCTGCCCGCTCCAGTGATCTGACCCTCGAACACTGTGCTCATCGCTTTCCTCCATGCGAGCCCGCGAGCTCGCTCTTTTCCTCGCGTTCGTCGTCCTCCGGCTCATCGAGCTCGCAGGACTCCAGATCGAGGTAGTGTCCCAGCTTGTCCCGCTTCGTCGCGAGGTACCTTCGATTCCTGTCGTTGGGTTCGATCTGAAGAGGCACACGCTCGACGATCTCGAGCCCGTGCCCTTCGAGTCCGACGATCTTGCGCGGGTTGTTCGTCAGGAGTCGGATCCGGCGGACTCCGAGATCGGCGAGCATCTGCGCCCCCACTCCGTAGTCCCTGAGGTCCGCCGGGAAGCCGAGGTCCTCGTTGGCCTCAACCGTGTCCCGGCCGCTGTCCTGGAGCTGGTAGGCGCGGAGCTTGTTCCCGAGTCCTATGCCGCGCCCCTCCTGGCGCATGTAGAGGAACACGCCGCTCCCCTCCCGATCGATCATGGTGAGCGCCTGGGCCAGCTGGTTCCCGCAGTCGCACCGCCTCGAGCCGAAGACATCGCCCGTCAGGCACTCCGAGTGCACGCGGACCAGCACGTCCTGACCGGGCCCCGGCTCTCCCTTCACGAGGGCGAGGTGCTCCTGGTCGTCGACGTCGTTCTCGTAGAGATAGAGCCGGAACTCGCCCCAGCGTGTGGGGAGCACGGTCTCAGCCGTCCTGCGGACGAGTCGCTCGGTGCGCTGGCGGTACGCTATCAGATCCTTGATGCTCACGAGGCTCAGGGCGTGGCGGCGCGCCAGCTCGCGAAGCTCCGGGAGCCTCGCCATGCTGCCGTCGTCGCTCATGATCTCGCACAGCACGCCGGCGGGCGAGAGCCCTGCCAGGCGCGCGAGATCAACGGCGGCCTCCGTGTGTCCGGCCCGCCTGAGGACCCCGCCGTCCGCGGCACGGAGGGGAAAGATATGTCCGGGTCTTGCCAGGTCGCGCGGCGCCGTCCTGGCGTCCACCAGGGCGAGGATCGTGGCGGCGCGATCGTGCGCCGAGATCCCCGTCGTCGTCCCCTCGATGGCGTCCACGGACACGGCGAACGCCGTGCTCAACCGGGACGTGTTCTCGGCGACCATCGGATGCAGGTCGAGTTCGTCAAGACGCTCGCCCGTCATGGGCACGCAGATGAGCCCGCGACCCTCCTTCGCGATGAAGTTCACGTCCTCGGGTGTGACCTTCTCGGCCGCCATGATGAGGTCGCCTTCGTTCTCCCGCGTCTCGTCGTCGACCACGATGACCATCCGTCCGTCACGGATGTCCCTGATGGCTTGCTCGACCGTGTGTTCGGTCATCGGTTTCCGCTCCATGTCCGAGATCAGTGTCAGAAGCCCAGCTCGCGGAGCCGCTCGATCGTGAGCCCGGATCCGGGCTCGCTTGTATCCGGCTGGCCGGTGTGGTCCCTCGCGTCCGCGGGCCCGCTCGAGCGCGAGGCCGCTTCGTCGATGAGCCGGCGCACGTGCTTGGCCAGGAGGTCGGTCTCGATGTTCACGCGCATCCCGGCGCTGTAGTCGCCCGCCCGAGTGGCAGCGAGCGTCTCCGGGATCAGCGAGATCGTGACGGTGATCCCCGTCACATCGGCCACCGTCAGACTGGCGCCGTCCACGGCGATCGATCCCTTGCCGACGATCTGGGGCAGCAGAGGCTCGGGAACCGCCAGCGTGAGTTCGGCTCCCGCTCCGAGACGTCGGCAGCTCTCAACGACGGCGACCGCGTCCACATGCCCTGTCACAAGGTGGCCGCCGAGACGGTCTCCCAGTCGAAGGGCGCGTTCCAGATTGACGCGGTCTCCAGCGCGCGCCGCGCTCAGCGTCGAGACGCGCAGGGTCTCCGCGACGACGTCCGCGGAGAACCGGTCGCCGCCGGCCTCCGTGACCGTCAGACACACCCCGTTGACCGAGACGCTGTCGCCGCTCTCGAGTTCGGAGGCGAAGGGGCACTCGATCGAGAGCCTCGCCCCCGTCGAAGTGCGTGCCACCGAAGCGACGCGCCCCGTTGCCTCGATCAGTCCTGTGAACATGCCGCCTTCGCTTCCTCTCTATGCGCCGTCTGCTCGTCGTCCTGGGGCGTGCCGAACCGCGCCGTGAGAAGGACGTCGTCGCCGAGTCGGCTCCACTGCGGCTCGAATAGCCCGACCGGACGCGTCAGATCCCGGACCGCGGGCACCTCACCGTCGCCCCCGAGCTTCGGAGCGATGAACGCCGCGAGTCTCCCGGCGAGTCCGCTCGAGATGAGCGTCGTCGCAAGCTTGGCTCCGCCCTCGCAGAGGATGTCGATCATGCCCTCCTCCGCCGCGCGTCTGAGCACGGATCCGGCGTCCGTGCGCCCGTTGCGGTCGGCGGGCATCGTCCAGATCTCGACGCCGCTTCTCTCAAGCAGGGCGCGGGAGGCTCCGCCGGCTCCTTCGGCGGTGCACGCGACGATCGTGCGCTGCTTTCGCGCGCTCGCGGCCAGCCGGGATTCGGCGGGCGTCCGGAGGTCGGAGTCCAGCACGATGCGCGCGGGCTGGCGCTCCTTGGCCTCCTCGCGGCGGTCGGTCAGTTCCGGATCGTCCGCGAGCACGGTGCCGACGCCGACCATCACGGCGTCGACGCCCGAGCGCATCTCATGGACCCGCCGTCGGGCAGCCTCACCCGTGATCCAGCGGTCCGGCGACGCGCCCACGGTGAGCCGGCCGTCGAGCGTGACCGCGAGCTTCAGCGTCACGAGTGGAAGGCCGGTTCGGCGGAACGCCAGGTACGCCGCGTTAAGCGCTGTGGCGTCCTCGTCGAGACAGCCGAGCTCGACCCGCACACCAGCGGCGCGAAGCGCCTCCAACCCGCGTCCGGAGACTTCAGGGTTCGGGTCGACGATGGACACCACGGTGCGCGCGATCCCCGCCCCGATGATGGCCTCGGTGCACGGCGGGGTTCTGCCCCACACGCAGCAGGGCTCGAGCGTGACGTAGAGGTCGGCGCCTGCGACGCGCTCTCCCGCGTCGGCGATCGCGTGGACCTCTGCGTGCGGACCGCCGTACGATGCGTGATATCCTCTCCCCACGACGACGCCGTCGCGGACGACCACGGCCCCAACGCGCGGGTTCGGGCTCGTCCGACCCCGGCCACGCTCGGCCAGCTCCAGCGCCTGACGCATGAAGTGCTCATCACGAGTCGTCATCGCCGCCCCTCCGGCCAACACCGCTCCGGTCCAACATGGAAAACGCCCCGAGGCTTCGGGGCGCACGACGACGGAGGCTCTTGAACTCCCCGTCACGGTTCCTTCTTCCATCCAGACTTTCACTGTCGGCGCCTGAATTCCACAGGCTCAACGGGAGACCCGCTCGCGGACTGTCACCGCCGGTGGGGAATCGCACCCCGCCCCGAAGGAACGAATATCACTGAGAATCTACCACGACGGCGGGCCGCTGTCAACCTACACAGGGAGAAGCCCCCGGGCGAACTCCTCGACATCGAAGCGGGCGATGTCGTCAAGCCCCTCCCCGACGCCGACGAAACACACCGGAGTGCCGAGCTCACGCGCGATCGCGATGACGATGCCGCCGCGCGCGGTTCCGTCGAGTTTCGTCAGGATGATCCCCGAGAGCCCCACGGCTTCGTTGAAGAGACGTGCCTGGGAGAGCGCGTTCTGACCGGTGTTCGCGTCGACGACGAGAAGCACGTCGTCGGGAGCTCCCGGGAGCCGCTTCTCGATCACGCGACGGATCTTCTCGAGCTCCGCGATGAGGTTCTTCTGAGTGTGAAGACGGCCGGCGGTGTCCACGATCAGATGGTCGACGTCCCGCGCGAGCGCCGCCTCGAGCGCGTCGTAGGCCACGGATGCCGGATCACCGCCCTGCTCGCCGTAGACGAAGTCGGCCCCGGTCCGATCCGCCCAGATCTTGAGCTGCTCCCCGGCGGCGGCCCGGAACGTGTCCGCCGCGGCGAGGAGCACGCGTTTGCCCTCCCGCTGGTAGAGCGCGGCCAGTTTGCCGATCGTGGTGGTCTTCCCGGTTCCGTTGACGCCGACGACAATCGTCACGCGCGGCCTCCGCGATGCGTCACCAGGCGGTTGCGTGGCACCCGACCCGCCGTCAGCGGCCTCGCCGTCCGTGGGTGCGCGGTCCGGCTCCGTCCGGCCCGCTTCGAGCAGCTCGCGAACCTCTTCCGCGAGCAGGCGGGTCACGCTCTCCGCGTCGGACGCCTGCGTCCGACCGGCGGCCGACCGCAGGCGTTCGACGAGATAGAGCGAGGTCTCGACGCCGACGTCGGCGGCGATGAGCGTCTCCTCGATCTCGTCCAGCGCTGCCGCGTCGAGCGCGCGCCCACCATGGAGCGCGCGCTGGATTCCGTCGGAGATGGCTTCCCGTGTTTTCGACAGACCGCTAAACAGCTTCGTAAGCGATCTCTTCACGCTCGACCTCGTTCCCCATCGCGTCAAGGCGGACCGAGACGACCTTGGAGACGCCGGACTCCTCCATGGTGACGCCGTAGAGCCGGTCGGTCGCCTGCATCGTGACCTTGTTGTGAGTGATGATGATGAACTGCGTCCTCTCCGAGAACTCCCGGAGCATCCTGATGAAGCGGTGCACGTTCGCATCGTCGAGTGGAGCGTCCACCTCGTCGAGGATGCAGAACGGCGACGGCTTGACCAGGTAGATCGCGAAGAGCAGCGCGATCGCTGTCAAAGCGCGCTCTCCCCCGGAGAGGAGACTCAGGCGACCGAGCTTCTTCTCGCGCGGGCTGGCGACGATCTCGATCGGTGACTCGAGTGGATCGTCCGGCTCGAGCAGCCGGAGGTCGGCCTCGCCGCCCTCAAAGAGCCGTTCGAACATGCTCACGAAGTTCTGTCGTACCTGCTCGAACGTCTCGACGAACATCTTCCTTGCGGCCTCGTTGATCTGGCCGATCGCCTGGATCAGCGAGGACTTGGAACGCTCGAGATCCTCATACTGCGCGTGCAGGAACTCGAGCCGCTTGCTCTCCTCGTCGTACTCGTCGAGCGCCAGGAGATTGACGGGGCCCATGGAGCGGAGCCTCGCCTTGAGTCGGTCGACCTCCTGCCGTGTGGCCTCCCAGTCCGTGGGTTCGTCGCTCTCGTCGAGCGTCAGAGAGATGCCGTGTGAGCCATCCCGCTCGGCGTCGTGCTCCGCTTCCCGCTCGGCGTCGTGCTCCGCTTCCCGCTCGGCGTCGTGTTCCCCGTCCCGATCGGCGTCGTGTTCCCCGTCCCGATCGTCGTCGGCGAATTCGCCTCGGTCCTCCTCCGACCGGGCCGAGACCGGCGCCGGGGCCGCGATGTCGATCGAATAGTCTTCGAGGATACGCTCGCGGAGGGCCTCAGCGCGCCCCCTGAGCTCAGTGTCCCGAAGCTCGATCTCGTGCAGCTCGCGCTGCATCGCGTCTCGTTCCTCGCGTGCGCCGCGACTGGTGCCCTCGACCTCGTCGAGCCGGGTGCGAAGGCGTCGCGTCTCCGCTCGGACCGCGTCGCGCCGCGCCGTGAGCTCCTCCTGCCGGGCCGTGACCTCCTCGAGACGACGGCCATCGCCTTCCAGGCTCTCCGAGAGCTGTTCGAGCGCCGCCGCATGCTCCGCGTCTTCCGCTGACTTCCTGTCGATCGACGCCTCCGTCGACGAGATCCGTTCGGTCAGCTGCGTCTCTTCGGCCCTGAGCTGCTTGAGCGTCGCCTCCGCGGTCGCCACTGCGAGCTCGGCGGTCCGTTGCTGCTCGATGGCGGCTTCCCGCTCTCCTTCGAGGCGTACGAACCGCTCCTGCAGATCGTCAAGACGCTCGCCGATCTCGTCCTCGCCCTTGGAGAGCTGCGCCAGCCTCCCCGCGAGGTTCTCGACGTCCGTGCGCGTGGCTACCATCCGCTGGCCGACAGCGTCGCGCCGCGCGCTCAGCTCTTCGACACGCCCGGCGGCTGTGGTCCGCGCCAGCTCGATCTCCGTGAGCTTCCGCTTGGCCTCCCAGAGATCCGCCTCCGCCTGCTCCGTCTCCACGCCGCGCTCTCTGGACTCCGACGTGAGGCGATGGAGCGCTGCGACCGCCTCACCCTCGAGGCGAACGGCGTCCTCGAGCGTCCGCTCGAGCCGCTCGACCTCGCGCTCCGCCTCCGTAACGCGCTCACGCCTGCGGAGCAGGCCGGCCTCCGCGGCGCTGTGCGTGCCGCCGGTGATGAGGCCGTCCGAACTCACGATCTCCCCGTCGGTGGAAGCGAACGTGAGACCACGGACGCTGGAAGAGCCGGCCAGCGAGAGGGCGGTCGCCATACCGTCTACGACGACAGTGCCCTCGAGGAGAAGCTCGGCAGCGCCCCTGATCTCATCGTCGCAGCGGATGAAGTCCGTCGCCCTGCCGAGCACGCCCTCTCGCGCGATGATATCGGCGGGAACCGGGACCACCGGCACGCGGCGGATCTCATCCAGCGGGACGAACGTGGCCCGCCCCTGCTGGTTCCTCGCGAGGTGGTCCATCGCGCGCTGTGCGTCTTCCCTCGAGTTTGCGACGACGAACTGCGCCGCTTCACCCAGCGCCGCCTCGATCGCCGAGGTGGCCGTCGGCTCGACCGCGAGGACATCGGCGACCGTGCCCCGGAGTCCGGCGATGCCGTGCGAGCGGTCCGTCAGGAGCGCGCGCACGCCCTCGGTGAAGCCTCCGTACCCGTCGCGCATCTCCTGCAGGAGCGTCAGCTTGTGCCGTGCGGCCTCCAGCTCGCCCTCGGCGCGCGTTTTCCCTTCGCGTGACGCCAGGAGAGCCTCGCGCGCGATATCGAGGTCGTTCTCGGTCGCGACCTCGCGGTCGCGCGTCGTGCGGGCCGCGGCCATGAGGCGCTTCTCGGTCTCGAGCGCCTCCAGGATCGCGGCCTCCCTCGACACGAGTTCCTTTCGCGCGTCCGCCAGGGCCGCCTCGACCGTCGCGTGCTCGTCGTTGAGATCGTCGAGTCTCGCCCGGTAGCTCTCCAGCTCGCCCTTGAGCCCGGCCGAGCTCTCGAGGCCCTCGAGCCTCGTCTGCTTCTCTCCCGCCAGGTCCTTCTTGATGCTCCAGTACTCGCGATCGACCCGCCTGAACTCCCTTGCGCGCTCCTCGAGGGCCTGCCGCTGTTCCTCGGCGGCGGACGAAGCCTCGGCGAGCCCCGCGCGCACGCTCTCGAGCTGCGAGTGAACGTTCTCGAGATCGCTTCTGAGCGATCCGATTTCCGGTGCGAGCTCCTGGACCCGACGCTCCGCAGCGCGCTTGCGCTCTCGCGCCACGAGCAGCGCGTCGGCCAGGTTACGGGCCTCGGCCGCTACGGTGCCGACCTGCTCGTCGAGCGTCGCGAGTGTCTCCTCCTGGGCGCTCAGCGCGGCGCGCGCCTCTCTCGTCGCGCTGTCATCCCGTTCAAGAAGCTCCGCGTGGGATGCGATCCGGGCCCGCAGTTCCTCGGCTCGCGCGAGAGACCCGCGCCTCTGTTCGCTCCACTCCCCGTAGTCGCGACGGGCCAGACCGACCTCAAGTCGCGCGAGCTCGTCGGTGTATCGCCGGTGCCTGCGAGCCTGAGCGAGCTGGCGCTTGAGCGAACGCACCTGCTTTTCGACCTCGCTGATGATATCCGCGACGCGCTGCATGTCGGCCTCGGTGGCCTCGAGCTTGTTGAGCGCGGACCGCTTCCGGACCTTGTACTTCATGATGCCCGCGGCCTCTTCGAACATGAAGCGCCTGTGCCCCGCGGAATCGGACAGCACGGAGTCGACCATCTTTCGCTCGATGAGCGAATAGGTGCGCGTCCCTATGCCGGTGTCGAGGAAGAGATCCTTGACGTCACGAAGCCTGCACGGCGTCTTGTTGATGAGGTACTCGCTCTCGCCCGAGCGATACACCTTCCTTCCGATGACGACCTGCGCGTAATCGGTCGGAAGATAGCCGCCCGAGTTGTCGATGGTCAGGTTCACCTCCGCGCGGCCGAGGCGACGGCGCTTGCGGGTGCCGCTGAACACGACGTCCGACATGCTCGAACCGCGAAGCTCGCTCGCGCTCTGTTCTCCGAGCACCCAGCGGATCGCGTCCGCGACGTTGGTCTTCCCGCAACCGTTCGGTCCCACGATCCCGGTGATCCCGGGGCCGAACTCCAGCGTCAGCTTATGCGCGAAGGATTTGAATCCGTAGATCTCGAGTTTCTCGAGGTACACCTTTCCCCCTGCTCGTGCCCGCAGTGGGAGCCGCGGGACGCTTGCGCGTTAGCGTGTCGTTCCTGAGAGCTTCGGGCCTGCGAGGAGCCGGTCGTGCTCCTGTGTCGTGGTCTACTCTTCGTCGATCCAGGGCTCCCCGAGCGCGTCGTCCTCCGGGGACGGCGGGCTCGTTGCGGGTACAGGGGCGTCGCTCTCCGCGTCTTCTTCGGGAGCCTCGTCCCCTGGAGACGCGTCCCCCGGAGCCTCTCGGAGCGCGGACTCCCCGGCCGGTTGAGGCTCGACAGAGCCTGTGAACCGGGAAGGCCACGCTCCTTCGTACCCAGTCTGCTTCATGATGTCAAGCAGTTCATTCATGTCGGCAAGAGCCGAGAAGCCCGCGTCCACCGCCACGCGGTACCAGATGCCCCGCCCGGAGACCTCCGAGCGCACCACGGTCGCGGGAAAGCCGCGTCGCTCGAGCCGCGCCGCGTCCTGGCCGGCGGCCTCCTCGGTCGCGTGCGACGTGGTGAACACGATGTACTGACCCGGTCGCGCCGGGGTCTCGGAGATGTCGCGCCAGTCTCGTGCATCGAGGGCGTCGTCCGCTTCGGGCGTCCCGGCCTCTGCCTCTACTGGACGGTCCGCAGTGTCGACGCGGTTCGCGTTCCCGCCCTCCACCGACCCCTCGCCGCCAGTCGTGCCGGTCACGTCGGGGGTGGTGGCATCGCCGCCCGGCTGCTCATCGGCCTGCCCCTCGAACGATCGCTCGCCGTCGGAGCCCGACTGTTCTCCATCCGTCCGTCCGGTCTGTTCCGTCTCCGCCTGGCGCTGGTCGACCCGCTGCTGCGCGCCGAAGCCGTCGAAGAGACCACCCAGGAACCCGCTGCGCCATGCAACGGCGACGGCCAGGACGAGTACGCAGAGCGTAATGACCGCCGCGGTTCGTCGGCCCCCTCCGGGGGGTTCGCGGTCGCGAAGCCGCGACTGCTCGCGCCTGGGTGTCGACGCCTGAGGGGGCGAGTGCGTCGCGCCTGCCGCGGGCTCCCGCCCCGTCATCTCGCCCGGCGGCGGTCCGCCCTGTGCCTCGTCGACTCGTCCAGGTCCTTCATCCTCTGCTGAGGACTCCTCTGCGTCCTGCCGTCTCGCCGTGAGCACGACCGGCTCGGCCGGTTGCGGCTTCTCCACGGCTTCGGCGTGGTCAGGGCCGGCATACACCGCAGCGAAGCGGACGCCGCGCAGGTCCTCGACCTGGCGCATCTCGGACGTCAGCCGCGCGAGCCTCTCGATGTCCCGGTCCGCTATGACAAGATGCGCAGCCGGCGCCGCCGCCACCGGGACGTACTCCGGAGGGATCACGACGATCGCGGTCGCGTCCTCACGGGCGAGCTTGTGAAGGGTCTTCGCGTAGGCATCCGATGCGAAGACGGCGGCGACGGAGAGCGGGTAGGCTCCCGTGGTGACCAGCCGCACGCCGCCCATGAGCGTTCGGCGGGCGACCGTGGAGCTCGAGATGCCGAAGAGCACGGCGTCCACCAGACCCTCGTCGCCGTCGTCGGGCAGCCCCTTCGCAAAGAGAGGCTCCTCGATGAACGCGTCGACGACCGTCACCGTCGCGCCCTGGTCGGCGAGCGCCTCCGCGAGCGCGAGGGCCAGGGAGGCCGAGAGCGTGCTTCGTTCGGAGGTCACGGCGACCACTCGCCCCCGGGTCTCGCCGAGTATTGCGACGAGTTCGTCCCTCCAGGACTCCCGGTCCCCCTCCGCGGAGGGATGAACCTCGACGGGGGCTCGGAGGGCGTGGAGTTCCGGGATGCGGATGGCCTGAGCGGCGTCCCCGCGCGTGACGATAGAGTCCAGCAGGTTGCTCCCCGCCGACGCCTGATCCTGGCTCATCCCGTTTCCTCCGGGCTGCTCGGAAGCTCTGTCAGTCCCCATGTTGTCCCCCATCATTCAGGGCGGCCTCGAGCGCGTCCAGAACTGCGCCCTCATCGTCCTCCTGAACCGTTCGGAGATCCAGCAGCACGGCGTCGTCGGCGACTCTTGCGATGACGGGACGTTTCGCGGCGCGCAGCCGTGTCGCGATCCAGGTGGCGGAGACGGAATCGGATGAGACGCGGACCGCGTGGCTCTCGATCCCCGCCTCGGGCGCCGTCCCGCCGCCCATGAGCGATATCGAGTCCACGACCTCGAGGCTCGCCCCTTCCGGAAGCCGCCCGCGCGCGCGTTCGACGAATCCCTGTGCGCGACGCCCGACGCTTTCGGCCGTGGCTCCGGCCATCGCGAGAACCGGGATCCGCTCCCGCTCGCGCTCCTCAAGGAAGAGCCTGAGCGTCGCGCCGAGTGCGGCGAGCGTCAGCTTCCCCGGGCGGAGCGCTCGCATGAGCGGGTTCGCGCGCATCCTCCCGATCGCGGAAGCGGTGCCGACTGCCATGCCGCACTGGGGACCGCCGACCAACTTGTCGCCGCTGAAGGTGGACACGGCGACGCCGGAGGCGACGCTCTCCGCGACGGTCTCCTCGTGCGGCAGCCCGAGCTGCCCGGTGTCCAGCAGCCCGTTGTAGTACCGGTACGCGAAGGACATCCGCGCGTCCGTCAGCGCCGTGATCGG
>CAZAQL010000067.1:4342-14740 GCA_964487295.1 uncultured bacterium | reverse complement strand
CCTCCGCCGCAGGGCTCCCCCCCTGGATGCCGCCGACGACGGGGGGCGTATAGGGTATCAGGCCTGGGTCGTAGAGGTCTTCGGTCTCGCTGTCCGTGTCCGATCTGGGCAGGACCGCGGACCCTCCACCCGCCAGATCCAGCCTGATGTCGCCCGCGGACGCTTCCATGACGGTGTAGACGTCGCCCCAGCTATCAACGTCGATGTCGTTGACCCTCACGATCCGGTCTCCGGCGCCCAGACCGGCCGACTCCGCCGGCGATTCGGCCGCGACGGCGCCGATCACGGGCTCCCCGCCGGTCGGAACGCCTGCGATGGTCAGAACTCCGACGACCACGATGAAGGCCCAGATGAAGTTCATGATCGGCCCGGCCGCGACGATGAACGCCCTCAGCGGGATCGGCCTCGCCACGAAGCTGTCCGGAGGCGCTCCCGTCGGATCGGCCATGTGTTCAGCTCCTGACATCTTGACGTAACCGCCGAGAGGAACCGCGGAGACGGCGAACTCCGTGTCCCCGACCGTCCTGGTCAGAAGCCGCGGCCCGAAGCCAATGGAGAACCGCTCGACGCGAACGCCGGCGATCCGGCACGCGATGAAGTGACCGATCTCGTGCACGATGATCAGGATTCCCAGGAGCACAGCAGCGTAGATGTAGTAGATGAACATGCGAACCGTCTTCCTTGGTGGCCCGACCGTTCGCCGACGTGGCGGGCGGGCGGACCGGCCTTCGTGCCTCAGGCGAACGACCCGATGATCTCGTCGGCGATAGCCGCCGCCTCGGTCTCGGCTGCCTGGATGCTCTCGAGAGTGGTCGCGGGAGCGGCCTCCATCCGGTCGAGGACGCCCTCGATGACCGACGGGATGCCGCGGAACGGGAGCCGTCCCGCCGCGAACGCCTCGACCGCGCGCTCGTCCGCCGTCGCGGCCGCGGCCGGCGCCGTGCCGCCTCTCCTGCCCGCCTCAAGGGCAAGCTCGAAGCACGGATACCGTCCTCGGTCCAGCTCCTCGAAGTGAAGCGCGCCGATCTCCGGCAGCGAGCGTCCCGCGAACGACGTCACCGGTGGATCGGGGTAGTACATCGCGTACTGAATGGGCACGCGCATATCGGGATCCCCGAGATGCGCCAGGAGACTGCCGTCCGTGAGCCTGACCAACGAATGGACGATCGACTCCCGGTGGACGACCACGTCGATACGGTCGAGCGTCATCCCGAAGAGCCAGTGCGCTTCGAGCACCTCGAGCCCCTTATTGAACATCGTCGCGGAATCGACGGTGACCTTGGCTCCCATGTCCCAGGTCGGGTGTCGGAGCACGTCCTCAATGGTCGCGTCCGGCAGCCGGGCGGCGGGCATGTCCCGCAGAGCTCCGCCGGAGGCCGTGAGCGTGATCCCCGCGACATCGCCGGGACGGCGACCGCGGAGGCACCTGAAGACGGCGCTGTGCTCACTGTCGATCGGGATGAGCTCGCTGCCGGTCTCCCGTGCGAGCCCGGTCAGGAGCTCGCCCGCCGCCACGAGCGACTCCTTGTTCGCGATGGCCAGCCGAAGACCCGAGCGAACGGCGGCCACCGCGGGGCGGAGGCCGGAGGCGCCGACGACCGCGTTCACCACGAGGTCCAGCGTCTCGTCCGAGGCGAGCTTCTCGAGTCCATCCTCCCCATCGAGAAGCTCCACACCGCTCGGCAGCTCCGCCGAGTCGAGCGTCACTCTCCGGCCCCCGTGAGAGTCGGCGGCGCCTCCGTTCGCCCCGAACGCGACCCGGCCGGCTCCGAACCGCCTCGCCTGTTCCACGAGTCGCTCGGCGCTGCGGTACGCGGAGAGCCCCACGACGTGGAAGTCGTCCGGCGCGGCCTCAACGACCGAGAGCGCGCCGGTTCCGATGGAACCGGTCGATCCGAGGATGGAGATCCGTCTCGCTCTCGACATGCGTTCGCTCCAATGGCTAACGCGGCACGATGAACCGGAGGAAGTAGTACACGAAAGGCGCGACGAACAGCACGCTGTCGAACCGATCGAGCATCCCGCCATGACCCGGCAAGGCTCGCGATGTGTCCTTGATCTTCACGTCGCGCTTCATCAGCGACTCGACGAGGTCACCGAGCGTGCCGGCGACCCCCGAGATGAGCCCCAGAGCAAGCGCATCCCACACCGTGAAGAACGGGGCGAAGGTCAGCCGGGCCACGAACGCGGTGACGACCGCAAGCACGAGACCGCCGAGCGCGCCCTCCAAGGTCTTGTGCGGGCTGACGCGTGGCAGGAGCTTGGTCTTCCCGATCGCGCTGCCTATGAAGTATGCCCCCGTGTCGCTCATCCACGCGAGCGCGAAGGCCAGGATCACGAACCAGCCGCCGACATCGCCCCAGGGCGAGGTCTCGCCCAGCTGCCTGAGGAGGATGATGTGACTCCCGAACCACGCGACGTAGAAGACGCCGAGCACGGTGGTCGAGATGTGGAACACGGCGAGCTCTCCGTCGCGCCGGAAGAGCTCGAGGACCATCACGAGCGCAAGGACGACCGTCACGAAGAGGCTTGAGAAGACTCCCTCGCGGAAGTAGACATACCACGAGACGCCCAGTCCAGCGAGGATCCCGACGGTCTTGTAGGGCCGAATCCCCTTGCACTCCATCATGCGGTAGAACTCGTAGAGTCCCACGCCCAGGACGAAGTTCATGACGATGAGGAAGCCCCATCCCCCGACCAGCGAGAAGACGATGGCCGCGGGAACGCCGACGGCGGCCGTCATCAACCGCTGAGCGAGCTGTTGTCTGTTGACCGCCATATCGTCCTCCCTCTCCCTACGCCGGCGATGCGCGTGGACTGACCCGCAGGGCTCTTCGGCAGAGAACGGGACTTACGAGCCGTCGTCTCGGGTTGTGATCCCGCCGAACCGACGGTCGCGGCGCTGGAAGTCGACGATGGCCTCGAAGAGGTGGCCGCGGCGGAAGTCCGGCCACAACACGTCGGTGACGTAGATCTCCGTGTACGCGATCTGCCAGAGCAGGAAGTTCGAGACCCTGAGCTCACCGCTCGTCCGGATGAGGAGATCCGGATCGGGCATGTCGGGGCAGTAGAGGTGCGCGCGGACCGCCGCCTCGTCGATCTCCCCGGGAACGAGAGCCCCGCGCCGAGCTTCCTCCGCGAGTGATCGCGCCGCGTCCAGAAGCTCGGCCCGACCGCCGTAGCTGAGCGCGAGCGTGAGCCTGAGCCCGTCGTTCGACTCGAGCTGGCGGATCGACCGGTCGAGCCGGGTGCGGACATACTTCGGAAGCAGGTCCAGGCGGCCGATGGCGTTCAGCGTGATGTTGTTCTCGGCCATCTCCGCAAGCTGGTCCTTGAGCGTCTGATCCAGCAGGTGCATGAGAGCCGAGACCTCCGAGCGGGGCCGCGACCAGTTCTCCATGGAGAACGTGTAGAGCGTGAGATCCGAGAGACCGAGCTGAGCGCCGGCCGTCACAACATCGCGAACGGACTCCCGCGCCGCGGCGTGGCCGGCGACGCGCGGGAGGTGACGCCGGCGCGCCCACCGCCCGTTGCCGTCCATGATGATCGCGATGTGAGTCGGCAGCTTCGCCGTGTCGACGCCGAACGCCTCCGGCGTCCTCACCTGTCCTCTCCGGACCATCGTTCACCTTCTCCTGAATCGCCAGGCTGTTGTCACCACGGCAGGCCCGCGGCTGTCGTGACGAGGTTCTCAGCCGCGCTTCCACGGGGCCGCCGGCGGTCAATGTGGCAGGGCGGCCGGCCGAAGCCGGCCGCCCAGGCCATCAGCACGCCGCATCGCGATGGTGCGTCAACCCTGCTTGATCGCGTCGAACGGGCACTCGTCAGCGCAGAGGCCGCAGTCCGTGCAGGCGTCGGGATCGATCTTGTACTTGTCCGCTCCCTCAGAGATCGCCTCGACCGGACAGACCGACGCGCAGGCGCCGCAGGACGTGCACTCATCGGTGATGATGTAAGCCATGATGCTCCCCCTTCGAGAGCCCTCGCGGGCCCCGTTCCCGTTTCGTCCAGCCGCGGTCGGACGGCGGCTAGACCTCCATCAGCTCCTTCTCCTTCGCGGCGAGAGCGTTGTCGATCTCGCCGATGTGTTCGTCGGTCATCTCCTGCACGGTGGTGTCGTGCGCCCGGTGGAAGTCGTCCTCGGAGATGTCGCCCGCGTTCTTCATCTTCTTGAGAACCTCGTTGGCGTCGCGCCTGATGTTCCGGACGGAGATGCGCCCCTCCTCCGCGAGCTTGTGAACGAATCGGACGAGCTCCTTCCGCCGCTCCTCGGTCAACGCGGGGATGGGCACGCGGATGATGTTGCCGTCGTTCGAAGGGTTCAGTCCGAGGTCGGCCTTGAGGATCGCCTTCTCCACGTCCCCGAGCAGGCTGCGGTCCCACGGCTGTACGACGAGAAGACGCGCCTCGGGAACACTGATGTTCGCGACCTGTCTGAGCGGCACCGTGCTTCCATACGCGTCGAGCCTCACCCCGTCCAGGAGCGAGACGGTCGCCTTGCCCGTTCGGATCTTCGAAAGCTCGCGGCGGACGGAATCGACCGCCTTGTCCATCTTCTCACTGGTCTCAGCGAACAGCTCATCCATCAGCTAGACCTCCTTGACCAGGGTGCCGATCGTCTCGCCCCCCGCTGCGCGGCGGATGTTGCCGGCCTCGAAGAGGTCAAAGACCACGATCGGCAGGCCGAGGTCGCGACAGAGCGAGAACGCCGCCATGTCCATGACGCCGAGCCGCTTCTCGATGACCTCGAGGTACGTGATCTCGTGGAATCTTCGTGCGTTGGGATTGGTCGCCGGATCGGCGTCGTAGACGCCGTCCGTCTTCGTCGCCTTCAGCAGCGCGTCGGCACCGACCTCGGCCGCCCTGAGGGCCGCGGCGGTGTCGGTGCTGAAGAACGGGTTCCCGGTCCCGCCGGCGAACATCACGACGTTCCCCGCGCCGAGCAGATCGCGGGCGCGCCGCGCGTTGAACGGAACGGCGATGGAGCCCATGGGAACCGCCGTCATCACGATGGCCGGCTGTCCGATGCTCTCCAGCGCGAGTCTGAGCGCGAGCGCGTTGATGACGGTCGCCAGCATGCCCATGCCGTCCGCTGTCACGCGGTCCGCTCCGTCGCCCGCGGCCGTCGCGCCGCGGATGATGTTGCCGCCGCCGATGACGACGCCGAGTTCGAAGCCCGCGTCGCTCGCCCCCTGGATCTCTCGCGCCAGCCACGCAGCGGAGTCCGCCGAGACAGGCGCTCCGTTCTCTCCACGGAGAGACTCGCCGCTGACCTTCAGGATGACTCGCTGGTAGGACGCCATGCCTAAGATCGCTCGCTCCCTGTTCGCGTGCGGTTCAGCCGTGAAACCCTAGGATGCCTCCTCGCCGAGCTTGAGCCGGACGAAGCGGCCGATGCGCATGTTCTCGCCGAGCTTCGCGATCATCTGCTTGACGAGATCCTCGACGGTGATGTCCCCGTCCTTCACGAACGGCTGCTCCAGCAGACAGGCCTCAGAGTAGAACTTCTCGATACGGCCGTCCACGATCTTGTCGACGATCTTCTCGGGCTTGCCGGAGTCGATCGCCTGAGCGCGGAAGATCTCCCGCTCCTTGTCGAGCACGTCCGCCGGAAGATCCTCACGGGAGACGACGCGCGGGTTCTGGGCCGCGATGTGCATGGCGATGTCCCTGGCGAACGCCTGGAACTCGTCGGTGCGCGCGACGAAGTCCGTCTCGCAGAGGATCTCTACGAGCACTGCGAGCTTCGAGCCGGCGTGCACGTACGAGGCCACGATTCCCTCGCCCGTCTTCCGCTCCGCCTTCTTGGCGGCCTTGAGCATGCCCTTCTTGCGCAGGTAGTCGGCGGCCTCGGCGAGATCGCCGTTCGTGGCGGCGAGCGCCTCCTTGCAGTCCATGATCCCCGCGCCCGTCTTGGTCCTGAGCTCCTTGACCTGTGCTGCGTTGATCTCCATCTCGTCTCTCCGCATCTCGCTGGGTCGAGCGTTGTGACGCGCGCCCCGCCGCGCGGGTCAGAGACCCGAACGGAGGCGCGTCTGTCAGTCAGCGTCAGTTCGTTGTGGTGTTATCGGATGAGGCGTCGCCGGCCGGGCGCTCTGCGGCCACAGGGACCGCCTCGCCCTCGCCGCCGGACTCACCGCCCGGAGCGACGGCGTCGCGCCCCTCGAGCCGCGCGGCGGTCGCGTCGAGCACGCAATCGGCCACGAACGACGAGAACAACCTGATCGAACGGATGGCGTCGTCGTTCCCGGGGATCGGGTGATCGATCCGGTCGGGGTCGGCGTTCGTGTCGAGGACGCCCACGATCGGGATGCCGAGCTTGCCGGCCTCGTTGACCGCGATCTTCTCGCGTCTCGTATCGACCACGAACAGGAGCCCCGGGAGCCGGGTCATGTCTCGAATTCCGTCGAGGACGTTCGCGAGCTTCGCCCGGTGCTTCTCATGCGTCAGGACCTCGCGCTTCGAGAGCAGGTCGAACGTACCGTCCTCGGCCATGCGCTCGATGTCGAGCAGGCGCCCGACGCTCTTGCGCACGGTCGCCAGGTTGGTCAGCGTACCTCCGAGCCAGCGCTCCGTCATGTAGAGCTGGCCGCACCGCTTCGCCTCCTCGCGGACGATACCCTTGCCCTGCTTCTTCGTGCAAACGAAGAGGATCTTCTCGCCCTTGCGCACGGTGTCCTGGATGGCCTTGCGCGCTTCGCGCATGCAACCCACGGTCTTGGCGATGTCAATGATGTGAATCCCGTTGCGCTTCATGAAGATGTAGGGGCGCATCTTGGGATTCCAGCGATGCGTCTGGTGGCCGAAGTGGGCCCCGGCCTCCAGCAGGTCCTTCATCTCGGGAATTGCCATCGTGGTTCACTCCTCCGTCTCAGTTGTACCTCCGCGATCCTCATCCCGTAACGGGCCGCTGGACGTTCGTCCGCGCGGACTCCCGGTCCGGTCCGACCGCGTGTGAATTACCCGCGCCGCCCGTCGTCACCGGCCTGAGCCGGCGCTGGTCGGCGTCGGGATGCCGCTACCTCTTCGAGAACTGGAACTTCTTGCGGGCGCCGGGCTGTCCGGGCTTCTTCCGCTCCTTCATCCGCGAGTCCCTCGTGAGCAGACCATCCTGCTTGAGGGCCTTGCGGTAGCTCTCGTCCACCTTGACGAGCGCGCGCGCGATGCCGAGCCTCACGGCTCCCGCCTGTCCGGTCACCCCACCGCCCGACACATTCGCCACGACGTCGTACCGGTCACCCGTCGACGTGATATCGAGCGGACGGTTGACGTCCGTGATCAGCGTCTTGCGCGGGAAGAACAGGTCCATCGGCTTCCCGTTAACGGTGCGCTGTCCCGTTCCCGGAACCAGCCTGACGCGCGCGATCGCCTCCTTCCGCCTGCCGACTGCCTGGAAGGTGTTGGCCATCGATCGACTCCTTTCGAACTCCTCGCCGCGGGCTGCGGCGTCCGTCGTCGCCCGCGGGCGACGCTCCACCCGGCCTCGGCCGGTCCTATCCTCTGAGCTCGTACGGCTCCGGCTGCTGCGCCTCGTGCGGATGATCGGATCCCGCATAGACGCGCAGCTTCCTGAGCATCTTCTTCCCCAGCTTGTTCTTGGGCAGCATTCCCCTGACCGAGCGCCGAATGACCTCGTCGGGTCGCTCGTCCATCATCCGCCTGAGGGTCGTGAACTTCGCCCCGCCCGGATGACCGCTGTGCCGGAAATACGTCCGGTCGTCCAGCTTCCCCCCGGTCACCTGGATCTTGTCGGCGTTGACGACGATGACGAAGTCACCCGTGTCGAGGTGGGGCGAGTAGTTCACCTTCCCCTTTCCTCGAAGCAACGAGGCGACTTCGCTCGCGAGCCGACCGAGTATCTTGCCCTCGGCATCGATGACGTAGTGCTTCCTCACGATCTCAGAGGGCTTCGTGACGTGTGTCGACATGCAGCGTTCCTCCACAACCGGGTGTGTCGTGTCGTGAGGACGGCCTTCCGGCCCGTCCCTCGCCGGCCGCCAGGGGTTCCCCGGCGCCGGGTCCTCACACGCGCCGCGCTCGCGCGCGGTATGAGGACACACCGCTCCGTCTGTCCGACGGTCCGTTCGACCGGCGGAACGTGTGATCACCCCTCTCGCGCTGTCGGGTGCGCGTCGGGAGCTCCTGAAGCCCCGCGGATCGGCGATGTCGGATTCCGATGCCGTCGGGACCTGTAACACGAACCTGAAATACTAGCAGCGCCGGGCACGTCTGTCAAGGCTCATGAACTACGGCCTCGCCGGAAAAGCGTTTCCCCGTACGGTGCCCGGAAGACACCGCGGTCCGTCACGATCGCGGTGACGAGCTCCGCGGGCGTCACGTCGAACGCAGGATTGAAGGTGGCCACGCCCACCGGCGCCGTGCGGCAGCCCGCGAAGCACGTCACCTCGTCGGATGAGCGCTGCTCAATGGGGATCTCGGCCCCGCTGACGAGGCTGGGGTCCAGTGTCGAGTAGGGCGCCGCGACATAGAACGGCACGCCGTGGCGCCGCGCCGCAAGCGCGACCGGATAGGTGCCGATCTTGTTCGCGACGTCCCCGTTCCCGGCGATCCGGTCGGCTCCGACGATGACCTTGTCGACGAGACCGTCGCGGAGCGCCGAAGCCGCTGCGCCGTCGCACAGCAGCGTCACATCGATACCCCGCTCCTTGAGCTCCCACGCCGTGAGGCGCGCCCCCTGAAGCAGCGGCCGCGTCTCGTCGGCGAAGACCGAGATGCGCTTCCCCTGCTCGATCGCCGTGTAGACGACGGCGAGCGCCGTCCCGTACTCGGCGGTCGCGAGCCCGCCGGCGTTGCAGTGCGTCAGCACCACGTCCCCGTCATCCAGAAGCTCCGCACCGTGTCGGCCGATCGACCGACAGAGCCGGCGGTCCTCCTCGAGGATCGCGAGGGCCTCTTCGACGAGAGCCACCCGGATTTCGTCCGGCTTCGTTCCGGACGGATCGTCGAGCACGCGGAGCGAGCGCTCGATCGCCCAGCTCAGGTTGACAGCGGTCGGTCGCGTCGCAGCGAGCTCGCGCCCCGCCCGCCGCACGCATTCCCGGAACTCGCTGACGGACCCCGCATCGCACGCCCGCGCCGCAAGCGCGACCCCCATGGCGCCGGCGACGCCGATGGCGGGAGCTCCGCGAACCTCCAGGCGCTTGATGCTCTCAGCCAGACGTCGGTAGTCATCGGTCTCGACGTGCGTGAACTCGTGCGGCAGCTTCGTCTGGTCGATGAGCCGCACCCGTCCGTCCACCCACTCGATCGTCCTGATCCGATCCATCATCCCTCCGCTCAGGTCACGTGGTTGAGCGTATCCAGCTGTTTCAAGACGTCGCAGAGGCGCACGACCGGGAGCCCGACGACGTTGTAGAAGCAGCCCCGCACCTGCTCGACGAGAGCCGCGCCGCAGTCCTGGATGGCGTACGACCCCGCCTTGTCGAGCGGCTCGCCGGCGGCGACGTAGTCCGCGATCTCGTCCTCCGCAAGGAATCGCACGAGCACCTCGGTTCGTTCGACCGCCCCGGCGCTCGCCCCGTCCGAGCACCGCATCACCGTCACGCCGGTGAGAACCTCGTGCCAGCGTCCCCGCAAGCGCAGAAGCGTCTCGACGGCCTCCGCCGGGTCGGCGGGCTTGCCGAGCATCTCCCCGTCGAGCACGACCACCGTGTCGGCGGCAATCACCGTGCCCCGCTCCCTGCGGCCCGCCACGGTCGCGGCCTTGAGCCAGGAGAGCCGCCGCACGTGCTCGACGGCCGTCTCATCATCCGAGGCCGTCTCATCAGCGTCCGGCGGGTCGACGGTGAACTCGAGTGCCAGGCCATCGAGGATGCGCCGCCTCCTGGGCGACGCGGATCCGAGAACGAGCGGACGCTCCGTGATGAGCTTGTCGACGAACGAGCAGTTCACGCCGCGCCTCCCCCCCGGCGCGGCCTCAGTCGCTCCGAGCTGTCGAGCACGATCGTCACCGGCCCCTCGTTGACGAGGCTCACGCGCATCCTGGCGCCGAAACGGCCGGTCTCGACGCGAAGGCCGCGCCGGCGCAGCAACTCGGCGAACCGGTCGCACATCCTCTCGGCGTCCGCCGGGTCCTCCGCAGCCGTGAAGCTGGGGCGACGACCCTTCCGGCAGTCGGCGAGCAGCGTGAACTGCGAGATGAGAAGCACGGCGCCTCCCGCCTCGACGACGGACTCGTTCATCCGGCCGTCGGCATCCTCGAAGATCCGGAGTCCGGCGCACTTTCCGGCCAGCCACTCGGCGTCCTCCTCGCCGTCGTCTTGCGCGACACCGAGGAGGATGGCGAGGCCGTGGGCGATCTCACCCACGGTCTCGCCGTCGACCGTGACACGCGCCTCGCTCACTCTCTGGATGACGGTCTTCATGTCTCAGACTCCG
>CAZAQL010000067.1:0-4332 GCA_964487295.1 uncultured bacterium | reverse complement strand
CATTCACGGCCCGCGCGGGGCCGGACCGGTGCGGGCGGCCCCGTGGGCCGCAAGATCGGCGTTCGTCAGCGCTCACGGACGGAGCGTCTCCGCTCAACCGACTTCACGCCCCGGAGAGACGAGATCGTCTTCATGAGCTTCTTGAGGCGGTGGAGGTTCCCCACATAGACGCGGAACCGGGCCACCGCCTGGCCGTGCTCGGACGTCATGCTCGCCGCCGAGACCTCGACGCCCTGATCGGCGATCGCCCGGGAGACGTCCGCCAGAAACCCCGGCGAGAGGTCGCCCTTGACGATGAAACCCGCGGGGAAGGTCTGTCCATCACCGACGTCCCAGGACACGGGGATCCGATGCGCCTCGTCGATCGAGGGGCCGAACGTATTGGGACAGTCGACCCGGTGGATCGAGATGCCTCGCCCACGCGTGATGATCCCGACGATCCGATCCCCGGGGACCGGCTGGCAGCACTTCGCGAAGTGCGTCATGAGGTCCCCCACGCCGTCGATGCGGATGCCCGCGTCCGGACGGCGAACGCGTCGCGTCAGGCGCTCGACGAGCTCCCTGGCCTTCCCCGACTCCGGCCGGAGCTTGCGTGTCAGCTCGCCGACGGTGATGTCGCCACGCCCTACCGTGGCCGTGAGCTCCTGGACGTCGTCGAGGCCGAAGCTCTGGGCGACGTCGTCCAGCGAGATATCCTTCCCCTTCTCACCGAGCTTCTTGATCTCTCGATCGATGATCTTCCTGCCGAGCGACTGGCTCTGGTTGTCGGCCTGCTCGCGCAGGTAGTGCCGGATCTTGCTTCGCGCCCGCGAGGTCGCCACAGTGCTCAGCCAATCGCGGCTCGGACGCGCGGAGTCGGACGTGATGATCTCCACCCGGTCGCCGCTCTTGAGCTCGTGCCGGAGCGAGACGAGTCGCCCGTTCACGCGGGCGCCGGCGCACGTGTCGCCGACCGCCGTATGGATCGAGTAGGCGAAATCGATGGGAGTCGACCCTCGCGGCAGCTGCTTGAGATCCCCGTTCGGCGTGAAGACGAAGATCTCGTCCTGGTAGAGGTGGATCCTGAGCGCCTCGAGGAACTCGTGCGCCTCCGTCAGATCGATGCTGCCCTCCAGGAGCTGCCGCACCCAGGAGAGGCTGCGCTTGAGGTCCTCGTCTCCGGGCCGGTCCTCCTTGTACTGCCAGTGCGCGGCGATGCCGAACTCGGCCTGTTCGTGCATCTCGCGTGTTCGGATCTGAATCTCGAAGAGCCTGCCCTTCGGACCGACGACCGTCGTATGGAGAGCCCGATACCCGTTGAGCTTCGGCGTGGCGATGTAGTCCTTGATGCGGTCGTGCACCGGCTTGTAGAGCGTGTGGACGATCCCGAAGACGCGGTAGCACTCCTCGACGTTCTCGGTGATGATGCGCACCGCGACGAGGTCATAGATCTCGTCGAACGTCTTCTTGCGATGGAGCATCTTGCGATGGATGCTCATCAGGTGCTTGATACGCCCGGCGATCGGCGCGTCGATGCCCTCCGCGGCAAGGCGCTCTCTCAACGGCCGCACGAGCTCGTCGATGGAGGCGGCTCGCTCCTCCCGCGTCTCCTGCACCAGATGGACGAGTTCCCGGTACGCCTCGGGCTCCAGCCACTTGAACGCAAGATCCTCGAGCTCGCGCTGGATGCGCGCCATGCCGAAACGGCCCGCGAGGGGCGCGTAGATGTCCCTGGTCTCGCGGGATATGCGCTCGATCTGCGTGGGAGTGAGGTGCTCGATGGTCCGCATGTTGTGGAGCCGGTCACCGAGCTTGATGAGGAGTACGCGAACGTCTCGAACGACTGAGAGAAGCATCTTCCTGAAGTTCTCGGCCTGCTCGCGTTCGCGGCTCTCGAAGCGGAGATCCGCGATCTTGGTGACGCCGTCGACGAGAGACGCGATCTCCTCCCCGAACGCCTCGCTGAGCTCGTCGAGCGTCGCGTCTGTCTCCTCCAGCACGTCGTGCAGGAGCGCCGCCGCGACGGTCGCCGTGTCCAGACGGAGATCGGCGAGGATCAGCGCCGCCTCCTCGGTGTGCTCGACGTACGGCCCGCCGGACTTCCTGACCTGCCCCTCGTGCGCCCGCCGGGCGAACGCGTACGCCCGCTCGATGAGATCGACATCGAGTCGCGGGTCGCGTTCGACCAGCTTCTGCACGAGCGGAGAAAGTGTCATCGGATCACGCGCGCGAGAGTGGTGACGACCGGAGCTCAGTACACCTCGGGCTGCACGTCCTTGAGCCTGAGCTGGAGATTCGTCTCGCCGCGCCACGTGTTCTCCTCGAGCACGTAGGCAAGCGAGACCATGAACGAGCTGTCGCGCATCTCGCTCCTGAGTTCCCTGTAGGCCTCGGCCATTCCGAAGCCGATCACGTCCATGACGCGGCCTTCCTGCGATACGCGCATCCGCAGGTGGCCGTTCCCGACCGTCTTTGCGTCCTCGACCTTCACGCGGCGGGTTCCGAAGACCGGCTCCGGGTTCCCCGCGCCGAAAGGTCTGAGCTTCTTGAGCAGATGCACGAGATCGAAGGTGCAATCCGACAGACGGACCTCACCATCGATCTCGACGACCGCGACCAGATCCTCCGGAGTGAGCTTCGAGGAGACAGCATGTTCAACGCAGTCGCGGAACTCCTCGAGCCGTTCCTCCGCGAGCGAGACGCCGGCCGCGTGCTGATGTCCGCCGAAGCTCTCCAGGAAGTGCCGACACGAGATGAGGGCCGCGTGGAGATCGAAACCCGGGATGCTGCGACCAGACCCCTTCGCGAGCCCGTCGTTCACCGACAGGAGGATCGTCGGTCGGTTGTGCTGCTTCGCGATGCGCGACGCGACGATGCCGATAACGCCCGGGTGCCATCCCGAGGACCACAGCACGATCGAGCGCGTTCCCTTGAGATCGATCTCATCAGCGATCATCCGCTCGGCGTCCTCGAGCACGCCGCGCTCCAGCTCGCGGCGCTTCCTGTTCTCACCATCGAGCTGCTGGGCGATACGCCCCGCGAGCTCGACGTCATCGGTCGTCAGGAGTTCGACCCCGATGCTTGCGTCTCCGAGGCGGCCGGCCGCGTTGAGCCGCGGACCGAGCGCGAAGCCGATGTGCGCGGCGCGGGCGCTGGCGGGCTCGACCTTGGCGACGTCCATGAGGGCCGCCAGTCCCGGGTTGCCCGTAGAACGCAGGCGCTCGAGTCCGAGCGCCGTGAGGATGCGGTTCTCCGATCGGAGCGGCACGATGTCCGCGACCGTCCCGACGGCGACGAGGTCGAGATTCTCCTCGACGGTGTAGGCAAGCTCGCGGTAGTCGCGCGCGAGAGCCTCGAGAACCTTGAAGGCGACGCCGACACCGGCGAGGTCCTTGTAGGGATACTGCGAGTCCTTCCTCTTCGGGTCCACTACGGCCGTCGCATCGGGAAGGATCTCCTGGGGCTCGTGATGGTCCGTCACGATGACGTCGACGCCCATCTGCCGCGCGAGTGCGATCTGCTCGTGTCCGGTCACGCCGCTGTCGACGGTGACGATGAGGCCCGCCCCGACGTCCCGGGCGAGCTTGACGCCGTAGTCGGAGAGCCCGTAGCCCTCATCGAGACGGTTCGGGATGTAGAACCCGACGCGGCAGCCGACCGACTCGAGACAGCGCTTCATCAGCACGATGGACGTGATCCCGTCGACGTCGTAATCGCCACAAACGAAGATGCTCTCGCGATTCTCAACGGCCCGGCGGAGCCGCTCCAGAGCGGGATCGATGTCGGGCAGCAGGAAGGGGTCGCAGAGCTCGGACCGATCCGGCTTCAGGAACGCGGCCGCGTCCGCTCGAGTCGTCACTCCTCTTCTGGCGAGGATCGCGGCGAAGGGCCCCGGGACCTGCAGCTCGTGCGCGAGCATCGAAGCTCGCTCGTTGACGTCCTGCTCCGGAAGCTTCCACCGTTTTCGCACGAACACGCGTCGTCCCTTCGTCGAGGCCTTGTGACCGGCGCCAGAGCCGGCGGAACGTGTGAAGAGCGCAGCAGGCCGTAAGCCGAGTTCTGTCGGAGGGCAAGCCCTCCGTGGCGACCATTCATCTGGGACGCCGGTTGCCCGGCGCCTCGAGCGACCTACCCGGGAGTCATGACGAGACGGGCCGCCTCTCCTCCCCTATTTGGTCTTGCTCCGGACGGGGTTTACCAAGCTGCCCCCGTCGCCGGGGACACTGGTGGGCTCTTACCCCACCTTTTCACCCTTGCCGGGGACCGCGAACGGTCCCTTGGGCGGTCTCCCTCTCTGCGGCACTTTCCTTGGGATCGCTCCCACTGGGAGTTACCCAGCACCCTGCCCTGTGG
>CAZAQL010000066.1:9054-14980 GCA_964487295.1 uncultured bacterium | reverse complement strand
CTTGATCGTACCCTTAGAACCGCCCAGGTGGGTCACCATGTACCAGGTCTGACCGATTCAGGGATCGCTCCCCGGGCGTCCGCGGCGCTCAGGGCGAAGAACATAGCAACGATCGCGCTCGCATCGCACCGGACCCGCGCACGCCCGTCTACAGCGTCCGCATGTACGCGATGAGGTTGGACAGCTCCCGATCGTCCAGCCGTCCCTCGAACGCCGGCATCCGGCCTGCGGGCCTGAGGATCTGCCCGCGAACGTTCTCCTCCGTCACGGGCTCGCCTGTCGCGGCCAGGGTCTCCCGCCCGAAGAGTCCCGGGAGCGTCGGGCCGTACCCGCCGCGCTCCGGATCGGTCGGGTGACAGCCCGCGCAGTGCATCTCGTAGAGCAGCCTCCCCCCCTCGAGCGACTCGGACGACACGCTCGCATCCGCCGATGCCTCGTCGGTCCGCTCCTCCCCGACGGCGGTCGCCGGAGCGCCCGGCCCCCACCACGCTCTGGCGTAGTGGAACCCGGCCGACGTCGCGATGACCACGAGCAGCAGCGCGAAGACGGCCATGCCCAGCGTCGGCACGAGCTTGACGTACTGGCGATAACGCTTCACGAACGCGAGCTTGAGCAGCATCACCGACAGCAGGAAGAGCGCGACGAGCCCGTGGAGCGCACCCCGCACGGACATGCCGTCACCCACGAACGCGACGTGGCGCACGCAGAGGGCGCTCTGGTAGACCGCCAGCGCGACGGTGATCCACCCAGCGACGATGTGCGCGGCCCTGAGCTTCTTCGGACCGACGCTCCATTCCTTCCGCCCCATGAGTGTCAGCATCGAGACGGCGGCGACGACAGCCGCGAGCAGCAGGAACCACGAGACCCACGGTTGGCAGACCATTCCTCTACGCCCCCTCCTCCGCCTTCCTCGCTTCGTGGATGGCGGCCCTGGTCCTTCCGATGCCCTTCGTCGGCGTAACGCCCTTCGGGCAGACCTTCGCACAGTTCCACACCATGTCGCATGCCTGAACGCCGTTCTCACGGTCGACGAGTTCCAGCCGCTCACGGCCCGCCCCGTCGCGGGGGTCGGCGTAGAACCGGTAGTGCTTCGCGAGCGCGGCCGGCCCCAGATAGTCGGGCATCGACTCCGCTACCGGGCAGACGCCATGGCAGCTCGCGCAGAGAATGCAGTTCGTGTACGGCTCGGCCTCGGCCCAGTCCTCGGGTGAGACGAGCCGCTCGCGCTCCGGGTCCGGGTCGGAGGAAACGAGCCACGGCATGACCGACTCCTCCTTGTCGAAGAAGACGTCCATGTCGACCACGAGGTCTCTGAGCACCGGCAGGTTCGGAAGCGGCTCGATGATGATGCGCTCGCCCAGCGAGCTCACCTGGGTCCGGCACGCGAGGCTCACGTCACCATTGATCCTCATGGCGCACGAGCCGCAGACGGCGCCGCGGCACGAGTACCGGAACGCGAGCGTCCCGTCCTGCTCCTGCTGGATGAGGAGGAGCGCCTCGAGCACGGTCGCGCCGCCCGGCACCTCGACCTCATACTCGCTCCAGCGAGGGGCCGTGCCGGTGTCCTCATCGGGATCGAACCGACGCACGCGGAGCGTCACCGCGCACGTCCCGGCCGGCGCCCGGCCGACATGCTCGCCCGTATCGACCATCAGTACTTCCTCTCCATCGGCTCGTAATCCGTGATGATGACCTCCTCGAACGAGAGCCGGGGCGCACCGGCGTCGCCGCGTGTCGCCATCGTGTGCCTGAGCCAGTGTTCGTCGTCGCGCCCGGGGTGATCGCTTCTCCAGTGCGAGCCGCGGCACTCGGTGCGTTCGAGCGCGCCCCGCGCGGTCGCCTCGGCGAGCTCGAGCATCCCCTCAAGCTCCAGGGCGTCGACGAGGTCGTAATTGAACTCGCGCTCGCGGTTGTGCAGCGAGACGTCACCGAAGGACTCCCGAAGCCCGGCGAGTTCGTCGACGGCCTCGGCGAGCGGGCCGCGCGCGCGGAACACGCCGACCTTCTCCGTCATCACGTCCTGCATCTTCCGGCGGACGTCGATCTGGCGCAGAACGGGCTCTCGTGCGACGAGCGCCCTGACGCGGTCGAACTGAGCGTGCACGGCGTCCTCGTAGGCGGACGTCGGCACACCGGATGACGTGCCCGCTCCCGACGATCCGCCACGACCGTCCGCGCCGCGCCTGACCTCGGTTGCAGACGGGTCGCCGCCCGCCGCCTCGACGTCCGCCGCGGCGCGAAGCCCCGCACGCTTTCCGAACACGAGCGTCTCGAGGAGCGAGTTGCCGCCCAGACGGTTGGCGCCGTGCACGCTCACGCACGAGCACTCACCCGCGGCGTAGAGACCCGGGAGATCGGTCACACCGTCCTCGTCGCACGCGATGCCGCCCATCGAGTAGTGCTGCCCGGGCTGGACCGGGATCGGCTGCTCGATCGGATCCAGACCAGCGAACTCCATCGCGATCTGGCGAATGCCAGGAAGGCGCGTTGTGATGACGTCCGCGCCGAGGTGCGTGATATCGAGGTGGACGTAGCCCCCGTACGGGCCGTCGAAGGCCCGTCCCTCGTTCGCCTCGGTCTGGATGGCCCTGGCCACGATGTCGCGCGGGGCGAGTTCCATCACGCTCGGCGCGTACCGGTCCATGAAGCGCTTCCCGTCACGGCCGCGCAGAAGACCACCCTCCCCGCGCACGCCCTCTGAGATGAGGATGTTGGTCCCGTAGAGCGTCGTCGGGTGGAACTGCACGAACTCCATGTCCTCGAGGCGCGCGCCCGCGCGGTACGCAGCCGCCGTCGCGCTCCCGGTGTTGATGTACGCGTTGGTCGTCTTGGCATAGATGCGACCATGGCCGCCGCCCGCCAGGATGACGGCTCCCGCCGGGAAGCTCGCGATGTCGCCGGACGGGATGTGGAGCGCGACCGCCCCGACGACCATCTCGCCATGCTTGACCAGCTCGAGCAGCAGCCACTCGGAGTGCACGGTGATCCCGCGCTTGAGAACCTGCTCCCAGCAGGTGTGAAGCAGGTGGTGCCCGGTCCGATCGGCCGCGAAGCAGGTGCGAGGAAAGCCGGCGCCGCCGAACGGCCGCTGCGCGATCCGACCGTCCGGGAACCGACTGAAGGAGGCGCCCCAGTGCTCCATCTCGATGACGGCCGCCGGGGCGTCCTTCGCGAGGATCTCGGCCCGCGGCTGGTCGGCCAGGTAGTCCGACCCCTTGATGGTATCGAAGGCGTGGCGCTGCCACGTGTCGTCGACACCATCGGGGTGGTTGCCGAGCGATGCGTTGACGCCGCCCTGCGCGGCCCCCGAGTGCGAGCGGATGGGGTAGACCTTGGACAGCACGGCAACCGTCCTGCCGGCGTCGTGCGCCGCAATGGCCGCGCGCAGCCCGGCGAGCCCGCCGCCGACGACGAGGATGTCGGTGCGTTCCATCAGAACTCCCTTTGGAATGGACGCGCCATCGTAGCAGATGCCCCCCGATGCGTGCAGGGAGTTTCCGATGGTGTTCGGATGCAATGAGGATGCCGGGGATCCTAGCGCAGACGCACCAGCCTGGCCGTGACGCGGTCCTCGCCGACCGTCCCGCCGATGAGGTAGACGCCTGAGGCGACGGGTCGCCCGGCGTCGTCGGTCCCGTGCCAGACCAGGTCGTGCCGGCCCGGGGACAGCTGTCCATCGGCCAGCGTCGCCACCACGCGTCCCGTCACATCGAGGACGCGGACCCGCACGCGGGATGAGGGCGAGGGGACGGTCAGTGAGAGCGCGGCGCTCCCGCGAAAGGGGTTCGGGACGGCGGGCGAGAGGATCGCCCGGTTCCCGTGCTCCTCCCCCGTGTCGGCCGTGTCGGCCGTGTCGGGCGCGTCGGCCGTGTCGGGCGTGTCGGCCACGTCGGCCGCGTCGGACTCCCCGTCCCCATCACCGTCGGCGCCCGGACCACCGTCGTGACCCGGCAGATCCCCCGGCTCGACGCCCGTGCTCCAGGGCTGCGGGAAGCCGAAGCCGCGGAGCGCGTCGCCGTCGAAGTCGAACGTCGTGAGGTTCTCGTACGGGCTCCCCGGACCACCGTCGACGGCGAGATACCCCGGTTCCCAGTAGAGGACACCGGTCCCGAGTCCCCCCGGGATCGCCTCGACGACGGCGACGAGGTCGCGGAGAAACTCGAACTGGCCGTCCGGTGTGGCCGGGTAGTTCGCGTGGAGCTGCGACTCCTGCCAGACGAAGTTGTTCGTCTCGTCGAACCAGTCGAGCGTCCACGGATAGGCGGTCTCGACGACCATGATCTCCTTGGCGTAGCGCGTCGCAAGGTCGGCCAGATTGTCACGCAGCTCCCAGATCGTCCCGTGCCACCACGGATAGAACGAGAGCCCGATGCAATCGAATGAGACGCCGCGCGAGACCAGGTTGTCGTAGAACCACCTGCACCCGGCGTTGTTCGCTCCGTCGGCCCAGTGGATGATGACGACGGGCTGCTCGTCCGGACTCAGGCTGTCGCGCACGCCGGCGACCCCGGCCGAGAGGAGCGCCGCGAAATCGTCCCACTGCTCCGGGGTGTCCCACTCGCTTCCCTCCCACCCGACGCGCCCGTCCTCCCAGAGCATCCCGGTCGAGATCTCGTTGCCGACCTGGACGTACTCGGGCAGCGCCCCGGCGTCGCGGAGCGCGCGAACAGCCGCGTTGGTGTAGGCGTAGACGGAATCGACGAGCGCCGCGAACGGGATGCCCTCCCACGCCGCTGGCTTGTGCTGCTGACCGGGATCCGCCCAGCTGTCCGAGTAGTGGAAGTCGAGCATGAACTCGAGCCCGGCCGCCTTCGCCTGTTGCGCCATCAGGATGGTCGCAGGCAGCCCGTGCCACGGCTCGGCCGGGGTGTGCCAGAGCCTTAGCCGGATGATCTCATGGCCGTGGTCTGCGCACGCCTCGAAGAGGTCGACCGGCTCACCCTCCACGCGGTACTCGGCGCCCGCGGAATCAAGCTGGTGCGTGAACGAGATGTCCGCGCCGCACCTCGTCGTGCCGGGCGTCCATCCGACTCGATGATCGAAGAAAGCGGGGGCGACCGCGACGGGCTCATCCGAGACGGTCACCAACCGGTCGTCGATCGAGTGCTCCCAGCGGTCGTACGTGGCAAACGGGATGACGAACTTGTAGGGGTGTGTCCCTGCCGCGAGGTCGAGCGTGATCTCGTAGACACCGTCACCATCGGGGTCGACCAGAACTGAACCGTTCCCGCTCCAGCTGTTGAAGGCGCCACGCACGACGAGCGTGTCGACGGCAGGGTCGAAGCGCTCGAACGAGAGCTCGATGCGCATGTCGCAGGAGAGCGAGACGGAAACGGCCTGCGACACGGACGGCACGAGAACGAGCGCAAGGATAGCAAAGAGCACGACTCTCACCGGTACCCGTTTCGACCGCATCGTGATCGTGTGATCGATGGTCCGCACGTCCGCCCTCACTCAGTTGGGGCGCAGCTACGCCTCTGCTCCAGCATGCTCAGAACGTGCAGAGGCCGTGCCAGCATCCAGCGCGAGGAGATCGGCCAGCGCCATCACCTCGACATCGACCCCGTAGCGCACGACCATGTCCCTGAGCTGCATGACGCAGGACGGGCACTCGGTGACGACGACATCCGCCCCTGTCTCACGGATACACTCCGCCTTGCGCTCCCCGATGAGAGAGGCGACGTCGTAGTGCATGAAGGTGAAGGAGCCGCCTCCTCCGCAGCAGCGGTCCGGTTCGCTCATCTCGACGAGTTCCACCCACGGGAGGGAGCGGATGAGGGCGCGCGGCTCCTCGGTGATGCCCTGTCCGCGCACGAGGTGACACGGTTCGTGATAGGTGACGCGCAGCCGTCCCCCGGACGCGCTCCCGGCCGCGCTCGGCGCGCCCGAAGCGTCGACGGCGCTCCCCTCGCTCGCGGCCGGCGCC
>CAZAQL010000066.1:0-8954 GCA_964487295.1 uncultured bacterium | reverse complement strand
CGCGCTCGGCGCGCCCGAAGCGTCGACGGCGCTCCCCTCGCTCGCGGCCGGCGCCCCCGCCGACGTCTCGCGCTCAGGCCCGCGCTCGCCGTCGCCGAGTGCGCCCTCTCTCGCGAGGAACTCCGCGAAGTCGTACACGGGGATGCCGAACCCGCCCTCGATGCCGAGCGTCTCCTCGTACTCGCGCTTGAGCGCGAGTCCTCCGGATGCGCAGCAGACCACCACCGCCTCCACGTCGGCCTTCCGGAAGACCTCGATGTTCCTCCGCGCGAGTTCCCGCGCCGTCACATAGTCGCCCGAGTTGAATACCGGCGTCCCGCAGCACACCTGAGCCCTCGGGATGACGACGTCGAAGCCGGCTCCGGAGAGCGCGCGGACGACGGCCCGGCCGGTCTCGGGGTAGACGAGGTTGGTGGCGCAGCCGACAAAGAAGCCGACGCGCCTGGGCGCTCCATCCGGCTCCTCCCGTCGGGACCGGGGGCGACTGCCCGAACGCTCGCCCGGCACGTTCGTCCCTGGGACGGAGCCGACGTCGCTCCCCGCGGGAACGAGTTCCGGCAACGAGCGCGTGAGCGCGCGCGGCGCGAACTCGGGCAGCACACGGTCACGGTCCATGCCCGCGAGCGGCAGGAGCCTGCGGTAGACGCTGTTCGGTGGAAGCCCTCTGAGCAGCACACGCTGGATGAACGACCCGAACCGGCCGAAAGGCGGCAGCAACCGGCCACGCCGGAGCAGGAACCGGAACGCCAGCCGCTTCACGAACGGTAGTCTGCCCGCCTCAACGAGCCCGCTCCGGGCCGCGAGAATGAGATCGTCGACCTGGACCGAGTTGGGGCAGTTGGCGACGCACGTCTTGCAGTTGAGGCAGAGCTGGATGCGGTCGTCATAGGTCTTCGTGAGGTCGACATCGCCATCGAGGATGGCCTTGATGAGAGCCACCTTGCCCCGAGCCGCGGAGCTCTCGACGCGCAGTTCGGCGAAGACGGGACAGACCGAGTGGCATGTCCCGCAGCTCCTGCACTTCGAGGCCAGCTCGCGCCGGCGCTCCAGCTCCCGTCCCGGCCCGGCCATCGTCATCGCCCCCCGGCCGGGCCGTCGCCGCCGCTGCGGCTCCCGACCCCCGGCGAATCGCCGCGCCGTCCGGGTCTCTCCCCGGCTGGGGAGCCACCCTCGGGCCAGCACGCCTCGATGGACGGGAGACGCCCCTCTGGATCGAGCTCCTGCTTGAGCATGGCCAGCACGTCGCGCCAGCCGGCGAACGCCGGCGCTGCCGATCTCCCGCCGGGCGGCGGTCCCGCATCCCCGAGCGACCCATCGTCGATCGACGCCGAAGAAACGCCGTCAGCGCCGCGTGCCTCGCGACCCCGGAGGTCACCCTCGAGCCCTGCGAAGTCCTCCTCGAGCCTCCGCTCGACGGCCGCCCTGTTCGCCTCGGCCTCGAGCCGGAGGGTCGCGCCGAGGATCGTCCCGAGACAGCCCCGCGAGCCGATGAAGAGCTGCTTGAGATCGTATCCGGTGACGCACTTGACGGTGCGAGCGCCCGCGCGCATCACCTGTCCGTCGGCGAGTCGGGCGTCGATGGCGAGTACGTACCGTCTGACCGTGGACCCGAGCCTTGTGTGCCCGCCCGGCGCGCGCGCCAGGAAGTCGCCGACGGTCACCTCAGCGTCGGCCAGCAGCGCCGGCGGCCAGAAGAGACCGTGCCCAAAGAGCGCTGCCGCGAGTGCCGCGAGCGTAACGTCGGAGCCCACGTCGGTCATAAGGTCGTCGGGGGCGATATTCTCGATGCCTGTCGGGATCTCGTTCATTCGCAGTCGGAGCCTCACGACGGTCCTGGTACCGTCCGCGCCGCCGCATCCAGGCCCTCACCGGGCTGGGGATGGCGGGGTCTCGCCTATCGCATCCGCACCATTCGCCCGACGTCCGAGGTCACCGTCGTCCCGTCGTCCCCGCGCGCCTCGATGACGTAGAGGTAGACGCCGTTGGCGACGCGGTCTCCCTCGTCGTCGGTCCCGTCCCACTCGATCTCGTTGTAGTTGAGGTTCCCGGGCGCGTTCTCCAGCACCCGGATCCTCCGTCCTCCGACGGTGTAGATCGAGATTCGGACGTCCGCCCCGCTCTGGTTCAGGAGATAGATGATCCTCGTCGTGCTGGAGAACGGGTTGGGGTGATTGGCGACGTCCCGGATCAGGATGCGCGAACCGCCCGCGACGTTCAGCGCGAAGCGAGTCGTCGCACCGTTGACGTCGGTGGCCCTGAGCTTGATCTCGTAGATGGCCTCGCGAACGGTCGTGACGTACGTGACGCGATACCAGCGGCTCTGCTCGCCCGCCGTGTCCGTCACCGCCTCGACCGTGTACAGGCTCGGGTCGATGACACCGACGTCGCTCTCCTCGACGCGAATGGAGGTCGGATCGATCTCGACCTCGTCGATGATATCGGCGACGAGTGTGATCGTCTCCTCGCCCTCCGCTTCGTAGTAGTCCCCGCTGACGTAGGGCGCACCGTTCACCGTCACCTGGATCGCGGGCGGGGATGTTTCGATGTGCAGGAGCGGATCTCCGAGCAGGACGAACCGGCGCGCCGCGACGCCCGAGCCGACGGATGTGACGTACTTGACGGCTGCCTTGCCGAGGATGCCGCCCAGCGACCACCTCGGCCAGAAGTACTCGTCCGGCGAGCCAGGTGGCGTCTCGTCGGTGAAGAGCGCCTCCATGATCTTCTTGTTGTACGTGATGTTCGGGGTGAGGTACTCGAGGCCCGTGCTCGCGAACGCCGCGACGGCGCCCCGCTCCTCCCCCAGGTGCATCATCTGCTCGGGAAGGCAGTCCCCGCGCGACGCCTCGCGGTAGTCAAAGAACTTCGCGATCGAGCACGCGAAGCCGAAGAAGATGAACGGCTTCCCGTCGTTCTCGATGCCGCCGATGTCGTCCTCCTGCGGCGGGCACGCCAGCAGGCGCTCGTGTGTCAGGAGGTGCATGTTCGCGTGGCCCTGGAAGTTGACGATGACGGCGCTCTCGGTGAGCTCGTCAACGAGCGCGGGCGTCACGTCGGTGTCGACGAAGAAGTACGCCTCCCAGAAGTCGTCCTCCGTCGCGTCCCCGTGCAGCTGGTCCGTGAACCGGCGCAGCATGAACATCGTCGTGTCGATGTCCGCCGGGGAGCCTGCGACGGTCTGACCCATCGCGATCGACTCCGTCGTGAACTTCCCCTCGCTCGTCTCCTTACGGGTGTAGTCACCGATGTCGCTCGCGTACGACCACACGTCGTCCGCGATGAAGAGAAACCGGTTGCGCCAGTCGTCGAGCGGGTCAAAGCTCTCGTAGAGCTTGATGTTCCCGATCTCGAGTTCGAGCTGCGACGTTGAGCCGACGGGCAGGCGTCCGATGTAGAGCTGCGGCAGGTAGGGCTCCGCTTCGTCGTAGGTGACGAAGTAGGTGTCGCTGCCGATGAGTGCGGAGTTGCGCGCCTGCGACTCGATGTAGGTCGGCATGTAGTTCGGAGAGCTCGATGAGAGGACGCCGCGCGTGTCCTCGCTCCCGTCGCCGACGAGGAGGGCGAACTGCGGCTGCGCCTCCCACTCCTCGTATGCGTACCTGAGGTAGTTGCGGATCGCGGCCGGACCCGGAAGGCCTCCGTTGAACTCGTCGTAGACGGTCTTAAGCCTGACGTGCGCCACGTCGTGACCCTGCGCGCGGCGGTACTCGACGAGCTCCTCGGCCGTGGAGTAGAAGGGATCGTGCGAGATGACGATGACGTCCGCCTCGTCCGAGAAGAGGTTGGCCGGCTGGCGGCGCTCGATGGCGTCGACGGGGAGCGCCGACCGGATGTCGAGCGCCTCGTATCGTCTGAAAGCGTCCACGGAGTCGTGGATGGTCAGCGTGTAGTCCTCCGCCGAGCCGGAGACGCTCTGGGTATCGAGCGTGAGCGCGACCGGTGCCGCCGGGTCCGTGACGTCGAACGCCACAACGCTGTCCGTCGCGAACGAGTCGATCGAGAGCTCGACATCACCGGTCGCCTCGCCGTTGGTGCAGCTGAGCCGCCCCCCCTCCGCCGTGTAGAACCGGTCGTACGCGAACTCGAACCAGTCGAGATCTGCGCCCGAGCCTCCCCCGGCGCCGACGGAATGGAACGTGTTGTCCCCGTCCGTGAACAGCCCGGCGTCGACCGAGTTGTTCGCGTAGATGGCGTAGTTCATCGAATCGGACGAGCCGTAGAACGTGTGGACGCCGAGCTGCCGCTCGACGCCGAGTCCGTCGATGACCGACATGGTGAGCGTGTGGGCGCCGTCGAGGTTGCCCTGGTAGCGGACCCGCGCGGCCACCTCCGCGCTCGCGTCGATGTCCGGAAGCGAGAAGGGAAGCGACCAGTCGTCCGAGTTGTTCGCCCAGAACGTCCACGTGTACCAGTCCACCTCGTGAGCCGGCGGCTCGAAGTCGAAGAACACGTCCTCCTCGAACCGGAGCGTGTCCCGGAAGCTCGCCGGCGGCGTCAGGCCCGTCCAGCCGTGCCACGCGTCTCGCTCGGTCATCCGCGCCGCGAGCCCCTCGGCCCATCCGAACCAGTAGACGTTCTCCGTGCCGTAGCGGTCCTCGTAGCCGGCCCGCATGTGCTGGTCCTCGAAGCTCTGCGCGTAGAAGAGCAGCTCGTCGCCCTCGTCGAAGAGCTGGTTCGTGTTCTCGTCGAAGACGAGGATCGGAACCGGTGTCTCGATGAAGGGATCGAGCTCCCCGCGGTCGAAGGAGCGCTGGTAAACGGCGATGTCGGCGATGTCGATCGCGCCGGAGAGGCCCTCGCCGGCCAGGTCATCAAAGCCGACACGGTGGACACCGGTCCGCGAGACGGTCAGCCTGTAGGCCTCGAGGCCGTCCCGCAGCGCCGCGCGCATGCCGCGGCGTAGCGGCTCGGGCCGCATCCGCCACGACTCCGACTCGGCGTGATTGAGAACGGTGCCCGCGTACAGCATGTCCCATTCGGGCTCGCGGACATACACGCGTTCGAGGCCGTCGGGGGCCTCGCGACCACCGAGGAGAAGCCGGGCCACGATGCGCGTGTGAACCGTGAGCCCGTTCGACCGGGGATCGTACCGGAAGGGCCGCATCGTCACCTGGACGACGCGGTGATGCCTGAGCGTCGTGTCGAAGCCGAGCTCGACCGGAGCTCCGGGGCGCGGCGCACCGCGCTCGTAATACTCCCGGTCGGGCGCGAAGTCCATGGTGGCGACGGGGAAGCGCTCCGCCTCCTCGCTCTCCACGATCGGGCCGACGGGAAGCTCCTCGATCCGGAACGACTCGTCGGGCGAAGGCTCCACGCGATATTCACCGGCGCGACTCGTCTCGAGCGACACGAGCTCGAGCCGGACGTCGGCGCCGAACGGCACGGCAAGCAGAACGCCCTTCTCGGGCAGCCAGGGAAGGCCCGGCTCGCCGGCCGGATCGAGACCGGGAGCCTCGACACGATAAAAGAGCTCGCCGCCGTGCACCACCTCGCTCACGAGGTAGTCGTCGGTGACGAGCTCGAAGAGGATCTCGTTCTCGCTCTGCTCTAAAACGCGGGCCTCGTTGGCGGCGCCGACCGAGATCGGCAGCGCCACGAGCGCCATCGCGGCGAGGGCGGTCGCTCGGTTCATGCTGCACGCCTTCCTGCCGACCCCTGCGCCGCTCTCGTCCGCCTAGTGCTTCACCTGAGCCAGATAGGTCGGGAAGTTGAAGTCCGGACTGTTCTCCGGGTCGTGGCAGACGACGCACGTCGAGACCTTGACCTGGCCGTACGACCCGTCGCGAGCGTGCTCGGTTCCGATCCCGTGGCACGACTCGCACTGGACGCTCCTGAGCTCCGGCGGCACCTGTTCCGACCCGTCCTGCGCCAGATCCAGCAGGCAGGTCGTGTGGCACCGCAGACACTCGGGGTTCGTCGACTGAAGCGACTTCTCGAGCGTTTCGAACGCGTGTGCGTGAGCCGTCGTCAGCCACTGCTCGTACTTGTCCTGGTGACAACGCTTGCAGGAGTCATTGACGCCGAGACACTGCTCCTTGTAGTCCTCCTGCGCGGACGTCTGGGCCTCCCGCATGCGCCGCTTCTGCTCCGCCTGCTCGGCTGCACGCTGCTTGGACGCGGCCTCGACGGCGAGCTTGTGCTCCTTGAGCATCAGCGCCATCGCGGCGTCGGCCGGTTTCTTGTCGTCCAGCGCGAACGCCTGCCCGGAGTACGACAGGAAGCTCCCGTCCTCGTCGAAGTGCAGGCGGTAGTCGGCCATGGTCTGACCCCGGTAACCGGGCTGGATCATGACGGTGTTGGCGACCTCATAGGGCGCCGTGGAGTGAGCGTTGTGGCTGCCCACGACCAGGTAGTCGATGCCCGGAACCTGCTCCGCGTAGTCCTTGCTGCGCGTGAGGCCGGCGTGACTGAGCACGACGACGAAGTCGCATCGCGACGCGAGATCCGGCACGACCTCCTCGAGCGCGGCGACCGGGTCGCCGATGTCGACGCCGTGGCCGTCGAGCTCACGGTTGATGCTGATCCTCAGATCCGGGTTGAGCACCCCGGTGATGCCGAAGCGCACGCCCGCCACGTCGACGACCGCCGCGGCCGGGAAGACCAGCTCGTCGGTACCTTCGTAGTAGACGTTGGCCGAGACGACCGTCAGGCCCGCCTCGGTGACGCGGTCGACAAAGTAGTCGATGCCTTCGTGGAGATCCTGAACGCCCACCGTCGTCGCATCATAGCCGATCATGACCATGCCGCGCAGATTGGCGTTGTCCACGAGCACGCGCTCGAAGCTCTTGCGCGTGATGGAGCCCCCCGCATCGAGGATCAGGTGATAGGGGGTCTCCTCCATTGTGCTGTTGATGTAGCCGGCCCTCCGGACCAGCCCGCCCTTCTGGCCCCCGTGTCAGCCACAGGGCTCGAGCTCGCCCCTCGTGTCCGTCGTCGCGAAGATCGCGATCGAGAAGGGGCCGCCGGGTACGACCGCCTGCTCCTGCACCGCGCATCCTGCTGCGATGAGGGCCAGGAGAACTGCACCGAAGATCGCTCGTCTGAGCACGTCGTGTCTCCTCCTCCGCCGCGCTCCCGCGTTCCACGGCAACGCAGGCACGGTTCGCGCCGTACGTTGCCTCTCCACGCAAGAGCCCGTCCACCGGGTCGTTAGGCTTTTCCAAACATCATAGCACGCCCCATGAGGACGTGCAAGAAGGGAGCCTCCGGCCCGGTCTCACCCTCTCCCCGCGGCCTCCTCGCCCCCTACCGACCGTGGTCGTGCGGGTCGCCACAATGGTCGCCGTCCGCTCAGTGGTCGTGGGGATCGCCGTCGTGGTCATCGCCCGGCCCGTGGTCGTGAGGATCGTCCTCGTGACCGCCGTCCGCTCCGTGGTCGTGCTTCCCGCCGGGCTCGACCGGCGGCGGGTCCCTGTGTATGCCTCCGATCGATCCGACAACGTACCGGTGATCGACGTCCTCGCAATCCACGATCCACCTCGGGTAGTCGGGGTGGTCGCGGACCTCGACGACGCCGGGCTTGCCGAGGTAGAACAGATGCAGGACGCCGAGCACGATGGCGTCGTCTGCCTCGCACGGGGCGGACGCCATCATGAGCCCGTCGCGCCACCCGCCTATCACGAGCTTGCTCGGAAGCAGGCTCTCGAACCGCGGGGTCGACGACGTTCCCTCGCTGACGGCGAGACGCAGCGTGATGGTCCTCAGACCGCCGGGCAGATTCGCAGGATTGGCGCCCGTCAAAACGACGTAGGCGTCGAAGGAGGTGTACAGGGCAGGATCGGCCCTCCGAACGCCGTTGGGCGGATCGAAGTCGACCGAGACCACGAGGGGCGCGCTCGTGTCCGCGACGGCGTCCTCGTTCCAGTGCCCTCCTCCGTGCGCCCACGCGTGGCTCCAGGCGCCCGAGCCCAGAGTCAGGGCGCAGACCGTGAGCACGGAGACGATCACGGACGCCCGCGGTGCTCTCCAAGCATCAGGCAGCACCGGCGTGACGACGAGACGGTGTGAAGTCATGCCCTCCTCCATGGATGGTGCGCGGCGCACGTGCCTGCTCGCCCCGCGCCGCCGTCTGGTTCTTGGACGATGCCGGAGCATACAACCTTCACGCCCTCTTCCGCCACCGGCGAGAGGGAGCCTGCATGAGAAGCGGGCGGCGCCGGAGCACCGCCCGCTCGAACTTCAGCTGCGTACGAATCGGATCGAAGACTACCTGTACAGGGCCTTGATGCCGCCCCAGGTGCTCTCCTCGACCGGGTTCGGAGCGCAGTCCTCGCCCGTGGGAACCGGGTCCATGAGGACGCCACCGTTGGTCTCGAGGCAGTAGAAGTCGACCTCGGAGTTGCAGTCGACGACCCAGCGCGGGTAGTCCGGATGATCGATGATGCTGATCATGCCGGGCGCGCCAAGGTAGAAGGCGTCGCCGCTGCCGATGCAGACGTACTCGCCCATCATGCACTCGGTCGACGACAGCGTGATGCCGTCAGCCCACGTGCCGATCGCGAGTCCGCCGGGCAGCAGGCTCGTGTAGCTCACCGGAGCCGAAACGCCGGCGTCAACAGCCACAGCCAGCGAGATCGTCGTGAAGCCGGCATCGATGTTCTTGAGGCAGATGAAGAACTGACCTGCCGTGTACGCGGCCGGATCCACGCGCGGAACCTCGGAACCCTGGTCGAACGTCACGTACGCCGTGATGTTCGGGTTGCCGCCGGCGAACGCCGGAACGGCGACCGCGACGACCATCAGAAGAGCCAGAAGTGTACGCATTGCCGTGTTCTCCTCCCAGCCGGGACACCCGCCTCTCCTGCGCGGCCTGTCCCGAAGAATGCCTGGTGCTTCCTGTGGGTGTCTCCTCACATTTTCGAGCTGCTGCAAGGGGCAATGCGCTCCGCAATCCTGAGTCGGGAAATAGGAACGAAGACCTCAGTGCATTTGCTCGCCCCACCACCTCACGTCAAACA
>CAZAQL010000065.1:0-15190 GCA_964487295.1 uncultured bacterium | reverse complement strand
GCGTCAGAACTCCCGAGTGACAGAGGGCGCGCACGGCGCGTCAGAACTCCCGAGTAAGGGCGGCGTGCAGCTTGCCGTCGAGGAAGCCGTCCCCCTCACCCAGACCGTAGTCGACCGCGATTATACCCAAACGGGTCTCACCCCGCAACCCGACCCCGTACCCTAACTTGGTGTCCTCAGTGGGGTTGGAACCCTCTCGCGCGTAGTGCCCCGCGTCGATGAAGGCCGCGAAGCGGGAGTAGCGGCCCAGGAGCACGCGGTACTCGACGGACGCGACGGCGGTGCGGGTGCCGTGGAACTGATCCTCCCGGTAGCCGCGCAGACTACCGGCGCCGCCGAGCACGAGCTGCTGATGAAGCGGCACGTCCTCTTCGCTGGACGCGAGCGCGGCCGCGCGGCAGGAGAGCGCGACGATGTGGCCGGCGCGTACCGGAACGTACGCCGACGCGGCGACCTCGAGCGCGCCGATCCGGTAGGAGTCGTCACCGTCGGTCGCGTCGACGCTCGTGTAGCGGATCCGTCCCGCTGTCTCGAAGCCGCGCATCGGATTGAGGGGCCTGTCGGTGCGATCGTACGTCAGAGCAAGCGCCGTGCGGTACCCGTCGGTGGACGGCGCGTCTCCTCCCGGCACATATCGCTCACCTCCGACCGACCACGTCGCCCGGAGGCGCGGGCCGAAGCGCGCCGTTACGGACAGATCCCCCTCGGTAGTGGCGTAGAGCGTGTCGCGGTTGACCTGCTCGGCTCGAACGCCGATGTCGATTGGCGCCCCGAGCACCCACGGCTCGGTGTACGCGAACGCGATACGGTCGTGGCCGGTCCGGACGCGCTCCCACGACGCCTCCGCGGCCCGCCCCGTCCCCGCGATGTTCCCGAGGTGGATGTCCACGCTTCCGGTGACCTCGCCGTCGCCGTCTCCCGCCGGCGCATAACCGAGAACGCCGCTCAGGCGGCTCGCCCGGGCCTCGGCGACGACGATCCCGACGTCTGCGGCCCCGGTCCCACGATTGACGGCGACGATGGGCTCTTCCACCCGCGCGAGGTAGGGCAGCCGCTCCAGGGCCGGCCGGGCCGCGGACAGCGCGGACGCGCGGAAGAGGGCGCCGCGCTCAAGCCCGGTCTCACGGACGATGACGTGTTCGCGCGTCCGCTCGTTGCCGACGATCGCCACGCGACCGAAGGAGACCTCCCTTCCCTCGGTGATCTCGAACATCACGACGAGCCCGTCGAGAGGGTCCGCGCCGAGCTCGACCCGCGGGACAACGGAGACGAGCGGGCGTCCCGCGTCGGCGTAGCGCCCGGCGATCGCCCGCGCGTCCGCCGCGAGGAGCGCCGCGCTGACGTGCACGCCCGGCCGCGTCGCGAGCAGAGACGCCAGATCCTCGCTGGCGAGGGATGCATTGCCGGCCATCGAGACCGAGGCGACCCGGCCCGAGGGCCCCTCGTCAATGAGAACGCGCACGACGGAGTCACCTGCCTCATCCCACGTCACGCGCACCGACGCGAAGGGACGTCCGCGACCGGCCAGAAGGGCGGCCACCGAATCCGCTCCCGCCGACAGGATCTCCGCGGCCAGCGTGTCTCCCGCCGCGACGCCGAACGCCGCGACGATGTCTCGCGTGCTCGCGGACTCGTGGCCCTCGACGATCACGTCAGAGACGGTCGAGGCCAATGAGACCGCCGCCCACAGCAGGACCACGGTCAGCAGGATCGTACGTGTCGTCCTCACGTCCCCATCCTCACGGGACACTCCCTAGAAGAATGCGTTCACTCGAACGTCAACCGTGTGACGGTCGTCGATGCCCGGCCTGCTCTCCCCCGTGTAGCTGAGGCTCCCGGTGACGTAGCGGTTGAACCGATAATCGGCGGAGAGGCGCCAGTCGGCCGCGTCGCCCGGCGCGCGTCCCTCGGCCATCGACGACGGGAGCACTCCACCCGTGGCGCTGACCCCGAGCCGCGTCGCGCTCGCCGTCACCGATCCTCGCCCCGCGATCCGCCACGTCGCCGCGGGCGTGAGCTTCCACACCTCCGCGGTGACGCCGGACTCTCCGTCCTCCTCCGTGCCGAGGACTCCGGACAACCGAAGCTCCAGAGCGCCCGACCCACGATAGGCGATCTCACCGAGCATCGAGCGCGCGTCGATGTCGTAGCTCTCGATAGCGCCCTCGGAGACGCGGCGCCGTCGTCCCGCGTCAGCCTGCAAGCGGTAGCTCAGCCCCCCGGAGCCCGCCAGCTTGAGCTCAAGCGTCACCTCGCGCTCCCGCCGCGTCTCGGGCGAGTTGACGTAGATGCGGTCGAGCTCGTCGTCGGTGCGCGCGGCGAGCCGCCCGACGAGCCCACCTCCCGGCGACGTGTAGCGCAGCGTGTGGCGGCTCGTCAGCCGGCCGCTGACCGTATCCTCGCCTCGCAGGACGGCGGGATCGAGCAGGTAGAGCCTCGTCCTCTCGGTGGTCGTCGTGGCCTCGCGGAGCTTCACGTCCGTCTCGAGCGTCAGGCGGGTCATCCATCGCTTGAGCGCGCTCGGATCGGGCAGACGCGACGACCTCGCCCCGCCGGCCGACGGGCGAAGAACCCACCGCGTGCCCGCCGTGAGCTCCGTGACGGGAAGGTACCGGCCGGTCGAGACGATGCGCGTCACCTCGACGCCGTCCTCCTCCGTAACGTATCGCTCCCTCTCCTCGACCTCGGTCGTCGTCAGCGAGTAGTTGACGTCGCCCCGAAGAGCGCCGCCGAACGAGCTGTGTCCCAGTCGCGCACGGGCGAGGTCCGCGCGCACGCCCGGCTCGGAGAGACCCGACTCCACCTCGGTCCTCCTGCGCACGACCCTGAGGTCCGCCGTCAGACCGTCCCAGCGCGTGAACTCGAGTGCGTAGTCCTGCACGCTCCGGACCGAGGCGCTCGACCACCCGTCGGTCCCGACCCGCCGGTCGGTGAGACGGTACGCGTATGAGGCCCGGACGGCGAGATCCTCAATGCCGACGGTCGTCAGAGACACCCCGAACTCGTCGAAGCGCTCGCCGACGCCGTTCTCCGTGGCCTCGTCGCGAGTCCACTGCACACCGGAGCGGAGCGAGGCGACCGTCACGTCAGCGCCGGCGCGGACGAGCCGGCGACGGCGCTCGCGGGCCGTGTCCGCCGTTGAGTAGCTCAGATCGACGGCCCTCCCCCTTGCCCACAAACGAGCCCGCCGGAACGGCGACACGTCAAGCTCGACGCGCGCCCGCGACGAGCGCACCGCGTCACCGCGCTCGAGGCCGCCGATCGACGCATCGACGGAGCCACCCCCGGGGAGATCGAGCCCGACGCCGCCCTGCCCCGTAAGCTCCTGGTCGGGCAGCTTCAGGCTGGTGAGCTCCCACTGGTCCTCGTAGCCGGTCTCCCGGAATCGTCCGTTGCCCCGGAACGCGCCACCCACCCGCCGTCCGCTCCCCGTGACCCTCAGCATCGAGGACCCGAGCGGGCCACCGGTCAGCGCGGGCGTCTCGAACCGCACGATCGCCGCGTTGCCCATGTTGTCCTCGTCATCCAACGGCGAGAGCGTGTTCTCATCGTGGACGGAGAGCGCGCCCTCCGTCTCGACGAACCCTCCGCCACGGAACCGGACGGCGCCGTCGAGCGCCACGATGGACTCGTCCGAGGGCAGCGGGAGCTGGCGGCCCAGCCGGTGCGTCCCTTCTCCCGCACCCACGTACTCGTAGCGGCCATCGAAGTAGTCGTAGACGTAGTCCCCTCCGTCGAACCGCTCGAAGTCGAGGTCGAACGCGCCCGAGTCCGGTCCGGCGTACTCGAACGTCCCGTCCGGCATGCGTACGTAGTCCCCGTTGCCGTATCCGACCGAGTCGACGCCGTCGTCGTGAGCGAGATCGATGTCGTCGCCGGCGAGCGCGAGCAGCGCCACGTCGTCGTCGCTCAGAGTCGCGCCCGTGGGCGCCGACTCGTCATCCGACTCCCGGAAGTAGGTCAGGCCCACGGTGTATCGCTCGTCCTCCGACGCCGCCTCGATCCTGCCCCCGTACAGGTTCCGTTCGAAGTCGCCGGCCGCGTGCTCGTAGTCGACCTCGATCCTGCTCTCGGCGCTGATCGGCCTGTTCTCGGTGAACTCAAGCTCTCCGGATCCGTAGTCGATGACGTAGTCGTTGTCACTGCCCCGCTTGAGAAGCTCGCCGTCGAGCCAGACGCGCTCGCTGCCGGCCACGATATCGACGCCGATCTCACCGGACGGCCCCGCGAGAAGATATGGACCCTGCTTGCCCTCGATCCCGATGAAGGCTATCGACATCTGCTCCCCTCCGACCTGCGCACCCGCCAGCACCGCGTGAAAGGGCCCGCGCTCAGCCGAGGCCCTCACGCCCTGGATCTCCCGTCGCATCGTCACGAGGCTGCCGGAGCTGAGATCGAGCCTGACGTCCCCCATCGACGCGGACGCGTGGGGCGCCTCGATCTCCACGAGGATCTCGTCGATGGAACGAAGTTCCTCAGTGTCCCCCTCGGGAACGAGCGGCGTGTTCTGATCGGAGAGGTAGGCTCGTACCTCCACGTCCCGCGAGACCGAGCCGTCGACGCGCAGACGGAGGGACTGCTCGAGCTTGAGATCCCTGTCTGAGCCCACGCTGACGCCGAAGGTCTTCGCGCCGCCGACCCTGAGGTCGGCATCCGTCCTGCGCCCGTCACTCCGGGGCACACGAAGGCCCACGAGGCTGTCCGCGCCAGCGAAGATGGGCGGAAGCTCGCCTGCGGTGTCGAGATCGGCGTAGCGGTGGGCGCGCCGCGACACTCCGGGGAGGTAGAGGTAGGTCAGTTCGAGGGCCACTGTGTCCGCGGGCTGCTCGAACAGCTGGAGCACGCCGCGGGTCAGGTCGAGCGCATAGTCGATGTCACGAAGAACCGGTCTCCCGGAGAGGAGGAGCGTGTCGCTCCCCGCGACGATGAGCGAATCGGGCAGCGCGATGACGCCGGACTCGAGATCACGCCCGCGCGCGGTCAGAACGCGCCGACCGCGCTCACGAAAGAGCTCGCCTCCCGTCGCCCAGGACGCGAGACCGAACAGGACCGCCAGCGTGACGACGGCAGGTCCAGAGAGACGGCTACCCGTTCGTCTCCTCGACGAGTTCGACGATGAGGACGTCGCCCGAGATTCCATCGAGAACAAAGAGCCTCCCGGATCGATCGAGCGCGAGCGCGCGGGGCGCGACGGCGGGGTCGAGCTCACCCAGACGCGCCGAACCGAGCGGCTCGCCGCTCTCCGGATCGAATGCCCAGAGGACGCCGGCCGAGGGGTCGGTCACGATCAGGGCGCCACCCGGCGCGAAGATAACGTCGAGGGGTGTGAACCCGTCCGGAGGCGCCAGACGGCGGATGAGCGTTCCGAACTCGTCGAAGAGCCAGACCGCCGAGGCCGCCGGGTCTGAGACAGCGAGACGGCGACCTGGCCCCATGGCGATCCTCGTCGGCGCCACGAGGCCGCCGTCCACACCGCCGAAGGCGCCGATGGGATCAAGCTCCTCACCGAACTGCGAGAAGACGCGCACGAGCTGCGCGTTCGAGTCGGTCACGTACAGCTCGCCCCCGGAGCCGAGTTCGAGCCCGACGGGGTCTCCCAGACGCTCCTCCGCGACCGCGACGCCGAGGTACTCCCCGTCGGCGTCATACTCAACAACGCGTCTGTTCCCGGCGTCGAGCACGTAGATGGCGAGACCGGGATCCACGACCACGTCGAGCGGCCCGTCGAGGCGATCGCCGGCCCATCCGTAGCCTCCCAGCTCGCGCTCGAGATCACCGTCCGAGTCTCCGATGAGCACGCGGTGTCCGCCGGAGTCGACGATGCACAAGCGCGCGTGATGGTCGACATCGAGCGCGACGGGCTGGGCGATCTCCCACGTCGACGCCGGGATTCGACCGACCGGCGTCAGGATGATCTCCCGCGCCGAGACCGGCGACACGGGCAAGGCGAGCGCGATCAGCGCAACGGCACACGGCAACCGGCGCCAGAGCCTCGGTCGGATGCGTTCGCGCAACATGAGATGCTCCGCGTCAGGGGAAAGGCCCGGGCGGAGGGACCACCCGGGCGCGACGTTCAGAAGGTGAACTCGATCGTGGCGCGACCGCCACAGAGCCCGTTCTCGTCCGGGACGGGAGCGACCGAGAACCTGGGGGCGCCGGAGCCATCACGCCCGGCGTTATGCTGACGAGCCATCCAGGCGGCATCGATGCCGGAGAGGACGCGATTGAGGAAGGCCAGTCCCGTCATGTAGAAGGCGTTGCGCCCGGAGACGGACGCGTCGTGCCTGAGATCCCGGTACTGCTCGAGGCGATCGCGCGTGCCCCAGTCCCACGCGTCGTCCCCGAAGTAGCCGTGCTCCTCGAAGTAGCGCTCCTGGGCCGCCGGGTCGTCCGGATAGAGGCTCCTCGCCTCGCTCCGGATGTCCTCGTTGTAGCTGTCGACGCCTTCACTCCGGATGTAATCGGCGATGTCCTCGTAGTAGGTGCCCCCGAGGTCGGCGGAGGGATCGAGGTAGATCTCGACGTGTTCCTCGTAGTCGTCGATACGCATCCGCTCCTGAACGCTGAAGGACGCATAGCCGATCCAGATCGCGCCCTCGGCGGCCATAAAGGCCCGGCCGCGGCCGTCGTGACCAGTGTAGAACTCGCCCCAGCCCGGCAGCGCGAACGACATCACCATCGCGAGGATCGGGTTCTTCTCCTCGCGAACTCCGGATCCGCCGGAGGCGCGCATCGCCTCACCGTCGGGGTTCAGTTGCGAGACGGGCTCGTCGTAGCGGAGCGAGAGCCCCTCGCCCGCCAGGGGACCGCGCACGAGACCGGCTGCGGTACGTGACGCTGCGGCGGCCGACGGCACGGCCAGAGCGAGCGCGCACGCGAGACAGATGACAGATCGCTTCATGACGTGCTCCTCAATAGGTCGCGACGACGGCGCACGACAGCCCCAACGCGCCGTCCGGAACGCTGAACTCGAGGCCGAGGTGGCTCGGCACTCCGCCGCGCCCGGCGGCGAGCGTCTCATCGTCCGAACGGGCCAGGAAGAAGGAATCGACCGCGCTGACGACGTGGTTCAACAACGCGGCCATCATGAAATACCGCGCCTGACGCAGATGGGCGTTGCTGTCCTTGCGCATCCCCCAGTACTCGTCACGCAGCTCGAGGTCCTCCGGAGTCACGTCGTTCGGTGAGCCGCCGTTGTCCCACCACGGCCAATAGACGTCGTACTTGCCGACGTCCTCGTAGAACTCCTGAGACCCGACGGGCGCCAGCGGGCGGCACCCGTTGGCGTAATCGTGCGGGTCGTCGAGGCAGTTCTCCTCGAAGAAGTCCTGGTAGGCCGCGAGGTTCCAGTTCTCCATCACGAACTCCTCGTACTCCTCCCGTTCATCGAGACCCATCTGGTCGAGGTAGTAGAAGCCGCCCCACATCGCGGCCTCGAGAAGCAGATAGAGGTACCCGCGGTTCTCCCCCTGCACGAGCTGACCTGCGCCGGGTACGGCCATCGAGAGAAGCAGCATCTTCGGCGGGTCGTGCTCGCCGCCGGTATCGGAGGACGTCTCGCCGGTCGACGCGACCTCGAGCAGTTCCTCCTGCGCGTCGAGCGACGAGATGAGCGCGAACTCCGCCGGAACGGCGCCGCGGCCGGGCAGCACCGACGAGCTCGCCGACGCGGTCAAGACGACCGCGAAAGCGAACGCGAGCGTGATGGAAAGCAGTACGCGTGCCTGTCTCCTGTACACCGCCACCTCGACTATCTGATGAGGGCCACCTTCATGAGCTTCTGCTCGGCGCGCCCGGTACGCGACGCCGTCAGCGGGTCAAGCCGCTCGCCGCCGACCTCGACGCGAACGAGGTAGAGCCCGCTCGCCGCGTCACCGGTCTCCCACACGAGCTCGTTGACCGTAGGCACGCCGTCGGCGCGCATCGTCTCCACGACCTGTCCGGTCAGGTCCATGATCTCGACGAGGATGTCGGTCGACTCCTCGAGATACACGCGAACTGTCAGGTCCTCGCCTCTGGCCGGATTCGGGTAGCAGTATGTCCGGTCGTGCGCCATGAGCGTCGGCGTCGTCTCGTACTCGTCACCGAGCAGACTGTCCGGGTAGCAACCGGTCCCCGCGTGATCCCCGGCCTCGGTGGGCCACACGATCGTGCCCGGCTCGGCGTCGTAGGGAAGTCGGTAGAAGAGCGTTCTGCCGCGCTGTCCGGCGACGAGCAGATCGAGCTCCCCGTCGAGCTCCGCATCACCGATCCACGGCGTTCCGAGGGACACGTCGGACGAGAGCGGCCACCCGGGCAGCATCGCACCGGTCAGACCGTCCCACGCGAAGATGCTGCCGCCGGCGCCGGCCATCAGGACGTCCTGGTCGCCGTCACCGTCGATGTCCCCCACGAGCGGCGACGAGCTTGCGCTCCTCGCGCTGTCTCCCGGCGAGAACGCAAGCGGCCAGTTCTCCACGGCCGTGCCGTTCGCGCGAACGCCGCGCACGAGCGTCGCCCCGACGGGCACGAGCAGCTCGAGATACCCGTCGCCGTCGAGATCCGCCAGCGACGGCCGCCCGACCACCTCATCCTCGAGATCGACGGGCCATCCGGGCAGACTCTGCCCGGCGCGATCCCATGCGAACGCCCGGCCGTCGGAACCGACAGCGAGGACCTCGAGCCTGCCGTCGTCCGCGCGGTCGATGTCCCCGAGCAGCACTCCGACCGATTCGCTCTCCCATCCGGGCACGTCGACAGGCCAGCCGGGCAGCGGCGTTCCGTCCGCGTTCAGAGCGGTGACCCATCCCCTGTTCGTCGTCGTCAGCACGAGCTCGGACTCGCCATCCCCGTCCAGGTTCCCGGCGGCCATCGTCACCTCGTCGAGAACGAGCGCGCCGAACGAGTACGGCGACGTCGCGACATGCCTCCCGGCCTGGTCGACGATCACGAGGTCGCCGCCGCGTGAAGCCGCCGCGATCTCGAGCCCCGGACCGGGGTCCAGATCGGCGACGAGCGGCGAGGCGCTCGCGGGTCCGCCGATCTCGACCGGGAAGTGCGCGGACACCGGATCGGCGTGGTGGTTCCCGTCGAGGTCGGTCGCGTGCCATGCGTGCAGCATCCCGTCGTCCGAGACGACGATGACCTCGAGATCGCCGTCCCCGTCCAGGTCGGCGAGCGCCGGGGTCCTGCTGATGTGTCCGCTCGCGACGGCTATGAAGCCGTAGGGGCCGGCGCAATCCGGCAGGAAGGGCGCGCCGTCGTGACGGAAGGCGTAGACGAGCCCGTCCGCCGTGGCCAGAACGACCTCCATGTCGCCGTCGCCGTCGAGATCGCCTACGCGCGGCGAGACCGAGCGCGTCGGCGCCTCGAACTCGATCGGCCAGCCCGTCTTCCACCGGTTGAACCGGATGTCCATCGACATGATCGAGTCCGGCTCCGTGATTCCGGTGACGGAGATGTAGCTCTTCCCGCCGAGGTTGTCGTCGGTCGACGGATAGGTGTCGTACGAGAAGGAGTCGTTGTTCGAAGCGAAGAATGGATCGTACCGGCTTCCCGTCCAGTAGAAGCTGCCGATGTCGCCGAGATCCCGTATCCCGTCGGCCTCCTCGACGGCGACGCCGCGGCGGTCACGGTCGATGTTGACGGTGTCGTACGGCATGAGCCCCGGGATGACGCGCGTGTCGTCGACGTGGTAGATCAGCATCCCCGGGCCTGGCAGCAGGTAGTCGTACTCGTGGTTCACCGGACAGATGGGCAGCGTGCAGTCCGGGTCGACGGGCCCGAGGACGACGCCGCGCTCCTGCTCGATGGCGACGAGACCGTCCTTGCCGATGTCGTCCATCCGATTCTCGATGAGGAAGTACTCGTCGCTCGTGATCGGCACCTTGACCATGCGCTGGCCGCCCCCCCTGAGCACCGACGCCTTCAACTCGAGGTCCTCGGTGTCGTCCAGAATGACGACGGGCTCGGTCCAGCCGAGGTACTCCAGTGACCAGGCGCACGGAGGCACGGGGATGAGGCCGTAGGCGTATCCCCAGGGCGTGTTCATCCCGATGCGGCCGCCGGAGTCCATGATCCCCCAGTACCCGATCGACGGGAAGAAGTTGCGCGTGTTGTAGAGGTCCGGCAGGCCGATGCTGTGAGCCATCTCGTGCACGAGCGTGCCGTTGAGCACGGCCGTCAGGCCGTCCTGGCTCGACGTCTCCGGCATGAGCGACGCGTTCCAGATCTCGTGGGTCCCGCCGTCGACCAGAATCGGCTCGCCGAGCGAGATGTGGGCCGCCGGCAGATCGTAGGGCGTGTCGTAGTAGATGTCGCTCTGCCAGTCGGAGCCCGCGAAGAAGAGCACGTAGCCGTCGTACGCGTCCCAGTCGAGCGAGTCGGTCGTGTCGGCGGCCGCGAAGGCGTCGCGCGTGAACGCCTCGACCTGTGAGACGTACCAGACCTGATCCTCGGAGTAGTCGTGGTAGTAACCCATGTCGTAAGGCAGGACGTACGCCCCGTGCGAATCGGCCGGCGCCACGTCGAACTCGATCTCCACCGCGCCGTGAGAGACGGACTCGAAGTAGTTCTTCGCCGCCGTCATGTGAAGCTCGAAGTACTCCTTGTCGTGCGGCGGGCCGTCGAAGGTCTGCCCGTCCCATGGAGAGAGATCGAACGTCCCGTCTCCCGTGCTCAGCGGATCGTCGTCCGGCTGAAACTCCACCCGGATCGCGAGAAACCGGAGAGTCGTCCGGCCGTCCCGGCTACGCCCTCTCTGCCTTGCCAGCTCGATGGCACTGACGCGAGCGGGCTGGCTTGGGAAGCGCTTGGCATTGACCGCCTGAAGCTCCTCGAGCGGACGTTCCGCGTCCTTCGTGCACAGGAGCTTCGACCCCGCGACGGCCGACACCGGGAGCGCGATCACGATCGCGATGGCCAGAAGCACCAGCGCGGCGCCCGCTCGTGGTCGGCTTCCATACCTCTTCACGTTGCCCTCCATGATGCGTTCGCGGGCGCGGCGACTCACCGCGATCATCCGATTGAGAGAAGCGCCGGCGCCGGGCGACCCGCCGGGCGGCCCGCCCCCGCCAGCGCGAGATCCGTTCTCTTCCCTAGAAAGTGGCGCTCAGCGAGAACCGGAACGGACGCTTGAGCCCCTCGGCCTGCGGCACGTTCGCGACGTCGAACGACCAGTTCCGGTACTTAAGACCCATGCCAAAGGCGAAGCCCTTCACCTCGCCGTCCTCGTCGTAGACGTAGCCGCCACGGAGGCCGAAGAGGTCGTAGTACCGGTACTCCGCTCCGACGTTGAGGATGACGCCGACCGTCTGGTCGGCGATGTCCTCGATGATGACGAGCGACTTGTTGTACTCGCCGGTCACCGTCAGCTCATTCATCTCGTCCGACAGGAGCTTGTACGAGACGCCGAGCTTCAGGTTTCGCGGAAGCGGATCGGACTGCTCCTCGTCGATGTAGGCGATCCGCGGCCCGACGTGCTGGACCGCCCCGCCCACACGCAGACGGTCCTCCCACATCCGGTAGAGAACGCCGAGATCCGCCGCGAACGTCGAGCCCGACCCCTTCTGCTGGTCCTGCGTGTACTGCGCCGGAGCCAGGTTGACGTAGACGAACTTGAGGTTGATGCCCACGGCCAGATGATCGCCGATCTCGGCCCCGTAGGCCACGGAAGGGATGATCTCGTAGCTGTCGAAGTACCCGACGACGTCGGGACTGTCGGGGTCGGTCGCGGCCTGCTCGCCGTAGGTCAGGTAGATGAGCGAGGCCCCGATCGTGCCGAGCCCCTCGATGCGCTGCGCGTACGCGGCGTACTCGTAGTAGACGTCGTCCCAGTCCGGCACGAGCTGCGTGTGCATCAACGTGAAGTTGATGCGGCCGTCGACCCACGCGAGCCCCGCCGGGTTCCAGGAGACGGCGCTGGCGTCGTCCGCGATGGCGACGAAGGAGTCTCCCATGCCCGCGGGTCGAGCGCCGGGCTGGATGTAGAGCGACTGCGCTCCACCGATCGATACCTGCGCGGACGCGCTCCCTGCGAGCATCGCAAGGGCCATCGCCGCCATGAGCAGTCTCGTGCTTCGCATGCCCCGTCTCCCCTTTGGTTACAGCCTCCAGGAATCCCCTCTGGTCATCGCATGATCACGGCCCGCCCGATGGCCTCGGCCTTATCGCCGCGATAGCCCTCGGAGACCGCCATGATTCGATACAGGTAGACACCGTTCGCGAGCTCGTCTCCGACGACGTCGAACCCGTCCCAGTAGATCTGGTTCGCGCCTGCGCCGGCGGGAATGTCGTCAAGCGTCCTGACGCGGCGCCCGCCGACGGTGAAGATGTCGATCCGCACGTTCGCCGGGACGGGGAGCTGAAACAGGATCCATGTCCCGCTCTCGCCGCCCGCCGGGAACGGGTTCGGATGGCTCGCGACGTTCCGGATCTCGAAGTCGGCCGCGGAGACGACCTCGAACCCCAGCTGGCCCGTCGACCGGTTCCCCATGTTGTCGCTCGCCGACAGCTCGATCGAGTGCAGACCGTACTCAAGCGTCGGAAGATCGTAGTCGACGACACCGGAGTCGAAGCTCCCGAGATCGTATCTGAACGACCCGGTGACGTCCGTCGTGTCGGTGCCGTCGATGACCAGCGAGAGCGGAGCGCCCGGCGAACCGGTCACGGTATTGATGCCGCTCTCATCGGTGAGCGCTATCACGAGCTCGGCGCCCGGCGCCACCGATGTCGCGCCGCCCGCGAACTCGATGGAGACATCAGGTCCTGTCGCATCCGTGCTCTCGACGCTGTCCGCGAGCGCCACTTGCACGAGCGCCATCGCTCCGTCGGTCTCGTCGTCGTAGCAGTACGCTCGCACCTTCGCGTAGTCACCCTCTCTCGCTGCGTAGGAGACGAAGAAGGTCGCGTCGAACTCGCCGTCGTTGACCGTCACCGGCCCATCGAAGACCGTCTCGCCCGGAAGCGCGTAGAAGACGTGATACCCGTTCGCCGGCAGCGTGTATCCCGAGGTGTCCGCGGATTCCGTAACGCGCACCATCGCGATCCCGTCGAGACCCGACGTCGCGCCGGAGCACGCCCCTTCGATCGTGACCTCGTCGCGCCGCCGCATCGGATCGATGTCCTCCGACGTCAGCGTGCCGCTCCCCTTCGGGGTCGCGAGGACCAGCGCCGGATCGCCGACGAGCATGAAACGCGTGTCGTTCACCCACTCGGTGTACCCTGCCGCCGCCGCGAAGCCGGCCTGCATGGCGGCCCCGACGTCGAGCTGCGCAGCGGGGTCGTCCTGCTGGTCACCGAAAATGGCCCGCAGGATGTGCCGGTTGTAGAGCGAGTTCTGGGACGCCCAGGAGTCGCGGGTGCTGCCGATCGACGCGATCGACCCGCCCGTCGCGGACTTCGCCAGCGCCTCCCCGAGTGAATCGACGGTCATCCTGTCGAACTTATTCAGGCGACAGCTGGCCGCGATGAAGAGCGGAAGCCCCGGTCGGTTGCTCAGCAGCGTGACGTCGTCGAAATAGAAGGCGGACTCGTGAGCCATCACGATCTCGCTGCCGTGACCGGTGTAGTTCATCAGGGTCCCGCCCTCGTTCCACGCTTCGAGGAGCGCCGCGCGCGCTGCGGGCTTGAACGCGCCGACCTTCTCGTACTCCATGAGGTAGACCTTGTCCCGATCGAGCGCGTGCGGGAGGATCTCGCTCGCGATCATCTCGGTCTGTTCGGTGTGAAACTGCTCAGTGCTCGACGAGTACGTGTACTCGTCGTCGGCGAGCAGGATCACGCGGTTCTTCCAGAGCGCCGGCTCGCTGTCGGCGTCGTACTCGATGATCTTGTCGACCATCGTCGTGAGCTCGCTCACCGAGTTGACGGTGAGTCGGCCGATCGCCACGCCGGGGATGTACTCCGACTCCGCATCGAAGCCCGCGAACCAGGGCTCGGTAGGCCAGTACGTCGGATCGTGCGTGTCGGGGCCGAGCACGGTGTAGTGCACTGGAATGTAGGTCCTCAGACTGGAGGCCGAGTACTGCCTCGGGTCAACCGTCCCGTCGCCGACGAGGAGGGCGTGCGTCGGCGGGCTCGCCGCCGACTCCCACGTGTGCTTCAGGTAGTCGCGAATCGCCGTAGGATCGACGAGCCCCCAGGAGAATTCGTCGTAGACGTCCGACAGCCGCACGAGCCTGACGCTGTACGAGCCGCCGGCCTCGCTCTCCCGATGCTGCTTGAGACGAAGCGACTGGTCGTAGAGCTCGTCGTGCGCGATCAGGATGTAGTCGTCGTCCGTGGGTGTGCGGAGGTCGACGAACGAATCGAGCTCGATCTCGGGCGTCCGGTACGCTCCATCCGCGACGACCTCGTATGAGGCGGTGTCCGCCACGTCGTCCTGGAAGCTCAGCGAGACCGCGCGCCCCCCTCCGTCCTCCCCCGCCGCTCCGCGCGTCGTCAATCCCGGGACGGTGCGGACCGTGTACTGGTCAACGATCTTGTACGCCCGGGCGTCGGCGGAGTTGAACCCGTCGAGCCGGAACTCAAGAACCCCCGTCTTCCCGGAACTCCCGAAGGCGATCCGGTCGTCGGTCGTGGTGAGTGACCTCCAGCAGAGGATCTCGAACCAGTCGATCAGAATCGCTTCGTCGTCGACACCGGGGATATCCCTCGGGATGTTGACGGCGATGGTGTTGTACCCGTCGTTCATCGGGAGGCCGCCGCCCTCGAAGCTCAGGGGCATGTAGGCGTCCCACTCCGCATCGTACGCCTCGGTGTCGTTGAGCAGGAAACGGACGTGATGATCCGGATAGACGCTGGCCGTTGAGGAGTTCCCGTGGACGCGGCCGCGCAGGGCTCCGAGCGAATCCGTGACCACGCCGTCGATCTCCTGGTGGAAGTAGCGCCAGTCCTCCGTCGCGGACATGTCGTGCCAGAACCAGTTGTCTCCGCGCCCCTGCTTCACGACGATGTTGCGCTCGAAGTGGTGCCGACCGTAGTAGGCATCGAGAACCGTGGGGTCCTGGGCGTCCTGCTCATCGTCGGCGATCATCCTCAGCGGCGCGGCCGAGAAGCCCGAGGGCGTCCCGACGGACTCCCATGTCAGCCAGTAGACGTTCTCGTTCGCGTAGGGGCTCTCGTAGTACGGCTCCTCGGAGCCCTCGAGGCCGTACTCGTCGGCCCAGCCGTCCTCAGCCAGCGCGAAGAACACGACGCCGTCGCCCGGGTC
>CAZAQL010000064.1:0-15610 GCA_964487295.1 uncultured bacterium | reverse complement strand
CCAGAGCAGGCTCCCCATGTGGATGCCGATGCCGAGGGCGAGGATGTAGAAGAGCAGATAGAGCTGGCTGCGGTGCCGCGGGACGCCCTTGAGCTCCGACCAGCGCAACACGAGCCACAGGGTGGCCGCCATGACGAGAATGTTCCAGCCGTAGACCTCGGCCTCGAGCGCGTTCTCCCAGTAGCTGAACGAGAAGGCGATGAAGAGACAGGCCGTGACGCCGCTGACGTAGGTGGGAAGCCCCTCCATGAACGACGAGACCCTGCCCTCCCAGCGGCGTGCCATCCGGCTGATGGCGAGGTAGAAGAACACGATCGCCAGGGACGATGCGAAGACCGACGTGAAGTTCACCGCCTGCGCCACGTTCGGGAACGGGAGAAGGCCGAACAGCCGGCTCAGAAGCGTGTAGACCGGCGCACCGGGTGGATGACCGATGCCGAGGATGTACCCGACGGCGATGAACTCGCCGTTGTCCCAGAACGCGACGACGGGCGCGGTCGTCATCATGTAGACGATGAAGGAGAACGCGCCCATCACCCAGGCGATGATGGTGTTGGTACGTTCGTGTCGATACATCGTGTCTCCTCTGGATCGATTCCTCATGTCGCGCTCGACTCGGCGGCCGCACGCCGAGTGGGCCGGCCGTGGAGCGGGCGTCCGGATCAGGATGGTGCGTCGTCAGGCGTCGGACCGCGCAGGAGCTGTGAGAGCCGCTCGCGGAGCTGGCTCAGCGTGATCCCGCGGGAGATGCGACCGCCGAGGGCGATGGAGATGTCGCCGGTCTCCTCCGAGACGATCACCGCGACGGCGTCGGTCTCCTCCGTGAGCCCGACGGCGGCCCGGTGCCTCGTTCCGAGTGTGTGTATGTAGTACGGATTCTGAGAGAGTGGCAGCGTGCAGCGCGCCGCCACGACCTCGTCACCGTTGATGATGACGGCGCCGTCGTGGAGCGGCGTCAATGGAGTGAAGATCGAGACGATCAGGCTCGACACGACGGGCGCGTTGAGGAGCACGCCGGTCTGGTAGTAGGTCAGGAGGCGCGCCTGTCGCTCGACGACGATGAGCGCGCCCGTGCGCTTCTGCGACATGGCCTTGACGGCCGTGACGATCGCGTCGATCGATTCGTGGACCTCGACACGGACGAACGGCCTCAGGAGCTTGCTCTGCCCCATCTGCGCCAGGATACGGCGCAGCTCGTCCTGGAAGAGGATCACGAAGATGATGGCCCAGAGGCCCTTCAGGCCTGAGACGAGCCAGTTGAGCGCGTCGAACTGCAGCCAGCGGGCGACGAAGCCGACGATGACGATGACGAAGAGCGTCACGAACATCTGCATCGCCCGCCGTCCCCTCAGGAGCAGGAGAAGCTGGTAGATCACGAACGCGACGACGGCGACGTCGATGATGTCGATGAGGACTCTGCTTCCGGACATTCCCCTACGCCCCCTGAGCCATGCATGCCTCGATCATCCGAACCGCCCGTTTGACCGGGGCCACGTCGTGGACGCGCACGATGCGGGCTCCCTGTGCGACGGCGTAGGCAGCCGTCGCGATCGAGCCCTCAAGCCGTTCCCCGACCGGTGCGTCCAGGACGTTGCCGATGAAGCTCTTCCGTGAGGTGCCGATCACGACCGGCCTCCCCAGAACCGCCAACTCTCTGAGGCGCCTGAGGATAGCCAGGTTGTGCTTCGTAGTCTTTCCGAATCCGATGCCCGGGTCAACGGCAATCTGCTGCTCGTCGATACCCGCGGCCCGGGCCCGCGCGACGGCGTCGTCGAGGAACGCGGCGATCTCCCCCATGAGGTCGTCGTATCGCGGGTCGCTCTGCATCGTGGCGGGCGTGCCGAGCATGTGCATGAGAATGCAACCTGCGCCGGTCTGCGCGATGACACCCGCGAGCTCCGCGTCGCCGCGAAGCGCCGTGACGTCATTGATGAGCGCGGCGCCCGCGCTCAGTGTCTCGCGAGCGACGCGGGCGGAGGAGGTGTCCACGGAGACCGGTCCGGGCCACTTCTCGGTGATGCGCTCGACGACCGGGATGACGCGCCGGAGCTCCTCATCCTCGTCGATCGTTTCGGCGCCCGGGCGCGTCGACTGGCCGCCGACATCTATGACGTCGACGCCCTCTCGGACCATCTCCATGGCGCGATCGACGGCCTCGGACGGCCGCATATAGAGACCGCCGTCCGAGAAGGAGTCCGGCGTGACGTTGAGGATCCCCATGACGTGGACTCGCTCCGAGAGATCCAGTGAGAAGGACCTCGCGCGAAGCGCCAGGCGGCGCGGACCGGCCTCCAGGTCGAGCACCGAGACGATGCGGTCGCCGAGGGCGGGCGCGTCGAACGGCTGCCACGCGAGCCTCTCCGCCAGGCGTCGCAGCTCAAGCGGCGTCCCCATCAGCAGAACGTCCGACTCCTCGACGGCGTGCGTCAGCACGTGCTTGTGGACCGCCGCGTCGCCGCCCAGCGAGAGCATCTGTTGTTTGAGGATGTGGGCCATCGGAACGGACGCGCCGACGACCTTGAGGACGAGAGTTCGGGCCTTGTCCTGCATCGCGTCGACGCCGCCCTCGCACACGCCTATCGCGCGCATCTCGCGCGCGGCGTCCTCACGGGACTCGATCAGCACGATGCGGGGGGAGAGCGGTGTCGTCATCAGCCCTCCGTGTCCACATCCGTCTCGGCGTCCGGAGGCGGCCCCTCGTCAGATGGAGTGCCGGAGGGGGCGGCCGTCCCGGCGCCCGCGCGAGACACGGAGCCTTCCACGCCCTGACCGGCCGAGGTCTTCGGATCGACGTGGTCGGCGGGGTGCGGGGCACGGACGTGCGTGACGGACGACTCGTCCGCCGACTTCGGGCGGGCGCCGAGAATGGCCTCGACGTCCTCGCTCGTCAACGTCTCGCGGTCGAGCAGCGCCTTCGCCAGATCGTGGAGCTTCTCCTTGTTTTCCCGGACGAGGGTGCGCGCGCGGTCGAGCGACTCGTCGACGAACCGACGGATCTCGGAATCTATGAGCTCCGCCGTTCGCTCGCTGATCTCGTCGGGGTAGGCCATCTCGCGCCCGAGGAACACCTGCCGCTTGGCGTGACCGAACGAGACCGGACCGAGCTTGTCGCTCATGCCCCAGTTGCAGACCATGCTGCGTGAGATCTCCGTGGCGTAGCGGATGTCGCCGGCGGCGCCGGTCGTGATCTCGTTGAAGGCGACCTCCTCCGCGGCGCGTCCGCCGAGGAGCACGGCCAGCTCATCGAGCCAGTGCTGCTTGGGAAGAACCTCGGACTCGTCCTTGTTCAGGAAGTGCGTGACGCCGAGCGCGCGCCCGCGGGGGACGATCGTGACCTTGTGAAGATACGAGGTGCCCGGAGTGAACCAGCCGACGAGCGTATGGCCCGCCTCGTGATAGGCGGTGACCTTGAGCTCCTTCTCGGAGAAGACCTTGCTCTTGCGCTCGATGCCGAGCATGATCTTGTCCTTCGCCTCCTCGAAGTCGACCATCATGACGGAGTCCCGGTTCGCGCGCGCCGCGTGGAGCGCCGCCTCATTGACGAGATTCGCCAGGTCGGCTCCGGAGAGCCCGGGCGTCCCGCGGGCGAGGGTCTCGAAGTCGACGGCTTCGTCGATGATGACCTTCTTCGCGCTGACCTTGAGAATGCCCTCGCGACCCTTGAGATCGGGAAGGTCCACGACGATCTGCCTGTCGAAGCGACCGGGTCGCAGGAGAGCCGTGTCCAGTACATCCGGTCGGTTGGTCGCGGCGACCAGGATGACGCCCTCGTTCGACTCGAAACCATCCATCTCGACGAGAAGCTGGTTGAGCGTCTGCTCGCGTTCGTCGTGGCCGCCGCCCAGACCGGCGCCACGCATCCTGCCGACGGCGTCCAGCTCGTCGATGAAGATGATGCACGGGGCGTTCGTCTTGCCCTGCTCGAAGAGGTCGCGGACGCGTGAGGCGCCGACGCCGACGAACATCTCGACGAAGTCGGAGCCGCTGATCGAGAGAAACGGGACCTCCGCCTCGCCCGCGACGGCCCTGGCGAGCAGTGTCTTGCCGGTGCCCGGGGGGCCGATGAGGAGGGCGCCCTTCGGGATCTTGCCCCCGAGCCTCGTGAACTTCTTGGGCGCCTTGAGAAACTCGACGATCTCTCTGAGCTCCAGCTTCGCCTCGGGGAGCCCGGCGACGTCCTCGAACGTGACCTTCGGGCGGTCCTCCGTGAGCAGGCGGGCGTTCGACTTGCCGAAGCTGAAGGCACGTCCCGCGCCGCCGCCACCGCGCATCGAGCGCATGATGAAGATCCAGAAGATCACGATGACGGCGAGGGGGAGGACGGAGAAGAGAATGCCGCCCCAGTTCGTGGCAGGAGGCTGTCCCCGAAGCTCGGCGTCGGGGTTGAGCTCCTCGAGCGTGGAGACGAAGTCCGGATCCTCGACGAGCAGCCAGGAGATGAACTCGGTGTACTGGGTCACCTCCCCGCTATCGAGGGTCGTCGCGGAGGGCTCAAGGAGCCGACCCTGGACGTAGCGCCCCTCGACCGTCACCGCGCCGATGTTTCCGCCGCGGACCTGCTCCATGAGCTCGTCGTAGCTGATCTCGATGTCCTGGGGCCGGTTCTGGGTCCAGAGCATGAGGGCCATCACCGCAATGAAGATGAAGATGATCCACGCGGTGAACGGGCTTCTGCCCGGGCGCTGGGGGACCGCGAGCCGCCGCTGAAGCTCGTCGCCGCGGCGCTGCTTCTCGTCGCGCTTCCGGCGGTCGTCGCGGCTCGGGCGCTGGTCCTGCCGGCTGTCGTCACGCTGCTGCTTCTCGTCGTGCTTCCTGTCGTTGTTCTCTGGCATGCGTGGGTCCAGTCTCCGGGTCGCATCGGCGAGCCGGGGAGAACGCCCCGGCACTCAGGGGATCTCCTCGCCCTCGATGATCCCGATGTACGGGAGGTTCCTGTAGCGCTGCGCGAGGTCGAGCCCGTATCCGATCACGAACAGGTCCGGGACCTCGAAGCCGACGTAGTCGAGCGGGATCTCCACCTCGCGTCGCCCCTGCCGGTCGAGCAGCGTGCAGATCTTGACGCTCTTCGGGTGGCGCGTCTTGAGGTTCTCGATGATGTACTGGAGCGTAAGCCCCGTGTCGATGATGTCCTCGACGATGAGGATGTTGCGGTCCTCGATGTTGATCGAGAGATCCTCGATGATCCGGACAACGCCTGTCGATTCCGTGCCGTCGCCGTAGCTCGAGACCTCCATGAAATCGACCTCTATCGGAGCGTCGATGGCGCGCACGAGGTCCGCAAGGAAGATGAAGCCGCCCTTGAGAACGTTGACCAGGATGGGCGGATCGTCAGCGTAGTCGGACGCGATCTGCCGCCCGAGCTCGCGCACCCGCGTCTGGATCTGCTCCTCCGTGAGCAGTGTCTTACCGATCTTCAGGGTTGTCCTCCGTTGTCTGAGCTCTGACCACCAGCACTCGTTTCGTCGATGGCGTCACCGGCGCCGCATCCGAGCGCCTCAGTCCAACAACCCACAGGATGCCATTCTCGTCGCAGAGGATCGGCACGTCGTCGCGGAAGCTGAAGGAGATCTTCTCGTCGATGAGAAGCTGCTTCAGGGTCTTCGTCCCCTCCATGCCGAACGGCCGGAAACGGTCTCCCTGATGGCGCGGACGGACGACCAACGGAGGTTTGAGCGCGTCGATGTCGAAGAGGGTCACGTCCGCGTCATTGCCGTGAGCTCTCTCCGCGTCGCCCGCCGCGAGAACCTCGCACTCAAGCATGAGGTTCGCTCCGGGAAGCCGGACGATGCCGGGCACAGGAAGCGGCTGCGGCGCAGGAGCAGAGGGGCACTCACCCTGCGTCAGAACGAGACACCCGTGGTCCAGTCGGGCCTGCGCGCCGCACGGGAGCTCGACGGCCGAGCCGACCTGATCGCGGTCGATCAGCCGCAGGATGTTCTCCACGTGCGAGAAGCCCGGCGGCCCGGTCTCGGGCCTGAGATCCCTCAGGACGCGGCGGAGAATGCTCCGCCTCAGAGCCTCATCGTAGTCCCGCAGAATGCCCGAATCAAGGGCCATCTGACCGACCTTCATCCTCATGACGATCCTGGGGAGGGCCTCGTCGACGAGACGCTCCAGATGCGCTGAGATGTCGGTCATGATCGCTCCGAGATGGACGAGGTTCCTCGTGATCCCCGGGTTGTAGGTCTCGAGCGAGGGGATGAGCTCGTGGCGCACGCGGTTGCGGGTGTACTCCGTCTCCGCGTTCGAGGAATCGGTCCTGAACGTCAGCTCGTTGGCCTCGAGGTAGTCCTCGATCTCCTCTCGCCAGACGCCCAGAAGCGGTCGGATGATGAAGCCGTCGCGCTTCGGGGGAATGCCGGAGAGTCCCCGCGGGCCGGCGCCTCTGATGAAACGCATCAGCACCGTCTCGGCCTGGTCGTCGGCGTTGTGCCCGAACGCAATCCTCTGGCAGTACTCGAGCTTCATCGTCTTGTAGAGATATCGGTACCTGAGCATGCGGGCGGCGTCCTGCTTTGACATGCGGTTGGCGAGGAGGAACCTCGGGACGTCCTCCTCTTCGCAGAAGCAGGGGACGCCGAGCCGCTCCGCGAGCGTCTCGACGAAGGCGGCGTCGCGCCGCGACTCCTCTCCACGGAAGCAATGGTCGAGATGGGCGATCTTGAGTTCGAAGCCGAGTTCGTCCTGCAGTCCGGCCAGAATGTGCGCCATCGCGACGGAGTCGGCCCCCCCTGAGACCGCCGCGAGAACGCCGTCCCGAACGGAGATCATGCCGTGTCGGCGGACGGCGTCTCTGACCCTCTGAACGATGTCGGTCATCTGAAGACCTCGCATGGGGGCGTCTTGACAGGACCGTGGGGTGAAAAGAACGGCCCTCCTCGCTCTTCGCGACAGGAGGGCCGAATCTGGTAGCGGTGCAGGGATTCGAACCCCGGACACGCGGATTATGATTCCGCTGCTCTAACCAACTGAGCTACACCGCCGTCTATCCGCGCAGGTGGGTGACCCACCGAGCTTCCTCCCTAAAATGATAGCCAAGCCTGAGGGGACCGTCAACTCGGAAAGACGCCGGCGCTGCCCCTCCGGGCCCGATGGTGCCCGGGAGAACGATGTACGGCCCGGCCCGCGGTCCCGCGACGGCGGTATTCGAAGTGGCGCTCAGGAATCCCGCATCCGATTCTCGCGCGCTGCATCAAAAAAGGAGAGGCACAGCCCGTGCGGCCTCTGGTTGCGCGGGCTCATCATATGCGGCAGGATGTGCCGTACCGGTCGCGGCGGAGCGGACACGAGCCTTCGACTGCGGCGCCAGAGCACGACGCAGCACGACATCCAGAAGGAGGTATCGCACACATGAGACTCGACAGATTCACACTGAAGGCGCAGGAGGCCGTCCAGGCTGCTCAGGATCTGGCCATGGACCGCAACCACCAGCAGGTGACGACCGAGCACCTGCTGCAGGCGCTTCTCGAGCAGCGTGAGGGGATCGTGATCCCGATCCTCCAGCGCCTCGGCGCCGACGTGTCCGGGCTTCGGGAGAGGGTGGATGAGGAGATAGACCGCATCCCGCAGGTTCAGGGCGGGAACATGCAGACCTACGCGTCGCCGGCCTTCCAGTCGGCGCTGGGAGCCGCGTGGAACGAGGCGCAGCAGCTCAAGGACGAGTACGTCAGCACGGAGCACCTGCTCATCGCGCTCTCCGAGTTGAAGGACGCGACATCGGGCGCGGTTCTCCGGGAGTACGGCGCGACGCGCGAGAACATCTTCAAGGTCTTAAAGGACATTCGCGGCAGCCAGCGCGTCACCGACGCCAACGCCGAGGAGAAGTACCAGGCGCTCGCGAAGTACAGCCGGGATCTCACGGATCTCGCGCGCGCGGGCAAGCTCGACCCCGTCATCGGACGGGACGAGGAGATCCGGCGCGTCATCCAGGTTCTCTCGCGCCGCACGAAGAACAATCCGGTCCTCATCGGCGAGCCCGGCGTCGGCAAGACGGCCATTGCCGAGGGGCTCGCGCAGCGCATCGTCGCGGGCGACGTTCCGGAGGGCCTCAAGGACAAGCGCGTCAACGCCCTCGACATGGGTGCGCTCGTCGCGGGAGCGAAATACCGCGGCGAATTCGAGGATCGCCTCAAGGCCGTGCTCCGCGAGATCGCGGAGTCCGAGGGCCAGGTGATCCTCTTCATCGATGAGATGCACACGCTCGTCGGAGCGGGCGCGGCCGAGGGGGCGATGGACGCGTCGAACATGCTCAAGCCGGCGCTCGCGCGGGGCGAGCTCCACGCGGTCGGCGCGACGACACTCGACGAGTACCGCAAGCACATCGAGAAGGACGCGGCGCTCGAGCGGAGATTCCAGCCGGTCCTGATCGGCGAGCCGAACGTCGAGGACACGATCGCCATTCTGCGCGGACTCAAGGAGCGCTACGAGGTGCACCACGGCGTGCGCATCAAGGACACGGCGATCGTGGCGGCGGCGACGCTCTCGCATCGCTACATCACCGATCGGTTCCTTCCGGACAAAGCGATCGATCTCGTGGACGAGGCGGCTTCTCGCCTCAGGATGGAGATCGACTCGATGCCGCAGGAACTCGACCAGGTGGAGCGGCGCATCGTGCAGCTCGAGATCGAGCGCGAGGCCATGAAGAAGGACAAGGACGAAGCCTCGAAGGAGCGGCTCGCGAAGCTGGAGCAGGAGCTGGCGGACCTCAAGGAGCAGAGCTCCGAGATGAAGGTCCACTGGGAGAACGAGAAGGGCGCGATCAGGGCCATCCGGGAGACGAAGGCCGAGATCGAGGACGTCAAGAGTGAGTACGAGCGGGCCGAGCGGCAGGGCGACCTCAACAGGGCCGCGGAGCTCCGTTACGGCAAGCAGACCGAGCTCGAGGCGCGCCTCAAGGCCGAGAACGAGCGTCTCGCCGAGCTTCAGAAGGACCGACAGATGCTCAAGGAGGAGGTTGACGAGGACGACATCGCGGCCGTCGTCTCGAGCTGGACGGGCATCCCCGTCTCCAAGATGCTCGAGGGCGAGCGCGACAAGCTCCTCCGGATGGACGACCGTCTGCGTCTGCGGGTCGTGGGGCAGGACGAGGCCATCGGCGTCGTCTCCGACTCGGTCCGCAGGGCGCGCGCGGGGCTCCAGGATCCGCGGCGGCCCATCGGTTCGTTCATCTTCATGGGACCGACCGGCGTCGGCAAAACGGAGCTCGGGCGCGCGCTCGCGGAGTTCCTGTTCGACGACGAGGACGCCATGGTCCGCGTCGACATGTCCGAGTTCATGGAGAAGCACTCGGTGGCCCGCCTGATCGGCGCGCCTCCGGGCTACGTCGGCTACGAGGAGGGCGGCTACCTCACGGAGGCCGTGCGGCGCCGGCCGTACTCGGTCGTCCTCATGGACGAGATCGAGAAGGCGCACCCCGAGGTCTTCAACGTGCTTCTCCAGATCCTCGACGACGGACGCCTGACCGACGGGCAGGGGAGGACGGTCGATTTCACGAACACGATCGTTATCATGACCAGCAACGTCGGAAGCCAGTGGATCCAGGAGCTCGGTGAGGGCGACCGCGAGGAGATGCGGTCCCGCGTGATGGAGGCGCTCCGCGCGCAGTTCCGTCCGGAGTTCCTCAACCGCGTGGACGAGATCGTCATCTTCAACGCGCTCTCGATCGACGAGATCAAGCTCATCGTCGACATCCAGCTCAAGCGGCTGCAGAAGCTGCTCGAGGATCGGAAGATCGATCTCGAGCTCACGGACGCCGCCAAGGAGATGATCGCGCGCGAGGGGTTCGACCCGGTCTACGGCGCGCGGCCGCTCAAGCGCGCGCTCCAGCGCGAGGTCCAGAACCCGCTGGCGGTGAAGATCCTCGACGGCGAGGTCGAGAACGGCGACACGGTGATCGTGGACGTGAAGGATGGGAAGATGGTGTTCCGCTCCGGAGAGTAGCCGCGCCGGGGGGAGAAAAGGCGAGGGGGGTGTGCTTCGGCACACCCCCCTCGTCGTCTCGGCCGCCGGGCCCGCTTCTAGGTGGCCGTGATCTCGGCCACGCCCAGGAGCTCGAGGTCGATGAACGTCTCACCGAGCCAGGTCTCCTCGAGAGGAACGAGCACGATATCACCGTCGCGCATACCCGTCATGATCCGGCTCCTGCCCTCGGCGGCGGCGACGACCGCTGCCTGTCCCATGCGGCTGGCGAGCGTGCGGTCGGTCGACATGGGCGACCCGCCGCGCTGAACGTGTCCGAGGACGCTCACGCGATAGCTGACGCCCGTCCGTTCCTTGACGGCAGCGGCTGCGGATGCGGCGCCTCCCTCGACGGCGCCCTCGGCCACCACGATGATGAAGCTCCCCTTGCCGCGCTGCCTCCCCTCCCGGATGATCTCGGCCACGCGCTCGAGATCGGCGGGCACCTCGGGGATGAGAATGCTCTCGGCGCCGCCCGCGAGCCCGACCTCGAGCGCGAGCGCGCCGCAGTTGCGTCCCATGACCTCGATGAAGAAGATGCGGTCGTGCGAGGCCGCCGTATCGCGGATCTTGTCGATCGACTCGAGCGCCGTGTTGGCGGCCGTGCTGAAGCCGATCGTGAGCTCGGTGCCGGCGATGTCGTTGTCGATGGTCCCCGGGATGCCGATGACGGCGATACCGTGTTCATTGGAGAGCTTCTCGAGTCCGTGGAACGTGCCGTCTCCCCCGATGCCGATGAGACAGTCGATGCCCGCCTCCGCGAGGATCCCGGCGGCCTTCGTTCTGCCATCCACCTCGTAGAAGGCCTTGCAGCGGCTCGTCTTGAGGATCGTCCCGCCAAGCTGGACGATGTTCGAGACGGAGCGGGCGGTCATCGGCTCGATCTCGCGGTCGAGGAGTCCCGAGAAGCCTCGCATGACGCCGCTGACCCTGAGGTCGCCGGCGAGCGCGGTTCTGACGACAGCACGTATGGCGGCGTTCATTCCGGGGGCGTCGCCCCCGCTGGTGAGGACTCCGATGTGCTTGATGGCCGGCATGGTGGCTCTCCCGAGCCGCTCGCACGGCGAACGGCCGTCTACTTCAGAAGGATCATCTTCCTCGTCATGACGAGCTGGGACGACACCATTCTAGCGAAGTAGATGCCGGATGCAACCCTGCGACCTCGCTCGTCGCGGCCGTCCCACGTCGCCACGTGGTGACCCGCTTCGTGGCGACCGGTCGCGAGCGGGGCGACACGCCGGCCCGAGAGGTCGTAAACGGCGAGCTCGACCTCGCCGCCGCCGGCGGGGACCGAGTAGGAGATCGTCGTCACGGGGTTGAAGGGGTTCGGGACGTTCTGGTCGAGTGCGAAGGCGACCGGGATGTCGACGTCGCCGTCGGCGAGCGCCGCGTCGCCCGCGGGGGCGTCGAGGTACGGCTGCCAGAGAACGTAGCCGAGGAAGACGCGGCCGCTCGGCGGGGCGCCTCCCCACCAGTTCCGTCGGGCGTAGACGGGGTTCTCCGTGCCGTTGTAGTTCGCAACCGCCGCCATCTGATTATCCGTGACCGTGTTGTAGCCGGTGTCCGGATACATGTCGTTGCCGAGATTGGGCGACGAGCCGGTGTCCGAGTGGACGCCGACCCGGTTGCCCGAGATCGTGCAGCGCGTGAGATGGGGATACGCCGTCTTCCGGCAGTGCACGCCGGATTGCCCGTTGTTCGTGATCGTGCAGTTCTCGATCGCGGGAGCGGCGTTGACGACGTGGATGCCGTGCTCGGCGTTGTCGCTGATGTTGCAGGAATCGAACGCCGCCGTCGCGAATCTGGCGACGAGAACTCCGGACCCGATCGCGCTTCCCGTGAACGCGCTGCGGGAGACCTGGTGCGAGGCGGACTCGCGGAGTGTCATGCCGCCGCCGTTGCCGGCGAACTGACAATCCTCCACAGTGCCTCCGCCGCCCCGCGCAAGGAGACCAAGGCTGTCACAGGCGGTGAAACTCGTTCTGAGCGCGGAGAGCTGACAGCCGTCGAGCCGGACCCCGAACAGGTTGTGCTCGAACGCACAGTCCCGGATGGTGATCGCCGCCGCTCCGGCGTCGATCCCGACCTCGGCGTCGGCAACGACGCAGTGGTCGAACACGCCCTCGCTCCCCGCCGCGAACGTGATTCCGCCCCACGCGCCGGCTTCTCGTTCCGCACCTGCCGTTCCGATCCTGACCGGATCGCTCTCGGTGCCGGCGGCCGTCAGGGCGCCGAGCACGTCGAACGCGGCCCCGTCGGGATCGAAGAGGAGTTCCGTCCCCGGCGCCAGAACGACGGTCGCGGTCTCGGAGATCGTCACGTCTCCCGTGACCTCGACTCGTCCCGAGAGCAGCAGGTCGGACGCGATCGTGCCGGCGAGGGGTTGCGAGTAGAGGCCCGCGCGAGCCGGGCCGTTCCCGAGCCCCCGCCACTCGGTGTGACCGGAGCCTGAGTCGAGTCGGAGCCGCTCGACGGACGCTGAAAGCTCGAAGGCGTGCACGACGCCCTCGGGGGAGTTCACGACAAGCTCGGGGATGCCGTCGTCCGTGATGTCCGCGATCGTCGGCGTCCCCGAGCCCCCGTCGATGGGAATCGGTGAGAACGCATCGATCCCCGCGGGGTCCAGGATGTGGAGAACGCCCGCGTCCGTGGCGATGGCGATCTCGAGGCCGGCCAGGTCGTCGAGATCGGCTACGACAGCGGAGCCACCGGGTCTGCCGCTCAGAGGGACGCTCCACGCGACGGCCTCGTTCTGCAGGAGTGAGAACAGACCGGACTCCGTGCCGGCCAGTACGTCAGGCGTACCGTCGCCGTCGAGGTCGCCGAGCGCGAGCGTGACCACCGGGCTGTCGAACCCGAAGGACCAGGCGTCGGAGCCTGTCTCCGCGTTCACGCAGGACAGGTCGCTCCCGCCGACGATGATCTCGAGGATGCCGTCGTCGTCGATGTCGCCGAGCACGAGCGGCGAGCCGGTCGCTGCGCCGACGGGCATGGGCGTCCAGAGGGGCGTCGGCGGCGTAGTGGTGGTGCTGATCACTGAGAGCTCGCCGTCCTGGTTCGCGAAGACGATCTCGGGGCGGCCGTCGAGGTCGACGTCGCCAGCGGCCAGCTGGGTGGCCACGGGGCGGTTGCCCGGCATGTCGTATTGCCAGAGCATCGCACCGTTCTCGTCGTACGCGGTGACTCGCGCACCGGAGCCCCAGAAGGACTTGGTGGCGACGACCACGTCGAGGTCCGCGTCGGCGTCCGCGTCACAGAGAATCGGGCAGCCGATGATGTCGTTCGTGTTGAGGTTCCAGCGCGCGCCTCCGTCGCGATCGAACGCCATCAGCCCCATGCGGCGCGTGCACACGACCTCATCTTCCCCGTCGCCGTCGAGGTCGCCGGACGTGGCCGCGAGTTCGAGCTCGAAGTCGAGCGGATCGATCGCGACCGGCGTCTGCCACTCGATCCCGCCGTCCGGGGAGACGCCCCAGAGCCTCGCCTCCTCGTCGAAGAGGACGATGAGCGGACCATCCTGGCCGTTCATCACGGAGGGGCTGTGGAGCTCGACCCCGAGGTCGACCGGGAAGCCGGGGGGATGCGGGTAGGCGTAGACGAGTCTCGTGACCTCGTTGTTGCTCTCGTCGACCTCGGCGATGTCGTCCTCCGGGTCGACCGCGATCAGGATCTCGTGCTCGCCTCCGGTCATGCCGGTGATCGAGAACGTCAGATCCTCGGCGCCCCAGGCGGGAATGGGGGACGTGACCTGCGAGTAGCTCGACGTGCCCTGCTCGTCCTCATCGTGGACGGTCACGAGGACCGCGGGGGAGGGCTCGCTGCTCTGGTTGTAGACCGGCACGGTGATGACGAGGTCGCCGCCGGCCGCGACCGTCTCCGGATCCCATACGATCTCATGCGGGCGGACGGTCAGGTCCGGCGAGCCGGCAGGCAGGCTCGCTGAACGGTAGACGAGCGCCGGGTCGCCGAACAGGTTGAAATGTCTGGCGTAGCTCACGTCGCCGCCGCTCTGAAGATGCAGGAGCTTCGCGACCGCGATGGTCTCTCCGAGGAAGAGGCACCGTTCGTGGAACGCCGCCTCGTAGATCCGTTTCGTCAGGGTTCGGAACATGCCGCCGTCGCTGTTGCGGGGCGCCGCGAGACAGGCGATGGCGCCTTTGTCGGTCGCGTTGACGAGCTGCTCGGCGAGGCAGTCGTAGGAGCCCGTGAGATCCGGTTCCGTCGTGTTGTCGAACCATCCGGTCATGCACGCCATCGAGAGCGCGATCGGCAGACGCTCACCGTTGTCGAGTCCCGCGATGTTCGTCGTGCGGAATGTCTGGTACCACTCCGAGATCCAGCCGTCGCCCGCGAAGTTGATGAAGAGGTACCCGTCGTCGAAGGCGTCCCCGACGGCCTGCGCGCAGAGATGGTCCGCGGAGAAGTCGTGCCGGTAGAGCCTGTCGACCGTGTGGTCGTCCGGTATGATCTCTTCGTACTCGTCGAAGAGCTGAACGTAGTCATCCTTGATCGTGTAGAAGAGCCCCGCGACGAGCATCGTCCGGTTCCACCAGGTCTCGCCCTCAGGCATCGGAACGTGGTTGGCCACCTTGCTCACGACGCTCAGAAGCTCCTCGACGTTGCCGACCGAGAGCCTGCCGAGCAGAACGTCCTCGAAGTCATCGTCGCCGGCCACGCACGCGTAGTAGTGGTCGGAGGAGACCTCCTGCCCGCCGTACCCGTCGTAGGCCGGTATCATGACCGTGGAGTTGTCGTCGGCGTAGGCGTCACCGATGAGCAGAACGAAGCCGAGATGGCCGTCGCCGAAGTGCTCGGCGGACTGCGTCTCGTAGACCCCCTGGATGAATGAGTGGACGTCCTCCGGTGTCTGTATGCCGGCGTCGGCCATGCGTACGATCGCGACGTTGAGCCCGAGGTATGCGGCGTGATGGAGCCCGAGGACGTACGGCGCGGAGGAGGAGTCGAACTGGTCGGCGACGACGTAGAGGATGTCGGCGCCCGTGGAGGCGCACTCCGACACCGATGAACAGCGAGCGACCGTCCCGACACCCCTCTGCGCCGTATCCGGTCTCCAGATCGGCGCGGCCTCGCCCGTTGCATCGTAGTTGAGAACCGAGGCGGCGAGCGCGTGCGTGAGGGGGCCGGCATTCACCGACGCGGCGCCGGGCACGTCCGTATCGACCGTGATCTCGATCCGGTCGCTTCCGTGCTCCGCCGCGAGCCGTCCGACCGCCTCGAGGTCGACCTCGATCACGGCGAGCCGCTGGCGACGGATCCTCACCACGTCCTCGATGGTCAGCGCGAGAGAGAGCTCCCCGGGTGTGAGATCGTGTCGACGGTGGGGACCGAGGAGTCCGGCGCGCAGCGTTGGTGTGCCCGATTCCGGGATGGCGAGAAGGCGTCGCGTCGTGCCCGCGTCCCGCCAGACGGGCGGGAGACCGTCATCGGAAGCCGGCTGGAGATAAGAAAGAGACCGGCGCGCCATGGGGCGTCCGGTCTCAAGGTTACTCATGAGAGCGAGCTTTATCGTCGCCGTTTCGAGGGACTGCTGATGCGTCCCGGTGAAGCGCTCAGCGGTCGCACGGGACCCGCGCCAGGCGTCCTCGAGCGAATCTGTTCTCTGCTTCTCCGGGCCATCGGCGAGGGCTGCTGT